>CAZQEU010000056.1:0-11173 GCA_964592335.1 uncultured Thermoplasmatales archaeon
ACTCAAGTCTATAACTCCCGAAGCTACAAGGATACCAAGCTACCCTACAGGCCCGTGAAATTAAGAAACTTGAATGTAAAATAGATTAAAAGATGTTATTATAAAAAAAGAAAAAATGTTTTTTTACTTTAATTTTTTAAGCTGTTTTGAAAATTCTTCATATTTATTTTCAAGTATTTTTGCTGATTCGTATAACGCGGCTTTTGCACTAAGCGATCCATCTGTTTCAAAATAAAAAGTAAAATTGTTTTCATCCCTTTTAATTGTGATAAAATCAATCGTTTCTTGGTCCATATAAGATTCTAGTGTAGGCATTTTTTTATCATCTTTTAAAACCAGTTTTTCTCCTTTTATTTCAACTAGCCCCTCAGGAAGATTTGATACAAAATCTTTAACATCACTAAGTTTTGATTTATCAAACTCGATATCATAATCCATTCTATAAGAAGGTGCATGTATGCCTTGCCATTTAGCATGATCCTTTGCTTTCCCAAGTACTGCTTCTACCTCAAGGATAAGTCTTTGATCACCATAAAGTCTTACAATTGGTATTTTATCCTCTGTGATAGCCCAGGTTTTTTCAGAGGGTTGCAGGTCTCCAGAATAAACTGTTCCTTCTCCTTCTTTACTAAGGGTATATCTTACTGTACAGTTAGGACAACCTTTTCCTTTGCACACACATTCATCTTTAAAAGATAGAAGATCTAGATCAGTTGGAACTGGTAGCATTGAAAGACGATGTGATATTATTTCGTCAAATAGAGGGCTTGTGTTATCATAAATTGTAATATCTTCTATTGCAAGTTTTGGAAGTTCTGATAGCATAGTTCTTCTTAATGAATTAACAAAATATGCTTTTGTATCTTCAAGTCGTATAACTGCTTTTTTAGGTTTAATATCTTTGACTTTAACTTTCATTAAAATGCCTCTTTAAATCCTTCTCCCTCGTCTTCCACCTTTTTTTCGGCATCCATCATGTGGCGTAGGTGTTACGTCTTCTATTTTCCCGATTTTAAGACCACTGCGTACAAGAGCTCGTATTGCTGCTTGTGCACCACGACCTGGTTTTGCACCTTTGTTTCCACCTTGACCACGGACTTTTACGTTTACACGGTCTATTCCTTTCTCACGGACTTGCTCTGCTACAGTTTGTGCAACCTTCATAGCAGTATAAGGTGATCCTTCATCTTTTGCGGATTTTGTAACCATACCTCCAGAGCAACGTGAAATAGTTTCTGCTCCGGTAAGATCAGTTACTGTGATTATTATGTTGTTAAAAGAAGCAAATATATGAGCGATACCAATTCTTGCCATTTTTATTTTCCTCCTTTATTATCTTCTTTATTTTTTTCACCAGGGTCTTCTTCAGTTTTTTTTACTTCCGATTTTTTATCAGTTTTTTCTTCTTTTTTAGGTTCTTGCTTTGGTTGTTCTGGTTTTTCTTGTTTGTTTTCTGCAGGTTTTTCTTCAGTTTGTTTTTCCTCTTTTTTGTCTTTTTCTTCATCTTTAGGCTTTGTCTCTTTTTCCTCTTTGGTTTCTTCTTTTGGTTTTGTATCTTTTTTTACCGGAATTGATTTATATTCTGCTTTCGGACGAGCAGGATGCATTGTATCATTTAATGGGGAGTCTGAAATATAACCTATGTCACTTTCTTCTTCTTTGTTTACAATGTAACTTGGAACGCTAACTTTTTTTCCATTTATTGATATGTGGCCATGCGATATCAATTGCCTTGCCTGGTTAGGCGTGCCTGCAAATCCTTTTAGATAAGCAAG
This sequence comes from uncultured Thermoplasmatales archaeon, assembly GCA_964592335.1. GTDB lineage: Archaea > Thermoplasmatota > E2 > DHVEG-1 > DHVEG-1 > CAZKUB01. The sequence continues at coordinate 1,776 of CAZQEU010000056.1, forward strand.
TGTCTGAAGTCTTCTTGAAAGAATTGACTCAATATTTAATGCTAGAACATCATCTAATGTAGAGTTTAAAGGTAAAATATTCATTCTATTTAGATGCATTAAAAGTTCTTCGCTTTCTTTTTTAATTTGTTTTTCACCTGTATCTATCTTTGCAAGTAGCTCTCTTGCTTGTGAACGATATTTTTTAAGCCTAGTTTGAGCTTTCCATATCTCTTTTTTGTTTTTAAGACCATATTTTTTAATAAGCTCGTTTTCTTCTTTTATCCTGTCTTCTTGCCAAGGATGGCTAGGCGTCTCATATCTTTTCCTGGAAAACTTTGGTTTACCCATATTTATCACTTATTCTGACTTGGTTCTCTTTTCTTTGATACTCCCAGCGACAGACCTTTTCTATTATTTGCCCTAGTTCTCTGTCCTCTTGCAGGAAGCCCTCTTTCGTGCCTTATACCTCTATAAGATCTTATTTTTTTCATTATGTTAATCTCATCTCTTAGTTTCATATCAATTTCAGGACCTATAAAATGAATGTCTTCTCCGGTATCATAATCTTTACGATGGTTAAGCATCCATTTTGGCGCGTAATTGCTTACATTATCAATTGCGTCTTGTAGTTTTTTAACTTGTGATTCTGATAATTTACCAACTTTTAGATTTTTGTCTAAACCGGATTTTTCTGTTATTAAAGTTGCCATATGCATACCTATTCCTTTTATCGAAGTGAGTCCATATACTATGTTTTTTGCACCATCTACATCAGTATTTGATAGGCGTACAATATATTGAAAATCATCGTCTTCTTTTTGTTTTTGCTTTGGTTCTGATTCTTTGCTTTTTGACTCTTTTTTAGGTTTTTCTTCAGATTTTTTAGTTTGTTTCTTTGGTTGTTCTGGTTTTTCTTGTTTGTTTTCTGCAGGTTTTTCTTCAGTTTTTTTGTGTTCCTTTTTTTCATCTGTTTTATCTTCAGGTTGTTTTTCCTCTTTTGTTTTTACAGGTTTTGTTTCTGTCTCATTAGTTTTTTTCCCTTTAGTAGGTTGATTCTTTGAATCTTTATCCTGATTATTATTCTCTGTTGTCTCTTGCTTTTTTTGTGAATCTTCTTTTTCTTTTGTTTTTGGATCTTCAGGCAATTAAATAACCTCTTTTATTTTATATAATTAAACCTTATAATATATAAGGAAAGTAAAGCCAATAATACTAGAAGCCCTATTTAAGCGTTAGGATGAGTATTACCGTAATTTTGATATGCTTTAATTTTATGACAAGATTAAGTGAAATCGATATGTCTAAACAAGAATGGGTTAAAATAGAAGATGTTTTTAAAGGTAACTATACCGATAAAAAAATTAAAGTCCGAGGATGGATTTATAGAACTCGTAGTAGCGGAAACATTGTTTTTATAATAATTAGAGACTCATCAGATATATTGCAGACAACTGTGAAAAGAGGTAATCTTTCTGATAAAGAATTTGAAGATGCAAAGAAAGCACTTATAGAATCAAGTGTTGAAATTCAAGGAAATGTAAAAAAAGACGATAGAGCACCAGGTGGTTTTGAATTAAAGGTTACAAATTTTAATGTTGTTGATTTTGCAGAGGTATTTCCCATTACAAAAGATCAAAGCCCTGAGTTTCTACTTGACCAAAGGCATTTATGGTTGAGATCACAACATCTCAGCTCGATTTTAAAGATCCGATCTACTGTAGTTGGAGCTATTCACAAGTTTTTCAGACAAAAAGGTTATTATGAGTTTGATGCACCAATTCTGCAGCCCAACCAATGTGAAGGAGGAAGCACTCTTTTTGAAGTAAAATATTATGAGAACAAAACCTATCTATCTCAATCATGGCAGCTATATGCAGAAGCAGGTATTTTTGCTCTTGAAAAAATCTATAATATGGGGCCGACTTTTAGAGCAGAGAAATCAAAGACATCCAGACATCTCTCAGAGTTTTGGATGGCTGAGATGGAAGCAGCATGGATGAAACTTAATGAAATCACTGAAGTTGCAAAAGAAGAAATAAAATTTATATTAAAGGAAGTACTTGAAAATAATAAACACGAACTAGAGATTTTAGAACAAGATATCAAAAAACTCGAAAAAATTGCTGATTCTAAATTTCCGACTATAACATATACAGAAGCAATCAAAATTCTTAAAGAAAAAGAAGGAATGGATGTAGAATGGGGCAAAGATTTACGAACAATCGAAGAAAATAAACTCATGAATCATTTTAAAACACCTGTGGTTGTTACAAATTATCCAATAGATATAATGGCTTTTTACAAACCTAAAGATCCAAAAGACTCTAAGACTGCTCTTTGTTTTGATATGATAGCACCAGAAGGGTATGGCGAAATAGTAGGCGGATCTGAACGTAGTACCAACATAGAGGATATGAAAAAACGTTTAGAGGATATGGGTGAAAAAATTGATAATTATGACTGGTATTTTGACTTACGTCGTTTTGGTTCTGTACCACATAGCGGGTATGGTGTGGGTGTTGAAAGAGTAGTTGCATGGATTTGTGGAATAGAAAATATAAAAGATGCGATACCTTTCCCAAGAACTGTACTGAGATTCACTCCGTAATCCTTTTGAGGAAAAAATAATGAAGAAAAATGTTCATGTGAAGATTTTTGGTCGTGTCCAAGGAGTTTGGTTTAGAGCAAACACAAAACAAAAAGCAGAGATGTTAGGTATCACAGGTTGGGTTAAAAATACAGATGATGGATGTGTAGAAGCAATTTTTGAAGGTGAAGAAGAACAAATCGATAAGATGATTGATTGGTGTCACTTTGGCTCTTCACTTGCAAAAGTTAAAAATGTTGATGTAAAAAAACAAGAAATAGTTTATTTTGAAAACTTTGAAATAAAGCATTAAAAAAAATTATTTTGTGGACTACTTTTTCTTTTTTTCTTCTTTCTTTTTGCGTTTTTCTTCTGCTATTTCTTCTTGATGTCTTTTTTCTTTTGTAAGAATTCCTTGAAGTGTTCTAATTCGGGAGTTAAGTGTTCTTATTTTAGTCTCGATTTTTTTCTTTTTAATATTGAAATCAGCTCTTGTAATCTTGTTTGAATCTAGTTTTTCTTTTAACATTCCGATTTTTTGTTCATGTTTTTCTATTGCTTTTTCTTTTTTTGCAATATTTTTCTCAAGTCTTTTTTCAAAGCTCATATTATTTTCCCCACAGTTTTTTCCTGTGCGCCTCAAGGGTATTATTTTCATTACCTAAATATTCTGCGAAAGTTTTAACTTCAAAATCCTTAATATGATAAAGCTTAGTAAAATTTTCTTTATATTTTAGATCCCTGAGAAGATGATGATCAAGAATAACTTCACATTTTGTTTCTTTTATTATTCTTAAGAGATTCTCTGATGCATTTTCAATGTCATTCTGACTTATTTTCCAACCTTTAAATATTGTTGGTGGACCATCCATAATCAATAAATCTGGTTTTTGTTTGATTATGTATTCTGTCGCAGATTTTGTAATGGGTCCTTGAATATCTGAGGCGTGTAACACTTTTTTAGAGCAATCAGATATTGTAGTCATTATTACATAACCAAGTCGAACGTTTTCGGGGCCATGAAAAAACGCAGGTGAAAAATTAAGACTTGTATCACCAAAATTATGTTCTGAATCATCACAGTATATTAAATCACATATTTTTTCAACTTTTTCTTTGAAATCTTTTCCTCGTTTTGCCTGTGATTTATTTATGTTTTCTGAGATATCCTTTGCAAAAACTTTTTTATTTTTATAAAAAATTTCGTTTGGATCATAATGGTCATAATGATAATGTGATATAGTTAAAATATTGCTTTTTTCTGCATAATTTGATATCTTTTGTTTCATCTTAAAAAGAGTTTCATGTTCTTTTTTATGAGGTGGAAGACCATATCTTTTTGGCCCTAAAGCTGCAGATGGATCAATTAGTATTTTACAATCCTTTGTTTCTACATATGTTGCCATTGATCGGACTCCAAGTGAATCAGATGCTATCGGTTTTATAATCATTTTTTTTCACCTTTTAAACATGTTTTTTCCTTCATATGTAATTTTTAGGATCCTATGATATGGGATAAAACCGCTGTGTGTTTGCATAAAAGATTTGCCTATATCCAATAGCTCTTCCCCATAAATCTTCTTTGTGTTATTTGGTGCACCGCGATGTATATAAAAAATTTCTGCATTTTTTATATCGTATTTTTTCCTCCATTTCAACTCATTTAAAATAATTCTTGGGTTTGTCATAAATCAAAAAATACTATTAATATTCTGAAGGCTTTTTTCTATATGTTTATCTGCATCGTTTTTTACTATTGATTCATGGCCCGGATACATATCTGAAACATCGAGTTTATTTATTCTCTGTATGGATTTTTTCAGTTCATCAAGGTTTCCACCTGGAAAATCATATCTTCCAAAAGAGCCATATGCAAATAGGGTATCACCTGAAAATAAAACTTTTTCGCTAGGTTCATATAAACATATGCAACCTGGCGTGTGACCTGGTGTATGTAAAACATTAAATTTTTTATCACCTATTTTGATTTCATCATTGTCTTTGAGTTTGATGTCCACTGGTATTTTAGGCATATTTCCGCCTAGCATTCTTGCAAAATCACTTTTCCCATTCTCTATTTTATTACTTGCTTTTTCATGGGAAATTATCTTTGCTTTTTTATCATTTGCTTCGTAAAGTTTTTTAACACCGCCACAGTGATCGTAATGCTCATGGGTCAGGATTATTTGTTTTATTTCTTTTAAATCAATAATCTCATTTATTTTGTCGATTATATATTTATTATGCATGCCTGTGCCACAATCAATTATTGTGTTATTCTCGCCTGTTATTATGTATATATTGGAATCATAGTCAATCCCAGGTATATAGTAAATATTCATATTTTTAAAAATAGTTTTGAGTTTGATAAATGTATTGCATTATTTTTTTTTATTTGAATATTTTGGGGTTGAAAACATAAAAAGTCATTTCACCGCTACTGTTACTTTTTCCTTGCTGATCATATATTTTTGTCTCTATTTTTTGTTTCATAAAAGCAGGTTCATCCCATCTCCAAACATAGGGTTCTTGAGTGAGAGTATCCTTGAGAGCACCATTTACATAAAACTCTGCTTTGCTTATATTATCTGTGTTTACATCAAGACTTAGCGGCCCGAAAATAACTGGTTTGAAGAATGGTATAATCTTTTTGTTTTTAATGTAAACAAAACTTTCAAAGTTTATATTAAATTTCCTTGAGAGCAAATAGGCTGCAACACAGATTCCTGCGATTAAACCTATATATGGCAGGATGCTGAATATGTCAAAACCTTGTTCTTCATAAGCTACAAAGTTATAATCTGTAGCATTAGTCCATAGGTTTCCTGCTTCATCTCTTGCTTCTATTTTAAGATTATATTTGCTGGTTTCCAGATTGTTATCGGGAGTGTAGCTATATTTTTTGTAATCGGTGGTTTCTAACTTGTTTAATATATCTATAGTTTCTTTTGTTTCCCAGTTATAAAAATCAGCATACTCTACTGTTACAGGAACATTGTATTCAATAGTAATAGTGGGGTTTTCTTCATTTATTTCACTGTTTTCTTTTGGTGTAAATATTATCCATTCTATTACATCTGGAATTATGATATTTTCGTAGGTGAATGTATATACTGTTTCCGGATCATCTAAAACATAGATTCTATTGTTTTTTCGCCAAACTCTCTCTTTAGAAATCTCTGTGTTATTTGCTTTTACCGTAGTAAGATCAGCATGTGGATATTCATCAGTTACGTGCAGGCAGATCCATCCCTGGTTTTTATCTATAGTAACAGTCGCAGTTGCAATATCATCATCTTCTACAGTTTCTATATCCTCTGGTTTTTCTTCTTTTATATTTATAATATTGTCCTCTGTGGGATTCCACATAAACTCAGGAATGTTTTCGTCATCTGTAGATATCAAAAATACTGAGTCATCATTTATACTAACATTTGATCCTTTTATATCATTAAAAACATTTGATGGATCTACAAAAGTATCGACTATATCATCTGCATCTGTATCATATGCGAAAAATTTTTCGTCAATAGTAATATCATATAATCCTTCTATTTGATTAACCAATGAATCAGATGGTTGGATTTTTGTCCCCTCAGTGACTGTAACATATGTTGTATCTGTAGCAGTGTTGTCATTATCATCTGTGATAGTTAGAGTAACAGTGTATACTCCATTTGTTAGATATTCATGTTTTGTTGTCTCCCCTGTGCCTGTTGTACCATCACCAAACTCCCAGCTATACTCTGTTATGTTGCCATCTAAATCAAAGCTATTATTTCCCAAAAATTCTACATCGATACTTATTATACCACTATACGGTCCACCAGCATCTGCAAATGGTTTTTGAGTGTTGTTTTGATTACCGGATGGATCTTCTGTAGTTATTATACAGTATACATCAACAAGTTTATCTAAATAAATTACTTTTTCATAGATATTACTTGATTTTTCATCCATATCTGCTGTTTGATGCTCTGCACCTTCGTACCAGTATTCAATTTTTGTATTTATGACATCATGTTCATCGGTAATCTCTGCTCTTACAGTATAAGTATTATAAACACCTGAAGAAGAATACTCATGTTTTTTTATCTCAATTTCAGGTGCAACACTATCTGTTACTGTTACAGTTTTTGAAATAGTTGTAATGGAATTGCCCCATTGATCACAGGCATAAATTGTGTAGCTAAGTGATGCTGTTGTACTATCTAAAATAATTGATGTTTGGAAATAACCTCCACCAACATGTGTCATAGCTTGATTTTCACCTTTACTACCATGATTCCAGTTTACTTTTACAGTTAAATCAGATGCTGAATCTGAGTCATCTGTAACTGTTACATTAAACAAAAATCCGGCTTGTGGAGAACTTGTTGTAGGTGAATTATCTGTTATTGTTGGTGCTTGCCCTTCATTTATTTCAAAGGTCTTGGTCGAAGAACTTACCCAGTTTCTCGCATCTCTTGCAAGGATTTGATAACTATAATTTCCAACGATTAGAGATTGGTAATTGTAATAATATGTGTTTCCCGTATTATATTCTGTAATTGAGATATTTCTGTTTTCTGAATTTGGATCTGTTAAAAGAAGCCTTACTTCTTCAACCTCTGTGTTATCTGTTATAGTTGTAGAGATATATGTGTAACTTCCAACTGTTTGAGGATCTGGTGTAGCAGCAGGTGTCCCAATTGAAGGGGATATTATATCAAGTATTGCTCCGCTGTCTGAACTGGAGATATCTATAGAATATTCATATCCGCTATCTAAAATACCATTTCCATCAGCATCATATGCACCTTCTGAACTGTTATCAAAATCATCCCAGTAGTTACCAGCGACAGCAGTGTTAGCACCATTTATAATATTGTATCCTGTGGTTGTAGATATGCTATATTGATTGTTGTTTTCACTCATGTCATATACATTTTGTGTGTTGTCATGGAAATAATTGTTATAAACCAGGTTATTAATCGCGTAATAGTTTTGATACAATCCATATTGTAGATTCCCTGATATCTCATTTCTGTATAACTCGTCACTTGTTGAGTTTTGTATTCTTATACCATCTTTTGTATTGTTTTTAATCTCAGAGAAAATAATATGGTTGTTATCATCTCCAAATAAAAATATACCATGTTTTGAGTTTTGACTAATTGTGCTATTATGAATTGTAGTATTTGAACCTAAAACCATTATTCCATAATCTAAGTTACTATTAACCGTGTTATATCCAAGGGTATTTCTACTAGAGTTTTCCAGTCTTATACCGCTAGCATCATTATCATATATTTTATTGTCTCCATCATGATTGCTTATGGTATTGTAGTTACAGTGGTTATTAAGGTAAATACCGTTTAATGTATTGCCAGCTATGTAATTATTTGCAATTGTGTTATAATTGCAAGTTGAGTTTAGATAAACTCCGTTTATACCATTACTACTTATAGTGTTATTTTCAATATTGTTGTAAGAACAATCATACAAAAAAACTCCATTATAAGAATTGCTCTGTACATCTGAATATGTTATATTGTTATTATTTGAATTTTCAATGTGTATTGCATCTCTAGAATTAGAACATATCTGATTGTAATATATCTTTGTATTATCACAATCGTAAATATATATTCCATATCTGCTATTAGAGATAATATTATTTACTAAAACACAGTTACTAACATTAATCTTTACAGCTGCATTAGTAGAACTGTCTCCGCTGTTTTTAATTGTTAGATCACTGATATCCACCCCGGTTGCATATACTTTTATTACATCACCAGAACTTCCTCCAGAGATAATTGTTGTTGCTTTATCCTCACCAAAAAGATTTAAAGAGGTTTTACTTGAATTAATCACTAGATTCTCAGTATATATTCCTTCTAATACGTATATTCTATCCCCAGATGATGCAGCATCAATTGCATTTTGAATATATCTAAAAGGATGAGCACTACTTCCATCCCATGGGCCTTCAGTGTTATCATCATCTACGTATAATTTTGGTAAAACACTTGCAGATGACTCGTTAAAATACAAAAAACTTGTAAAACAACTAGTAAAAAGCAAAAATACAATTATTCCCCTCAGTAATTTATTGTGTATCATCCCATCGCCTGCATATGCAATTGCATATCCAAGATGTATTATTATGTTAAAAATATTGCTATATAATCCAATATCTATAATAGGTTAAATCAAAGATTTCATAAAAAAATAATTAAACACTTTAACTATTTAAGATATAGATATGCAACATGACTTACATGAAAAACAAAAAATAAACAATCAGAGTAATATAAAAAATTCTGATATTATGAAACATACATTGATGTCTCTTATAAAAGTTGCATCTTCAAAAACATCTGATGACTATGCATGGTCTTCAATAAAAAAATTATTGCATGAGTTAAAGTCAAAATACAATTTTTTAAACTTTGTAAACATAGGGCAAATCAAAGAATTAAACTATAATATAGGAGATATCTCCATTGATAATGATTTCGAAAACATAGATTCTTTAGAGTTAGCAAAATCAATACAAGACATAATTGATCTTTTGAAAAACTATCTAGGTAACAAAGCAGGTTATTTTTTTATACAGGAGTTTAAAGCGGTTTTAGGTGATAAATATTATACAATCATAAAAGAGATGGGTGTAGATTTAAGACTTGTCGAGTTACAAAATGAGTTTTCAGGTTTAGATACTAAAAGATTTAAAATAAAAGAATCAGGTAGCTCAAATATTGCTTTTGTAGAAAAAAATTAAAATTTAAGAATGGGCCCGCCCGAATTTGAATCGGGGTTCATGGCTCCCAAAGCCACGAGG
>CAZQEU010000057.1:0-10621 GCA_964592335.1 uncultured Thermoplasmatales archaeon
AGAAAAAATAACTGAAACAAAATATCCTATCAATTTTCAATTCCGTCATTTGAATAGATTAAAATATATGTTTTACGATTCTTTTCAACAAATTCAAAATTCAAAGCCATTTTTCCATGTTCTTTTATAATAAATCCTTCTCCTTTACCATTAACATTCCACATTCCTTCTTCAAACTTGCCTTCTCTAAATCTAAAATCTTTATCCAGCCAAATAACTTTTTTACTACCACCCTGCACTTTATAAAAAATTGCTGCACCCTTTTCAGTTAAACCAGTTTCTAAAATTCCGTTATTATCTTCATCTGGATCACAACCAAAAGATAAAAAAACAAGGTTTTCAGGTAGATTAAAAATATGAGTTCTCTTAGTTCCATCACCTGAACCAAGTTCATCTACATCTCTTGTGACACCACCAGCAATCATGCTATAAATCTTTGATTCTAATGCCCTACATTCATTTTCAATCTGTTTTTCAGCAAGCAAAACTTTTAAGTTTAAAAAACCAAAAAAACTCATTAAAAAAATCATAGAAACAATTGCGATACTAATTATAAGACGTATAGGAATCATATCAGCTGCATAATCATCAATTTTTTTCATGGCATCCTTTTTTTTAAATAGGGTCAAAAATAACAGATTCAGCACCACCATGCCAGCTTAATCGTGGTCTAAACTTTATTATATGAGCCGCCTCTGATGTATCATCAACAATCAATGCAACACCACGACTGTCACCCACTTTTTTTAAGGATTCTTCAATTGTACCATACATATATGTAGGCCGGATACGACTTAGAGCATCAATGTCTTCTTGAGCGGTTATGCGGTGGCAGATAATAATATCTGCATGTGACAAAACTTCATTATCAAGAGAACTAGGTCTCTGAGTAGCCAAAATAAGGGAAAGACCAGGTTGTCGACCCTGTCTCATCCATTCATTTATAAACACTTCTTTTCCAAGAGTTTTTTTATCAGCGGGTAAAAATAATTGTGCTTCATCAATTGCAAGCCAAGTCATAGGAATGCCTTTTTCTTCTACATTAAAACCCATTTTCTTTTTTTCATGAACTTTACGTTCTTTAACACGTTCTTCAAAAATTTTTTTACCAATAATAGATGCTACTATATCTTTTAAAATAGGGTTTGGAAGATGGCTGATATCTAAAACCGAAATTTTTTTTCTTTTAACTAACTCTGTTATTTTTATTCCTTTTTTATCAAATATTCCCCATGATTCTGCATATGCAAAAAAATTCTCGGCAGCCCCTTTTATTTGATCATTGCTTCTCTTATCTAGTTTAATACAATTTAGTATATCTGAAATTGAAAAAAGAGTTTTTTCATTTTTTAATTTTAGTATGGCACGAGTCAACACAATTCCTAAAGATGAAGTAGCTTTAATGTCAAAGAGTTGACACCAATGAATAGCTGATAGCTCAGATACGCATATTGAATAAGGTTTAACCTGAATTTTATTTTCTTCGTATTTTTTAATATATTTTTTTGGGACAAATAAATCTATTTTAAATCCTTGAGGTGTTAAATTCCATTTTTTAATAAGGTTTATATCTTTTTTATTGGGAAATTTTGTTGTCCAGTAAATACCAAGTGTATCAAAAACAACTACACCAAGATTTTCTTTTAACCTATTTTCAAGACCTGCTATCTCTTCTATAATAATTCCTATTGTATATGATTTGCCGTATCCTCTTTTTCCACAAATAAAAACTATATGTGGTCTTAAAATATCCATATACACATTTGAACCTAGAGATGAATCAAGTGAATAGTATCTTCCAATGTTCAAAGTTGCATCTAATGTTTTTTCTTTTCTCCCCAGGATATAAGTTTTGTCATTAATGCTGTTTTTCAATATTTTACTCATTTGAGTTACCTTTTACCAATTTTTTTAAATCTTAAAAAAAAGATTATGCGCTGCTAAAGTATCTTATGTTATATATAATAGCAAAAACAGGTCTTGATTGTTTCATTTTGTCACATAACTGTTATAACAAAACCCATTTTTATATCCAAGTAATCAAATATAATTATTTGTCAGAATATATTAGTAGGATGTATCAGCAAATATGCTTTGTGAATATGATGTATTAAAAAACCCGAATAGTAAAACAATAAAAATTAATTGTAGGAATTGTAAAATTGGAAACTCAACAATTTTTGATAAAAATTGTAGAAAAAACATTTTGCATATACTACAAAATGAAAGCACAGCAGATAGAATAATTCTCAATCATATCTTTGTAAAAGTCTTTCAAGGCCAGGAATTAAAGATATTAAAAGATTTGAAAAATTTTATAGATAATTTAAACACCTATACATCAATAAAATTACCCAGCAGAAACACTGTAAAATGTAAAGAATGTAAAAACATAAGAAAGGCTCAAATCGACAATATTATAAAAACCTCTAAAACAGATCCTGTTCTTTCATTTTTAAATCTCAAAAAAATTTATAATTCAAAAAAAACCATGAATTCTAATTGTATCAAATGTGAAAATGCTTATAAAAAAATAATCAAAGAAATGATTTCAAAAGCAGATTTTTTAAAATATATAAATGTTAAAAATTTTTCTATTGAGCTTTTTTATAGAAAGTATATTCGTCCATACATTCGACCTGGTTTCATCGATTCATATCTAAAGCTCAAGCCGCCATATGATGCAGTTTTTCTTAAATCATATGAAGTAAAAAGAAAAGGTAAGCGTCCAATGAGTGTAACATTGTATAATCTAAAAACAAGACCAGAAAAACTTTATTTTGTTGTACCACCGGAATATAATCTTGGCAGGCAAGAAGTATATTTATTGGAAAAAGTCAGAATGTATCTTTCTAATCATCGTCCAAAAGATGCTTCTTTTATGGATCCAAACTCGGCTTGTGAATATTTTCAGAGGTTAGGAAAAACTATTATATCTGATTTTTCAAAAAAAATGAATCTTTTGCTTTCTGCAAATCGAATTGAATATTTATCAGATATATTTGCCAGATATACTGCAGGATTTGGAATACTGGAGGATCTTCTAAGTGATGAGAATATACAGGATATTTATGTAAATGCACCTGTTATGAATAACCCTCTTCATATTGTTTTGAATGGTGAGGAGTATACATCTAATATCTTTCTTTCCAATAGTGATATAGATGCTCTCTCATCAAGATTTAGAACAATTTCGGGAAGAGCTTTTTCAGAGGCGTCACCTGTACTTGATATGGATCTTGAAAGCTATAATACACGTATTGCAGCAATTTCGAATCCTCTAACTCCCAAAGGAATTGCTTTTGCGTTAAGAAGACATCGGGATAAGCCTTGGACTCTTTCTCGTTTCATAGCAAACAAAATGATTTCTGTGGAGGCAGCAGGTTTCTTAAGTTTTCTAATAGATGGGCAGGCATCGATACTTCTCGCAGGTAGTAGAGGAGCAGGAAAAACTTCTCTTCTTGGAGCATTAATACTTGAGATACCACAGCGTTTTAGAATACTTACAATAGAAGATACGTCTGAGATACCAGTTGAAATACTTCAAAAACATGATTATAAAATACAATCTCTTATCACTAAATCAATATCCTCTGGATCAGATTCTACAGAAGTAACACCAACTGATGCATTGAGAACTGCTCTAAGATTAGGAGAATCAGTTTTGATAATCGGCGAAGTACGTGGGCTGGAAGCAAAGGTTTTATTTGAGGCAATGAGGGTGGGTGCTGCTGGTAACCTAATTATGGGCACTATCCATGGTTCGACTACCCGTGATGTATATGAAAGAATAGTTTTTGATATAGGAGTTGCTCCTACTAGTTTTAAAGCAGTAGATGCAGTGGTAATCTCCGCTCCAATTAGAGAGGAGGGTGGAGTTGAGAGAAAAAGAAGAGTAATTCAAATATCAGAGATAAAAAAAACTGGATGGTCAGCAGAACCTGATCCTGAAAAGGTCTTTCAGGATATCATGAGATACAACACATCAAAAGATAAACTTTTAACAACTGATCTGCTAGATATGGGGCAGTCTCAAATAATTGAGAATATATCAAAAAAATGGGGAATATCTGTTGAAAAAGCTCTTCAAAACATTAAGCTTAGATCAAATATTAAAAAAACAATAGTTGAAAACAGCAAAGACCGTCCAGAGCTTTTAGAAGCAAAAGCAAACAGAGATGCAAATAATGCTTTTTGGATGTTTATTGAGCAAAGCAAAAGGATGGATGCAGAGGTAAACTATCAGAGGGTATGGCAAAAATGGCTGGAATGGTTTGAAAGTTATATCGGTAAAAAATAATGAAAAAGGATAAGCATTGGTTTGAAAAATATTCAAAATTTGCAAGAAGAAAATTTTCATGGCTTGCAAAATATAATTATAAAACCAAAGTAAAAATTAAAAATTTTTTTTCAAAAGAATACATCCAAACATTGATTTTTTCAGATTTAAAAGTAGATACATATGAAATATTGCTATTATCTTATATGGGGGCTTTTCTCTCTTTTGTTTTTTTTCTAGTTTTTGATTTATTGATACTTTTATCTTATGGATTTAATATCACAAATATCGATTATTTTACTATTTTTTTGATGATTATTGTTACTATTTTTGTTCCAATTGTTATTATGAATTATTTGGTAAATTATCCTAGGATATATTCAAAATATGTAAGGATTCATTCACTAGGATATATACCAGAGGTTGTTAGTTACCTAGTAATGTATCTCAAGCTTGTTCCAAACCTTGAAAACAGTGTAAAGTTTGCAGCATCTGAGTCATGTAACTCGCTTGCTAGGGATTTTCGCAAGATGCTATGGGATATGCAAATAAGGTTATATGATGGAATTGATGATGCATTTACTGGTTTTGCTAATGGCTGGGGTCGATGGAGTGAATATTTTAAAAGAGCTCTTTATCTTATTAGAAGCTCTGTTAGAGAAAAATCTGAAACATCAAGAATTATTACTTTGAATCGTGCTTTGGATATCGCACTTGAGGGTACTCGTGAGAGTATGAACAATTTTGCCAATACCCTTCATCAACCAACAATGGTTATTTACTCTATAGGCATTATGATTCCTTTGGCATTGGTTGCAATGCTTCCTGCTGCAGGTCTAGTAGGTTTGAAGATTACAATCTTTCAAGTTTTTTTTGTATATGATGTTATATTACCTGTCATTATTTTCTTTTATGCACGAAATATTCTGCTTAAAAGACCTGCAACGTTTAATCCACCTGTTATTCCTTCAGATCATCCGGGTATTATTTGTATTGATAAAAAAAGAAGGTTTTTTTATTCCACTCTATTAGGGTTTCTAATAGCTTTACCAGGTGTCTTCTTTGTTTTTATCCCTATGATTTATTTGAATAATTCAGATAATGTTTTCTTGAGTTTTATTACAAATCCAAATGGGTTGAACTCATATTTTCCAGTTACTTTGTTTATGATATGGGGTTTTACTGCGTCTATTTCCTCATATTGTCTAAGTGTTTATACACCTTATAGAAAAATAAGAGATAACATACGACAAATCGAAAAAGAGTTCAGCGATGCTTTATTTATACTTGGAAAAAGAATATCTGAAGAAAAATCTGCTGAAGAAAGTTTTTTGTATGTTGCAAATACAATGAAAGGCTCTAAGATTTCAGAGTTTTTCGGAAAAACAGGATACAACCTTACAGCTATGCATTCTGATTTAAAAGATGCAATATTTAACTCAGATTATGGATCTTTAAAATATGTTTATTCAGATAGAATCAAAGCGACAATGCGTCTTTTTGTGGAAGGTGTTAAAAAGAGTCAGAAGGCCGTAAGTGTCTCTATTATAAAGATAGCTGATCATCTAAAAGAGTTACAAGAAATTGAGAAGAAAATCAAGGATAATCTTTTTAATTTAACAGCGACATTGCGTTCGACTGTAGCTGTTTTTGCTCCGCTTATTGGAGGTGTAACACTGGCAATTACTAAGCTTATATCAAGTATCTTAAGTAGTCTTTCTAATAAAATCCCTACTGTTTCTTCATCAGATATTACAGGTCAAATTCCAATTATTGCCGATCAATTTACACTAGAAAACATAAGACCTGAGTATTTTGTCTTGGTAATTGGAATTTATCTTTTAGAACTTGTTTTTATAATCGTAAGGTTTACAAATGGAATAGATGAAGGTGATGACAAAGCTATGTATATGCATTCTCTTGGAAAAATATTACCGGTATCGATTTTTATTTTTTCGATAACAGTTATATTTGGTCAAATGTTTTTTTCAAATCTTTCAATTAGCTAATGCTTTTATTAATATTATTTCTTTAATATGAAAAAGTTTTTATATTAAAAGGAATAATATATTATATATGGATAAAAGAAAAAAGAGTACTCTCGCTGTATCGGAGGTCCTGGGGACTATACTTTTGCTTGGCATTTCAGTCAGCTTATTTTCAGTAGTTTATGTTAGTTTTTTCACAATTCAACCTGAACCTTCTTCACCAACAACATACCTGGTAGGTTCTATAAGAAATGATGAACTATTTTTAGAACATATGGGTGGAGAAGACTTGGATTTAGAAACTAGAATACTTTTAAGTTTTAACGATGGAACTACAACCGAGATATATGCTAATCAAAATGATTATCTAACAAACCAATATAAGCAAGACAATAAATGGAATATAGGTGAAGAATTATATTATCCTTTAAGTAATGAAAATAGTTTTCTTCCATTTGATCCAGTTGATGTTACGGTTGTTGATCAAAAAAGCAATTCAGTAATTATGAGTGGAAAAGTAAAAGAAGCAAATAAGGCAGATTTAGTAGTGTCATATGAGATAGATTATGTTTATCAGCATCCACAACTTCATCCAGATGATACTTCACCTATTATCTTCTTTTTAAATGTTGAAAACACAGGTCCAAGCGATACTGAGGATGTAGAAGTCGAAATGTACATTCCAGAAGGAGTACAGTATGTAACTATCCCTGATACTTCCTACAATCCCCAAACAAGAATATGTACTCTAAATGTGGGAGATATTAGTGCGGGTGAAACAAAAACCTTTGAGATTCCATTAGATATTTATATGCTTGAAGAAGAAGAGATGGAATTTACACAGTTAATTCTTTTAATTGATGGATCGCAATCATGCTCTATTGCTCAATTTGATGCTATACTAAGCGGAATCAAAAATGCGGTTTTAAATATATTGCCACACAATGGTTTGATAGAGCTTACGCTTATACAATATGGGCAGGAAGGATTAGGATCTAGTCGGCTAGAAATTGGTACGCCCACAGTTTTAACTGAGCAAAATTATCAAACAGTGGCAAATCAGATTGATAGTATCCACATAACAAAAATGAATGATCATACACCTATGGATTCAGCTTTTTTGAGAGCAGGAAATACCTTTTCGGGTTTGGCCAGTTACGATCCGTCTCATAAACAATCAGTTTTAGTTTTTGCTGCAGGCTTGCCTGATGCATACATTGCACCTGAAGATGAACCAGGTTACAGGGCAACAAGGCCATATCGAGATGATGTTGCTTATGAATGGGGTAAAGTAGCAGCGTATGCCCGAAGAGATGAAATGATTACAAAGCTTACAATGAACTCAGAACAGGATGAAATCAACTCGTTATTGATTTTAAATCCAGTTACTTTAAATTATCAAGATAATCCTTGGCAGGATCCTTCAAATATTTCGTGGATAAAAAATAAGATAGCATGGCCTGGAAGTTCATATATAGGTCCTGAAGATAAATGGCCACCTCAAAATGGCCCTGGTTGGGTGAGAGGTATATCAAATACAGAAGAATTGGCAAATTCTATTCTGGAAATTTTTTCTATTGAAACTGAAACAAGGATAATATCTGTTGAACTTTCTAATTCAAAATATATTGACCCGGATCTTTCAAATAATATATTTGAGTTAATAATCGACCCATTATAAAATTACAGAAAGTGATAAATTGAAAAAAATTAGGAAAATAAAAGACCAAGACAAAGCAGTTGCAGGAGTAGTTGTAGCAATACTACTTATCGGTTTATTTTTTACAGCTCTTGGCGTTATACAAAGTTTTTATGTACCTGATTGGATGAAACAAAAAGAATCAGAGCATATTGATGATGTTGCAAATCAATTTACCCAATTAAAATTTGCAATTGATACAACTTGTGTATCTGAACAAAGAAATGCAGTAATCACTTCTTCCATTACACTTGGAAGTAAGGAAATGCCTTACTTTTCATCCTCACGTGCATATGGCTCATTAGAAATTAATCCAAACGAGTGCAAAATAATTCTAAATGATACGATTGGAAATAAAAAAACATATTTGTTAGGCAACATAAAATATTCTTCTATTAATGCTTATTTTCTTAACCAAGATATAATGTATGAAAATGGAGCTATTATACTTAATCAGGATAAAGGAAATAGTCTATATATTCAACCAGATTTTTATGTAGAGCCATCAGGCGATTTTAGTTTTAATTTGGTTCAAATAATACCAAAAGCAGATAAAACATCAGCAAGTGGTTTTGGATCATATCCAATTAGAATTAAATTTTCAGAATCTGAAGATGTTTTTTTATATAATTTAAATAATATGACTATATTCAGCCCATATGTTGAGGCATGGAAAACATTTTTTGAAAATACCTTTTCAAAATACTCAATTGGCTGCAGTATAGATGATATAACAGATCAAAATGGAGATTTAACTGGAATATTTATTTATAACTTAGATATAGATCCAGATCCTAACAGTATCCTAAAACCAGATATTGCAATTAAAAAGAATAATGTACTTTGTCAAATAGCTCATGGGTCAGTTGAATAATTTATTTATTTCCTATACCTTTTGATTAATTCTTACGAATTTTTCAATTGTTCTATCATAAGTTTTTTCTATATCATCTGGAAAATAGCACGCGGGAAGCTCACCACGACCTCTGTGATAAGAGATACATTCGCAGCACATACCTTTTTTTCCACAAGGATATGTACAATTACACATTGTTTTATTTTCTTCTTTTTTACATTCAACCATTTATCTTTCACCTTATTTTATAATTTCTTTGAATTCTTCTTCAGATACTATTTTCAAACCAAGTTCTTTTGCTTTTTCAAACTTTGAACCAGGTTTTTCACCTAATACTACATAGTCAAGGTCTTTGCTTATTGATCCTGAAACTATTCCTCCTTTTTCTTTTACCAAGTCAGAAGCCTCAGGTCGTGACATACTGCTGAGGCCACCTGTAAATAAAAACTTTTTGCCGCTAAGAGGTAAATTTTCTTTTTTCTCAGCTTTTGTTTTAACTCCGGTGTCCTTTAATCTTTCAATTAATTCTATGTTTTCTTCTGTTGCAAAAAAGTTTGCAATGGATTCTGCTGATTTATCACCAAGACCATCTATTTCTTTTAATTCTTCTTCCGTTGCTTTTGCAAGTTTATCAATTGAGATGTATTCTGATGCAAGAAGCTGTGCAGCATATTTTCCTACATGTCGTATTCCGAGTCCATAAATAAGTCTAGACAAATCCTGTTGTTTGCTTTCTTTTATTGAATCGATTAAATTTTCTGCAGATTTATCTTTAAATCCTTCAAGTTTGAGAATATCTTCTTTTTTAAGAGAATAAAGATCAGCTATATTTTTTACAAGTCCTTCATCAAGTAATTTGTCGACAGTTTGACCACCTAGATGATCAATATCCATTGCATCCCTTGCTGCAAAGTACTTTATACGCCATTTAAGGCGCGCAGGACACATTTTATTAGGACACCTAATGGCCACTTCGCCTTTAGGCCGAACCACCTCTGTGTTGCATACAGGGCATTTGCTTGGTATTTTTCTTTTCTTTTCTGAGCCTGTTCTTTTTTCACCTATGCTTTTTACAACTTGAGGTATCACATCCCCGCTCCTTTCGATTAAAACAGTGTCACCAATTCTAATGTCCTTTCTTTCAAGCTCATCAAAATTATGAAGAGTTGCACGAGAAACAGTAACACCACCGACTTCCACAGGCTTAAGTATTGCAACAGGCGTTAGAGCTCCTGTTCTTCCTACTTGAACTGCAATGTCTTCTAGTTTTGTAGTGGATTGTTTTGCTGCAAATTTATAAGATATTGCCCAACGAGGGTTTTTACTAGTGTTTCCCAGCAGTTTCTGTTGAGCAAAAGAATTGACTTTAATTACTGCACCATCAATTTCATAATCAAGTGTTTCTCTTTTTTCCTCAAGAGTTTTACAATAATTTATTGCTTCATCTATGTCTTTTACTTTTTTTGTTAATGGATTTATTCTAAAACCTGCTTTTTTTAAAATATCAAGTGATTTCTCCTGAGTTTTTAAGTCCTTATCAGAATATGAAACAAAATAAATGAAAATATCAAGAGGTCTTTTGGCAACAATTCTTGAGTCAAGCTGACGAAGTGAACCTGCTGATGCATTACGCGGGTTTGCAAATACTCCCTCATCTTTTTTTTCTTGTTCTTTATTGTATTTTTTAAAACCCGAAATAGCCATATAGACTTCGCCACGAACTTCAACGTTTTTTAGATAATCCTCTCTGAGTTTTAAAGGAATGCTATGTATAGTTTTAAGGTTCTGAGTAATATTGT
>CAZQEU010000058.1:0-9562 GCA_964592335.1 uncultured Thermoplasmatales archaeon
TCCTCCCGAATTTATGAAGGCTTTTATTAGCCTTTTTTTTACCAGGTTTATTCTTATACCCTCTGACTACTTTTTCTATTTTAGACAAAGGGAGAAACACATTAGCCTCATTACCACTACCACTACATATACCATGCGGGTTCCATAAAGCATAATACTTTCTACCTTTAACAACCCCATACGGTGTAACTGAAGAAGGATCTAGTGTCGCATGTGCTTTTTGTTTTTTAACATAATAACCAAATTCTTTGTTTCCATATGCATCGGTATAAAAAACACGGTCTCCTTTGCGTACTTTGTTTTTAGCTATTTTTTTAAAATAATTATCAGGCATTGTTATCTTTTTCTCCTTTTCCTAGGATATTTCTTCATGCCACCGCCACGTTTCATCCTACGAGCATGAATAAGCCCCCAGAGATAGCTATACATGTTTTTTGATGATCTCCTAGTAGATGACCCCTGGAAGAAACTCTCACTGGTGTCTTTATTCACCCAGTCCATACGCCAACCGCCATAGTTAGAGTTATAATCAAGTTTTAGAAACCTTCGGCTGTATCCTCTTTTGTTTTTCAGCCATCTCGCTGATGTTGGAATACCTGCTTCTTTTGCAAAGATACTAAATGCTCTTTTCACACTTGTTTTTGTTATCCGGCTCATTTTTTTCACCAATACCTACTATTTTTTCCACCGAGCATTATCATATATTTAAGCCTACCAGGTTGTTTACGTATATGTACATGTTGCACGGGGTATTCTTTATCGGTTTTCAACTGCTTCTGCACACGTTTAGCTTGTGTTTTAGTTGGGAAAGCATCCCATGGTCTCATTTTAGCCATAATATTTTTCACCAATCCTTTTTGCTTATATGAATATACGGCGTTCCAAATGCTGTACGTAGTGCTGACTGGATTTTATTTGCTTGTTTAAGATTTGTAACATTAAAAGTTACAACCTTCGGTTGGTTACTCCAACCATATGCGTTTGATGTTCGTATGTTTTTTCCACCAGCTTTTTTAATTATAGATTTCATTTTGTTTGAATCATATCTATTTGTATCAAACCATGAAGATCTAACTACATACATTCGTGCCATAATTATTAACTCCTTATGATTTCAATATCATATTTTTTAAACCAATGATCAAGTGAATGTTTAAGATTATAGGATTGAACACTATACATATGTGGTGTCTTCAATTTTCTAAGACCTTTTATTTTACCTGTTACCCCTGGTATGAATAGTTTATAGTTTGGATTGCCAACTTTGGTATGTTTTTTGCTTAGTACATATATTTTTAGTTTCTTTTTTCTACCCATAGCTATCTCCTCTTAGGATGACGACATTTAGATGTTGTGTTCCTACCCCTTCCACCTGCTTTTTGTCCACGTTGTGAGCCATCTTTTTTACCATATCCTCTACGTGTCATATTTTCACCTTATAATCTTATCTTTTTTAATGTCATATATAATGACAGCTTTCCCACCTTTTTTCTGCATGTTCCGTTTTGACTGTCTAGCATTCTTTAATTTACGATGATACGTAGTTGTAGTAAGATTCTTCTGCGCAAATACTTCATATCTACTTCTTCGTTTTCTCATAGTTTTATCCTCTCATTCATAAGCTTCAACCCAGCCTTACCACTAGGTTTTTTTTTACCCTTAGACTTAGTCTTTTGGTTACCAAGTAGATTACCCTGCATGATACGTGGAATATTACCCCCTGTGTTTTGTCTCTGGTTCCCTAGTATATTCATTTTTCTACCAAAACCAGTACCACTGTTACCTAGTAAATCACTGTTCATAAATTTGTTATTACCAATCATATTGCCAGTTGATCTAGATCCAGTGTTTTGAAAAACATTCTGACCACCTGCCATGAGACCACCGCCAGCTTTCTGCTCATGCATGCTTTTCCCAAACGATACAGCCTTTTTTTTCGCAACTGAGGCTAGTTTATTCATTTTCTTTTTAGCACGTGTACGGCGCTCTGCTTTCTTCTCAGGCGATGCACGTTTGCTCGCTACAAAACTACCTAGTTTAGAACCATATTCTTTGAGTTTCTCCCCTGCATCATATACGGGTTCATATTTAAGATGCCGTATCTCGCTTTTTTTATCTTTTATATCCTGTTTTTTTTGTTTCTCTAGTTCCCGCTGTAGTTTTTTATCCTTTAATCTTGTAAGCTCCTGATCCAGCTCGTTACCTTTTGTATTGCTGGTCTCCAGCATCATATCCATACGGTCTGTACCCTGGTCATTTAGTAGATCTCGTTCTTTATCTTCATATATCACTGGTGTTTCATCTATGGGTTCTTCTGTCCACTCAGGTTCTTCTTCATAGTCTTCTTTCCAATGCTCAGGTACCTCTGGTTTTTTAGGCATATTTTTTCCTCATTATACACTCATTACTACTGTCAGAATAATAACTGCTATTATAACAAGTACAATAATACTCATAAGAGCTTCATTAGTTAGATCCATTGTGAATATCATACCAACTATTATGAGTAAAAGAGCTACAGCAACAAGTACAGGTATCACATTATCGAGAAGGTTGTTTGTTGTTATTTCAGAATCAGTATATGTTGTAGTTGAATCAGTGAGAATAAAATCATCGAACCATATATAACAACTATCCTCTCCATGTACTGCTGGTATCGCCCAGAAAGATTGTGTTATATTCGGGAAGTTATAACTACTTGCTTGTTGTCCTGTAGATATTGAAGATGTAGTATCATTAGATAATGTACAACCTATAATATTAGTATTGTAATTAAATGTAGTATCTAATGTATACCATGTATCAT
This sequence comes from uncultured Thermoplasmatales archaeon, assembly GCA_964592335.1. Taxonomy (GTDB): domain Archaea; phylum Thermoplasmatota; class E2; order DHVEG-1; family DHVEG-1; genus CAZKUB01. Next base: position 2,807 of record CAZQEU010000058.1, read on the forward strand.
TTTCTATAGCGTGTGTCCATACCTCAGTTGTAAGGTTTCCATCCATAGCTGATACAACACTAAAATTTACTTTTGTATCAGTTATCTGCCAGTATGCTATAGCACCATTGCCTTCCCATGCACCTATAACAGCCCAAGTACCAACTGTCACTAATGTATAGTTATGAGATGCATCATCTATTTTAAACTTTAGACTAAAAGTATCATAAGTTGTTTCTGTTGTAAAATCATATAAAGCACCACCTGTAGTATCAAAACCTTCAGTAGTATTCATACGGAAACCATGATCATCTGAGCCATACCCATCTAGATGACTAGCATTTGAGTAATTTAAACCCGAATCACTATAAGTATACCATGTTTCAGATGGATCAGTGTTATTAGAATCTGTTGTATACGACTCAGTATACGTAACAGTTGTAGTAGTTGCTCCAGAAACAGGTGGTACGAAAAACAATAGCGCCGTTGTTATTAATACAATTAATAAAACATTTTTCTTTTTCATATTCTTTCTTCTCCATATTTTCGAAAATATCTGAGAATAGATAATGTAATGAGGTTTATATAAACCTTAACAATATGCGTTTACTAAAAAAATATGGAGAAAAAAATTAAAAAAATACTAGATTAGTTGTTGAATTTGTCTTGTTAGTTTCTCAACCATAACTTCTAGCTCTGCGATTTTTTCATTGTTTTGATAAGCTAAAAAAGCTGATGCTATCGAGCAAAGAATCACGATAAGAAAATATGCATCTAATGTTTTTTTAAGAAACATTATTTTAGCCATCTGGTTATCAACCCATCCCTTCAATGCACTTCCTAGTTCCTCTGGTGAGATTCCCTCACGCCCACTTGTCTCAAAAGTAAGGGGTTGCATGCTATCAATATCTATAAACATCGTTGGCACGGTCTCTGTAAGTGTTACAAAACTATCAGGATCAAGAACCCTATTATCAGTGACTTGTTCACCATTTTTATCAATTTCATAAATCCCGCTTTTTGTAAGAGCCCAACATTTATTCTTAATCCATATCAAATCTTCATCAAAGTTTTTGATACGAGATACTATTTTTTTTCCCTTACCTACAAAGTTTATAATTCCAAAGTTTTTACGCCCTTTGCTCATTTTACGCATTATTTTACAGCGCATATATGGATCTAGAAAAACCCAGCCCATTATCGCTCCTAGTGGTATGAACAAAAAACCTCCTACTATGAATACAATGGTTGTAATTGCTTGGCTACCTGGGTTGTATTGCCACATCATAAAAAGAAACATCATACCTATGAATGCGAAAGCCATTACTAGTTTCTGTGTATCAAGTAACTGGTTGTGTTCCTGACCTGTTATTCGTTTTTTTTCTTTACGATTTACATGTATACGTTTCAAAAGGTTTTTTTTGATATGTTCCCGGTCATCTTGATCTAGTTCTATCTCAGTTTCTTCCGGGTAGTCTTGTTTTATTTTTTTCTTCTGGTTTTTCATCTTGTTTTTTACTCGATCTAGATATTTATCACTGGTTTTTTTAACTGGATATTTTTTTTCTGTAACATTCTCAGTTATTGGTACGACTTCAACTATTTCATCTGTGTTGTTGCTTGTGTTTTCGTATTCATCTACTTCTTTCTGTTTTTCTTTTAATATATCATCAAAACTACCCATATATATTATCCTCCGGTGTAAGAAAATCCTGTAAGTTTTTCTTTTTCTTAGATTTCTTTTGTGGTAATGGGAAACTGAAACCTGGTTCATATGTCTCTGGTTCTAAAAAGCTCTGGAGGCTTCGTTCCTTGCCTTTTAACGCAGAAGTCATACGTAGTTGCCCCTTCCAGCTATAATAAAGTGGTCTGAAAAGTAACATTATCCCATTGCTTCTTTTAGCCATATCAAACATACGTGTCAATATATGAAAATCCCGTTGGAAAAGTAGCATTGTACGGTTGCCCTGGATATTACTTAGTACAACATCTGCATCGAGTAAATCCCCAAAATCATTTATTTCTTTATGTGGTCTATGAAGTAGCTGGTATTGGTGGCTATATGGATCTGTTGGCATATTGGCATAAAACTGTGTTTGTGCTACATAATCGCCAAAACCCTTGTCTTTTTGTTGTTTTCCCTCTAGTTCTGCGATTTTACGGCGTTGTATCTCTATAACTTTCATTAGTTTACGCTGGTTTTCCCTCTCCTCATTCATATAAACTCTATATATTGTATAGACTATTTAATGCTTTTTCTTTTTGTATGCTAGTAATATTAATACAATTACTGCTAGTGTTAAAAAAAATAGAAACAAATCTCTTTTCACCAGTATAACACGGCTAGGTATTTCATCTTCACCACATGGGCATTCTTCTATATATTCAGCTGTTGTAAAATTATAGACATTAGAAATCTTGTATCCCCCAGTGACCGTATCAGTGACATTAACATACCAGTTGTATGTCTCGTTGTATTTCATTGGATAATAAATATCATCTATGTGTCCATCGATACAAAAACAATAAGTTCCATTGTTTACATAACGGTATTTACTAACTATATAAAAACTTTCATTCATGGTATCGTTTCTATAAAAGGTAAGGTTCATTGAATTTCCGTTTTCGTTTTCTATACCTATACACATTGAATCACAACATGGGCAAACATCTGTTGAATTATGATCAGGATGGATATAAAACAATTCACATGGTTCAGCTGTAAAGCTACAAACAAAATATTCATCCCAACTATAATTTTGTTGCGGGCAATTATACTCTGCTTTCACACGCCAAACAAAAAGAGATCTAATATCCCCCTCTGTGTAACAACTCACATTTGTATTCCAGGCACAATAAGCCATTGTATCATTTGCATATTCCCAGTATGCATATTGCTCCCATCCTGTTGTCCAGTTTATATAATAAAAGGTAATATTGGCATAACAGCCATTAGGTATCCATATATCAACACATGTTTGTACTCCTTTAGCGGTTATTGTTATGTTTTCTGATCCACATTCTGGGGATGGATCATCAATATAGCTACCTATTGCTTGTACACTAGGAAATAGTGAAAAAAAAACTAACATGATTATGATAAAAAGTTTTTTTATCATCTGTTATCACTTCTTCTTCTGTTTTTTAATAAGATTAGCATAAATCAGATAAACAGCGAAACCAACAAAAGACAAGCCAAAAATAGTGTTATAGGTTCCATATTCAAGTGTTGCATCACTATATGTCCATGTTACTGTTGTTGTAGATCCGCTCTCTACTATAGTTGCACCTGCCTCTAGTTGTATACCGCCAACTATTATGAAAAGCCCAAACAAAAGAAGTATTATACCAGCCATCGCTCCAAATATCTGATTATCAGTGATAATATTAGCTACTAAAAAAATTATGAAAAAAACAATCCAGATTGCGAGCATTACATCAATCATATTTCCTATATCCTTTATAGCCTAAATAAGTTTTTTGATTATTTATCAAAAAAAATAAAAAAGGTTTAAAGAGAGGCAAAAAACCCCTCTAAAGAGTATCGTTATCGCTTTTTTTATCGACATAACCCTCAGTTCTACTTTAGTAGAAACTGACGATAATGAGGATAAGAGCTACTGCTATCAGTAACGGTAACAACTCAACTATTGTTGCGGTTGTACCCGTTAAGTTAGCGCTATCAACGATGTCTTGAACTACTGGTATAACTACAGCTACAGCTATAATTATGATGACCATTAGCCCTATGAAATTTTGGGTTACCTGACCTTTAAAGCCAGCATTAGATTCACTAAACATAAGAGCCTCACGACCTCCTTATCACATTACTTCTGCTTATGTTATTCGGGGTGCAGAGCCGAGTATCCCCTAGTTTGCAAACAATTATATTCTAAAAAGTATGTATATTATGAGGTTTATATAAACCCTACAAATTAGAGTTTTATAATGGTTTTACCCCTGCGAACTAGGTATCCTTTCTCCTGTAGATGTTTAATTATTTCGTTGCTATCATCCTCATTCAAACGCATTTTATAAATAGATCGTCTGAAGTCTTTTACGCATATGTTGTTGCCCTTGTTGTTTAGTATTTCATTTACTATTTTTTCCATTACAGGAGAAAGCCCTGTTTTTGTAAATGACATGTTTTTCTCTCCTCATCTATTAATAATTTTATGAAGCCCAAGACCTACTATGATACCAGCGAATATAGCTACAAATATTCTCATATCTGGTATAAAATCAAATACTAGAAACATTGCGGGGAGCAACACAACACTACCTACTAGCATCCCTAGCCCTAGTATTAGTGTGAATACTAAGAAAAACAAGAAGACTATTCCACCAATTATTAGATCTGATCCAAAGAGTGTGTAGAATGAGTCATATATCTCACCAAATATGTCACCCATAGATGTGAGTATTATTAAATGAATTGATAGCATTGTGTTCATGTACGACCTCCAGATATGAAATCAATTATAGCTAGGAACATGAACAAGTTGAAAAACACTATAAGTATTGCATCAACTGGTACTGTATCCGCCACCCAGCTCATCTCACCACTGATCGGCGCTATTGGAAATATGAATATATTAGCAAATATAGTAACGAGCACTATTGGAATTATATATGCAAAAGCCTGAGCGCCACCTGCTTTAGCAACTACGATAGCGCCTACTACTGTTGCAATGGTTCCAACCCAAGCAAGTACGGGATTGTCTTCTGCGCTTTCAAACAATCCACGTATACCATTTATCATCATTTGACCAATACTGAAATCAACGCCAAATTCAGATGGGTTGTCTAAATCCACTAAGTCTGCATCTTCATCTGGTGTCTGAGTGGTATATGCTGACCATGCATTTGTAAAACCCATGAGGTAACATACCGCTATCAATCCGAACATGATCATTACGAATGCACTCATCAGTCCTCTATATTTTTGTTTCATATTCTACTCCATATAAACAGTGCAATTGTGTACAGAATTGCTGTAATAGTAAGTATAGCCCATCCGCTAATACCTGAGTCCATCACTAAATCTGGTTTAAGCATAAGAGCAATAGCAAATATTCCAAGACCTACATAACCCGTACCAAGACCGGCTATTGGCAACAGAACCGCCATGATGAGAGCCATGATGATAACTGTTACAAGTAAGTACACCCAATCTGGTATATGTTCCCATACTGGGCTATCGCCAAACCCGCCATATTCCAGGAATACAAGTGTGGAATCACTCTGTGTAACCTCATATGCATTGTATCCTTCTTTTTTGTACCAGCTCTCTATTTTGTATTTACCAGCAATTAATGAAATATTACTATTTTCTATAGTATAGCTGATAGATCCGCCACTAGTCTGTGTTGTAATATTTTCAGTATAAATAACATCCCATGTATCTGTGGTCTCATTATAGTAATAAACTATTGCTTTGAACCATTCAAGATTATTGTTATCAGCGGTTATATTAAAATAAAAAGTGAAATTGCCACGTTGGTAATGTTTAGTTGGTTCTATAGTCCAAGTAATCCCTGTGAACATGTTTTCTTCAGAAGGAGAAGTTTCATCTATAGATATACGAAATGTATGTACAAAAACACTATCAGATGGGGTGTAATCATATGTGTTTGTTTCAAAACCCTGATCAGATGCATTGATTTGTACTTTGTAATTTACATATGGAATTAAAAATATTTCTATCTGACCATTCCCATCTGTTATATATGAACCTATCTCAGTGTATTCCCCTGTTGTATTTATGTATCTTTTAACAATTACTTTTGCATCATCCACTGGTGATCCCGATGGATCTATTACTTTTAACACATAAAGATTTGGTTCCATATAAGAGGATTCATCATATGAATAATATTTAACACGGATAAGCAATGTATCTGAGCTGAGTTCCGATGCATTTACTGTTACGCTATTTGTTGTACTGCTATATTTTTGTTTTGGAATATAAATCCAGTTGTAATACTCGTTTATATAAGTATAATACTCAATTCTAATCATTGTAGTATTAGAATCTAAAGCAGAACTATCAACAGTAGCTGTGGTTCCATCAGTAATCGTTATTTTATCATGTGATATCGGTCTTTCAACAACTCCTTGATCTAATATATCAAGTATATAATCTACTTTTACCATGGTTGTATTATCATCCATAATTGAAGCATTAACTGTTAAATTATCAGCATCATAGGTATAATTATCAGCGGAAACCCATACCCATCCGCCATAAATTGTATTGTTATATAGATACACACCTATTATTTGTCCAACTGGTTTATGGCTAAAACTAATATTTTTATCAACTGATGGGTTTGTTACTGTGGCACTATTAGTAAAAATATCCTCAGCATTCAAATTTTCGTATGCAATCACGTTATATATTTCATCACAAGTAAAATTAAGAGTTGTGACAAGATCTACATCAGGGTTTGTTACTGTGGCACTATCAGCATGAAGAAAACGATCATATCCTATTCTTTCATATTTTTCAACTGTGTCTATCTCATATATATCATGGTCTAGATTTATTGTTTCATCTGTGTTATAGTCAGATATGTTTCCTGTTTCTGTATGGTAATGTAATTCACCAGTTGATGGTATGCCTCCTCCTGTACCTGTGTCACCTGTTGGTACAAAATTTGGAGGTAAATATGCATTAAAAAATATTGCACCAGTTTCTGATACATCTTTTTTATAAACACGGTTTTTGTAATCAGGAGCTGAAAAACTAAAACCAATATCTGAACCAGTTGGCAT
>CAZQEU010000059.1:0-9293 GCA_964592335.1 uncultured Thermoplasmatales archaeon
TGGAAATATCAATATACTTCTTACCAAACAGCCATCTGATTAAGTTTTTGAAACTCATTTTTTCACCTCGTTTTTAGTTTTTGGAGCTAAATCATCTATATCTACTTCTTGTCCATCTTCAAGATTCAAATCAGATATATCTTGTTGTAATAATCTGATCACCCATCCATTATCATATTTTCTTATTTTTCTGTATCTTACCATGTTTATTATTAGATTTTAATGTTTATAAACCTTTCGTTTTCATTAAGTTAATAGTTAGTCATCTTTTAGTAGTATCCTTAAAGTGAGACTGCTTGTAATATGGACACCGCCTAAACTTGCTTTTTTGATATGGACAGACAGGCAGGTTCTTTTTATGTCTGTTACCATTCTTATAAGTGCATAGATGTCCATCAGTTTTTAGATATGGGCATTTATTTTCCATATTTCTTTTGATATGTTTTTTGATATTTAATCTGTTGTTTAGCATTCCAGATTTTTGAGCATTCTTTACTGCAACACTTAGAATTACACTTTTTAGGATAGTAAGACTTAGCTCTAGACCTGCTTTTTCGGTTTTTTGCATATTTATAAAAAGGTTTTCCACAGATTACACAGTGAGCTTGGACTATTTGTTTGCTTTTTATTGGTTCTATTTCCATATTTTGTGTCATTTTAGGTTGTTTATGACAGGAATGACAGGACATCCACCCTTTTTATACTTATAGGGGAGCGATAGAGTCCTCCCTATAGGGGTGTTTTTGGGGGGTAGTCCTGGCAACCCTGTCAAAAACCCCCTTAATTATTTCCATTTTATACCCTCCCAAACCCTTTGATATATACCTAAAACCTCTTTTCTACCTTCAGAAGCACCAAATAATTCCTCTAACGTTCTTTTAATTACATAATCTGATTTGGATTTAATCTTATGTTTTTTACAATATTCTGTATATTTTTTTCTGAATTCTTTCTTTGTAATATAATTATCATAATCTTCTTCTATCTTATCCATACAAAATGCCATAACACTATTAGATTTTCTAATCCAAGTATTTTTAATTTCTTCACTTCCCATAGTTGAAGAAAAATCTTTTTGTAAAAGCAACCTATCTAATCCCTCTAAACATTTATTGAGAAAACCTGATAACTCTTGTGGTGATGTTATTTTTTCAATAATATTTTCATCTCTCAATTTTAAATTCTCATCATCTGTATTATCTAGTTCATCCTTTGTTACAAATGTATAGGGAAATTCAAGCAAAACCCACCTATCCCAGAATCCTCTACTTGTATCATATACCATAGGCAATTCATTACAAGCAAATATAAACTTCGCATAGTTAATAAAAGTAATAGGATTTAAAAATTTTCTTGGAGCAGATATCAAACTTCTACCTGTTAATGATTTAAAAGTGGAAGTATCCTTTAAATCTTTATTATCTATATCCCCTGCCACATTAACCATTTTTCTAAAAAATTCAGACATAATAAAACTATCAGGCACTAATGATGAAAGAGGAACAGAACAACAATTTTCTACCCCTATCATTCTTTTTATTAATTCTAATGATTTATCTTTCCCATTCCTACCATCACCAACAAACATAAATGCTTTTTCAAATTTATATTCTTTCATTAAACAAAACCCCCCTAATTCATAAAAAACATCTATATCATCTGGAGATTTCAAAACTTCCTTTAGAAAATTTTCTATTTGAGGACAATCAGCTAATGAATTATATTCAACAGGGAGTTTATTAAAAAATATTTTTTCAGGAGTAAATTCTTTTAACTCTTTTGTTAATATATTTAATATCCCATTTTGAAGAGGAATTTCATAGATATATTTTTCTTTAAAAAATTCTTGGGGGTCAACCATTGTGTCTGGCTCTAATTTATTCATAACTTGATTATAATAAAAATTATTAAACCATTTCCCTAAAATTTCTCTCATAATCACTTTTATTTCACTTTTTCCATGAGGTACATAAATTCCATCTTTATACACCCATACTTCTGATTTTTCATCTTCTTTTGTAGTATAGATATAATAATTCCTTTTTATATAATTTACAATTATTTCAGAAGCATCACTAAATTTCTTTTCTTTAATTAAATCCAAAAATTGTTCTTTAATTTCCTTTTTTTCACTTCTTTGATTTTGTTTAAGATTATTTATATATTTTTGTCTGCTTTTTTCAAGCTCATCTTCCATACCTGCAAGATTAGCGAGATATTCTATTGATTCTTTAAATCCACAATTTTTAGCTTCTTTAACAAAACTAAAAATATTCCAGCTCCCATCACAATTTCCTATTATTCCTTGTGGTGTTAAAAAAGAAGGATGTCCTTCAACAGTTATATCTATTACTTGTTGAGAATATTCTTTCTCTTTAATACTTGTAATTGGATTTAATTGGTTACTGCCTATTTTTATTTTTCCAAAACCTTTTGTTGAAAAATAATTGCTGTATGTTTGCTTTCTACCTTCTCTTTTCCTATCTATACTCCTACTACAAAAATAACCTAATTTCCTCCCAATAATTAACATATCTACAGATAACTGATTAGATGTTTGCCGAATATAAAAGTCTCTCTTACTTCCATCTCCATCTAATATTCCTTTTAATAAATATTTTAATTTTGAGTTTGGTAAGAATAATAATTCTTTAGGAATTTTCTTTTTATCGCATATTTTGCCAAATAGTTTTTTAAAGGAATAACTTAATTCTGTTCTACATACATTAACAAGTAATGCTTCTCCTATGGGTGTTTTTTGATTGAATAAATAAACATTAATACCTAATCCGTTAAATATTTTAATTAGTTTCTTTGCAAATTTCCTTTCTTTTTTATGCAATGAAAATTTTATACCTCCTCTAAATGAATTTCCTTCTGCAAGATACATTCCAATCATCCAAAGAGTTTCTTTATTTAATGGAATCTGATTGATTGTGTTCGTTCTTGTCTCATAACCCCCTATTGCCTTAAATGGAAGTTTTAAATAATTATAATCTTTCTCAATTTTTATTTCTGGAATGAATAGGGCATCTTTTGTTGTCAATTCTTTAGCAGGAAGTTTCCCTATAAATTTTGTTGGTTTTTTTAATTTGTAGGATTTTCCTCTTATCTTACCACACCCTAACTTCACATCCTTATAATAAAAACACCCATGATTTTCTGTAATTTTTAGTGGTTGGTTATTTCCCTTAACATATATCTCTAAGACCTTTTTATCGTAAGATTTGTGGACTGTTACTTTTTTGGTTTTGGTTGCTTGTCCAAAAGCATTAATTAATACATCTCCCTCAACAACATCTCCTGCTCTTTTAATACCCCCAAGAGTTATAATCTCTTGTTCTGGATGTATACAATGGAAGCAATGAGCTACTTCTTCATTATAACCTAAACATTTCCCTCCTTTTGATGAATGAAAGTAACATTCAGTTGGATTTTTTGAAGTATCTATCCCAAAAGAATTTAATATATCACTCATTTTAACTGCTTTTTTTAATTCATCAATAAAATTATCTTCTATATCTATTTTTTTTGGATATTCTATTCTATTTTGTTTCTTTGGTTTCTTGTTATATTGCTCCATTATTGCTTTTAATTCAGCATAAGGGATGTAATGGATTTCTGAATTATCAATAATTTTATAAGGATTTCCATTAGGGTGTATAGAATTTGGACCTACTACTTGTTTTCCTTCTCCTTGAATATCAGCCAGGGTATTCATTTCTTCATCAAAAATTTTAAAACTTTCACATTTATTAGAAATAAAATATTTATGAAGCATGCCTGAACCTGTTTTTACTGTAAATGTTTTAGGCAATTTCTCACATACTTGTTCTTGTATTCTTTCATTATCAAAATCTACAACAATTAATTGTTGTTGACCCCCACCTATTATTCCATAATTACCACCTTTTTTTAAATGTCCTAATAATTCCTTATCATCATATTTTATCTTTTTATTTTGCCAATCTTTTTGAAATGGTTTCTTGCCTGATTTTTCTAACAACACAAACCTAACACCTTCTTTTTGTAGTTCTTTAGGTATTTTTATCATTCTCATTCACCTCATTAAAATGCCAATTCATATATAACCTCGCCCAGTTTTTTAGTTTATGACAAGCAGTACATAATACCTGCATATTTTCTATTTTATCCTTGCCACCCTTATCTAACTCTTTAATATGGTCAACAGTTAATGTTTCATTCCAACCTAATTGCTCTTTTTTTCTTTGACAGAAAAAACATTGTTCTTCTTCAAGATTATGGAATTGACAAACCCTATCTACCTTTAATTTTACTTTTCTGTTGGTTTCTGGTTTGTCAGGATTTTTTGCCCAACATATAAATCTTTTACAATCCATACAATCCCACCTACCATAATGTATTGATTCTGGAGTTTTTCTAAAAGAAGTATTTTTAGATTCACACCATTTACATCTCATCCTCCCACCCCCTTAATCTCAACAATATAATTATAAGAATATGTCACAATTCCATCTTTAATCTCATCAAAACAAAAACCATCAGAATAAGTCTCTTTCACATAACCAGATTTGACGATTGCACGAGGTGTAGAAGGATACTGAAAAATAAGTTTAATCTTTTCATTATTTCTCATCGCTTGTTCCAATCTTGTCCGCATCGCTTCCATATCCAAAATTAAATAACCCCTATTATTTAAATCCTCCGAAAATTTTAAAGTAGTAACATGAAGAGGCAGGAATCAATGGCTTGGTAGTTGATGGTCTAAAAGAGGTGACATTATCAGAAACATCACATTGGCGTTGAAAACTCCCATCACAAGCAAGGGTATTAATCTGAAAAAGGAGGTTGCCTAAAACAGATTTATTTCCCTGTATATCCTGCCTCTTGCTGTTTGGCAAAAAAATCTTATGAAATCCCCCAGCCAGCAGGCAAGGGTTTACATAAGTATGAACCTCTTTTACCATTGTCCAATTTTAAGGCAAGAGCTATTTATAAATATTTCTTACCACTTAAGAATTAAAAATAACAAAAAAAAATAGGAGAATTAAATTCTCCTTCTGAAACCTACAAAGATTCCAATAAGCACAGTCAAAACAATACCTACTAAGCTAATAGTTAAAACTATTCCAGCTATTGATGTATTGTCTTCTATCTCTGTTTGTAAGTCCCTAGTTGTGTTGTAAGCAGCACTTTGTTCTGCAGCCTGAGTTGCATTATCATAGCCTCTAGATATGGAATCACCATATTTCTCACCGATGAAAGCAATAGTAGCCATAGTCAAGAATACTAAACCAATTATAAGCACAACATTAGGCGCATCACCAATACTTAAACCCTGTCCTCGTTTACCTTTCATTGGTTTAAACTCCACCTCTGAAACCTACAAAGATTCCAATAAGCACAGTCAAAACAATACCTACTAAGCTAATAGTTAAAACTATTCCAGCTATTGATGTATTATCACTTATTTCAGTTTCTAAGTCATCTGTAACATTAGCAGCAATAGAATCTTCTGTTAATGCATCACCATATTTCTCACTGATGAAAGCAATAGTAGCCATAGTCAAGAATACTAAACCAATTATAAGCACAACATTAGGCGCATCACCAATACCTAAACTCTGTCCTCGTTTACTTTTTCTCATTTTTAGAGTTCCCTCCTTTCAAATATTATTCAGTTTCAGAGGAAAAATTGTTATATATAAAATTGTAACATTAATGTAACTTATGTTACCTCACATAAATAGGTCTTTTCTTCAACTCCATAACTAACCATCTTTGGATGTCTAGTTGAGAAGGTTTTATTCCACTCTTTTCCTGAAACTTTTTCTGTATATTTTCAATTAAGGTTATCATTTCTTTTGCCATCCTTCTAGGTTCTGATTTTACTTTTCTATTTTCAACCATAATACCCCCGCTGCCAGAAGAATAAAACTCATATACATCCATCTAGATGATATTAATCCTAAAATAGCCAGAGGAATTGATAGAAAAGCTATGACTGTAGATGCTGCAGTCCACGCTCTTGATGTTGTGTATTGTTTAGTTCCAATAAATACAATTACCCAAATAACAAGCAACATAACTGGAAAAAATAATCCATTAGCTACCTCATTAATATAATTAAAAAATTCAAATATTCCTAATGTATCATTTGATGTTGGTTCTGTGTAGTATCCCATTATCTTTGCTTATTTAATTTATTTATCCTCCAAGCACATTTATCACAATATTTACTTTCTGAAGTTTCAGGCACATAAATTGCTTTATGGCAAATTTCACACTTTATTTTTTTTACTTTCATATATCCCTCCTGCTAACACTTGAAATAATTATAAATATTATTATGACCGCTAATATGCTGGATAATATTGTAAAAAATAAAAATCCAACTTCTGAAGGGATGCCAAAATATTCTGTAAATCCAAACATCTGACTACCAACTGTCACAACAGATGAGAATACCAGATTAATAACACCAAATGTAGACTTAAACAGCAAATCAAAACTTCCAATAGTTGATAATCCCCCTTCTCCTGTTGTCTGATTCCACATACTTTGGGCTGTTGCTGTTTGGTTTTCAAACTGGTCAAATTTATTTGAAAACTCATCTGATGATATATTTTCAGCATCATATCTGTCCACTAAAGCTCCAGACTGTAAGACAACTAAACCTATCACTCCTGATAGTAAGATAGCTGCAACTACCCAATCCCGTGCTAAAAACTCTGCTCGTTTATTTATTCTCATTATGTCCTCATGAATATTATAATTATTATTGAAACTGCAATCATACTAAATATATAGATAGGACCAAAACTTATAAATCCTATTAAATTAACAAAGATTGTAGCAGCATTATGGGCCACTATCATTGCTGTTGGGTTCCATATAAATATTAATGTTGCAGTCAGGATGATCAACCATCCCATTATCATTCCAGTATTCCCAAATATATCTTTAGCTGTTGATACTACAAAATTTATAATGTCAGTTAGGGTGTTGGGATATACATATCCATAAGCTTCAAAGCTCCCATCATATCCAGTAGTATCACAAGTTAAAGTGCCAGATGAGAACTCAGTTGATTTATTGCATATAAGTATATTATCCCCATCATAATTTATTTGATAGACTAGTAATTGCCCTCTATTAGTTGCTCCTGTGCTGTCAATCCAAGAGTATGTTGTGATATTGGTTGATTCATTAAATGTTAATGAGGTAATTATGTTAGAGTCTGATTCAAGAACCTGCCAAGGATAATTTAAAGCATCTCCTATCTTAAATATTAATGTATATGGCACACTTTCTCCAAATACTTTACCCTTTTCTGTTTGTAAAACAACTTCTCCATCTAAGAGGATAAGATGTCTGTAATTTATAGTCTCAACTTTATAAAAACCAACAGATTTTCCATTATCATCGGTTTTGGAAATCTGAACAGTCCTATATTCTCCATCTTTAGGATAGTATCTTTGAATATAGACTAATGCACCCGGAACTGCTTCTGTCTGTTGGTCTTCTACCTCCTGTATGAATGTTGTTGCTTCTTCAGCATTAAGTAAGTATAATTCTATATTTTGAGTAGTATTTGTCAGTTGAGCATTATCAAAATAATAATTTCTATTTACATAAGTTATATTTTCATCTCCAAATCCATAATCTATTGTTGCATCTGTGTAGAGTTCTATTTCTCCTGGTGTCAAACAAATATCCACATCTGATACATCCTCTTCATTCAAACTTAAATTTCTATAAACACTCCCCCTACCCATCCAGTATTCAAATGTTGCTTTAAAATCAAAAGGGTTTATTCTTGACAAATGGGTTTCATTATAAGCCTTAAAATTTAATGTTGTCTCCCCACCTCCACATTTATGTAGTGATATTTGTGTTGTATTTTGGTAATATAGTGAAGTATTATAGTTTGTTTCTGAATCACCATCAAAAATATTAACTATCCAATAAAAACTTCTATTTTGCTCACTTACATCTACGAAGGGGACATCTATAGTATTAGTTATGTCACACACACCTCCTGAACAGGAAACACTTGATACCTCTGTTGAGCCATTATAATTTAGTTCTGCTGACACTTGCAAAACTGTTTCTAAAGTTTCAATAGTTAGATTATATGTTTCTTCATCTGTCTCATAAACTTCATTGCTATATTGTGCATTTGTCACCTCAAATGGTTGCCAGGTAAATGTATAATTACTACCTGCCCAAGTGCAGTTTAAATGTTCTCCTGATGTCTCATTTTCATAACAACCATAAACATTCCAGTCATAATCTCCTGCTTCAAATCCACTTATTGTCCAGTTTTCTGTTACTGAGCTGTTTTGATTTGTATATGTTTTTGTATCAGTATCAAATAAGCCATCATCATCCCATATATAGAGAGTTGCATTTGTTATGTTTACATATGTTGGAGTTATAGTTGCATTAAACTCTACATCTTCTGTTTGTGTTGAACCATCAGTAGGTGATAATAAATTGATAGAGATAAAATTGCCCTCTTCATAATAACTTAATCCATCACCCCCATTATATAATTCTATTATTTCTGTTTGTGTTAAAGCTCTATCCCATATTCCTACCTCATCAATTTTACCATCAAAAGGATTATAAGTTTCGTCATCTCTTCTCATCATACCTATACCAAATCTATTATAAGCAGATAAATCATTTACAAAATCACCATCATTATCACCAGAAGTAAAACTTAAATCCATTTCTACACCATCTACATAAACTATATATTCATTATCAATTACTATAACTATATGGTGCCAATCAGTATTATCTAAAGGTGATGTTGTTGTCCTCCAACTTGTAGATAACCCCCCAGCAGGAGAACCCTGCATTAATGTCCCATCGTCCATTATAACATATTCTATATAAGTATTTGAACCTGAAACATTATTATTAAAAGATAAAATACCATCATAATTATTAATATCATCTCTTTTAACCCAGACTGATAAAGTAGCTGTATCACCACTAAAAGGTATAGCTTGTCTTTCTACCATATCATCATCACCATCAAAATCAAAAGCATTATTAATTTTACCTGTTACCCCTCTTGTCGCCCCAATATTAGTTGCATCATAATTACCTGTCCAATCTATAACATCTCCAGAAGTCCCATCTAAAGCATAATATGCAACATTATCCCATTCAATAGCCCATTCAATAGCAGAAGTAAAATTAAGCATAAAAATACCCATACAAAACATCATAACAACTAAAAAAGTCGCTGAGAATGGATTTAAACTAGCCTTATTCTGTCGCATTTTCATAAATCA
>CAZQEU010000060.1:0-9261 GCA_964592335.1 uncultured Thermoplasmatales archaeon
AAGAAAATGAAATATTGTTTAAGGAGTGAAGAAAATATGTCAAAACCGAAAAGAAGAAGAAAAAATAAACATAATTAATAGCTTCTTCAAGTTTTTTGTCTTTAATTTCACCGTTTTCAATTTTTGTTTCAATACGTGTTTTTAAATAACAAATAGCATTAGCTTCCGTTAGTTCAGTACTTTTCATATTTTCAAAACCCCATAGCATGTAACATACGTTATATATAAAAGTTTAGTACAGACTACTTAAAGTATTTTATATTTTCTTTTTTTATTTTGTAAAAATAATTACAATCAACAGAAAGAATAAAAGAAAAACTGTAAATAACAATGCTTCTATTTTTTCAGACATCTAAAAACCACCCTTTAATAAAAATAAGAATAATCAGATCGGTTTTTATCGTCCAAATTGTCTTTAAACCAATTTATTGACTTTTTTAATTTTTCTTTATGATTAAGCCAATAATTGCGTTGACAATTCGGGCAAACATCGCCACGGAACAGCTTATCGCACTTTGTACAACGATGTAACGGTTTTTTATAATCTATTTTCTTTTTAGTTTTAACAGCAGGTTTAAGCCGTGTTTTCCTCGGTTTAAGAACCTTATCAGGATTAAACCTATAAACACGGCGTCCGTATTTTGTATAATTAGATTCAAAATATTTTGTTAATTGCCTATTTTCTCGAATAAACTTAATTGCTTCCGGGCTGGAAATTGCATTATTGTGTATAATGCTATCTAAAATATATGCAAGTTCGGGGTAGGTTAAATCTAAAAATTTATAGATGTTATCTATTAAGGAGAAATGATCAGCATATGAATTTGTTGCAGCTTTTTGTATAACTTCCTCGAAATTGGCACGTCTAAAAAACTGTTTAGCAAATTTTTTAAGTTTTGGATATACAAAAGTAAAAGCTTGTTTACCAAATTTTCTTTTAATGTAACTTCCTTCAAAAGTTATTTCAAAACGAATGTGATCGGCTGTTTTCCTATAAATTTTAAAAAAGATACCTTTAGCAATATAAAACTTCAATGTCGGGTTGTATAGATCGCCATAAGAATTTATATTTGGCTGAATATCTTTTGCGGAATAAAAATTTAGTGCATAACCGTTTAAATCATTAATCCATTCCACACCTTCAGCTGAGATAAGAAAATGTTGCAGTTCGTGTAAAATATCACTTGATTTGTTACGCCCTATATGATAATCAATGTTAAACTCACAATGCTTTAAAGTAACATTTTCGTATTCTAAATCAAAATTTGGTATGTAAAATTTTATCATTTCAGAAGCATAAGATTTACAAGTATTTTCAATTAGTAATTCCAAATCCTGAACTAAATTATTATTCCAAGACTTCCAAATATTTTTATCAATATAATTTTTTTCGGCAATGCAAATATTTTTATCATACCGATAACAAATATTTTCCGAGCTATCCGACCAAATAAAATTACGAATAGCTTTTATAAAATTATATTCAAATTTTATAGTATAAGGATTGTCAAGCTTTAATTGTGGATTGCCTATATAAGACCAAAAAGGAATTAAATTTTTATCAAATTTAAAATAATAATTATGAGAATATGAATCATATTTTATAGGATATTCTTTTTTAAATTCAAGATATTTTCGTTTAACAGCTTCTATATAACTTATTTTATCCAAATCCATTTGATATTTTGTACTTACTGATATTTGCAGCCTATCCGCAAGCAGCGGGCGTTTTTCAATCTGTATTTTATCCATATTATCAATCTATTTTAAATTTTTATTATACCCGTCACTAATAGACCGACCTAACCCCTTCTTTAGATATTATCTAAGCTGGAAGCGGGGAAATTGGTTATTTACATTCGATTTTATGTAATTATAACCAATATGTTAGGTCGTTTTCAAGTGATTTTTTAGGTTTTTTGTTTTTTTTATCTTTTTTTTGTTTGTTTTTCATTTTATCAATGTTATAGCGGGCTATCGCCCGTTGTGGCTCACGCCACGATGTTGCGGTGTTGACAATCTTACACACGGCAAGATTACCAAACACACAACAATTAGGGATTCTTGTTAGTGTGGGTAAGTATAAGATGTTAAGATCTGCTGGAAGGTTCGAAAGTTTGGTTTTTTGGTTTTTGCGGGTTGTTATTTATATAGTCAGCAGAAAAATTTAAAGCAGTTTTACAGGATATTTGAGTTAAGTTATCGGATTCAGAAAGAGATTCGAGTATTCCAATTAATTTAATTCTTTTATCAAGTAAATTTAAAAGTTTATTATCTATTTTATAAATGTTTTTTAGATCATTTAATAAAAGAGCATAATTAATATTATCAATGCAGCAGAATTCTTTAATTTCTTCATATTCCGACCCAAGACGAGAGCCAACAAGTTTTAAGATTTCGGTATCATCGTCAACTATTGAAATTGTTATCACCCCAAAGTGTACTTAATTGATAAGACCAAAAACTCGGTAAAGATGTTTGAAACCAATTTCTTCCGGTATCGTCCTGAATGTAGACAAGAGAACGAATGTCCATTTTTTTTAAAGCTGATAGTCTTTTTAACTGTTCAATTGCAAGTTTGAATTGGTCAAATAATTCTTTTCGTTCAAAAACCAAAGCATAAGGGTTCATATATTTAAGATGAAGATGTATTCCACCTCTAAAGTGGTCTTTGTCTAAATTAGCGGTGTTTTGTATGTTACCTACAACAAATTGATTTCTATGTCTTACTGTCATTAAATCTTGCATTAAATTTGCAGCAATTTCATTCCTTGGAAGATTTTTAGAGTTTGCAACACCGCTTAATTCTTCAACTATTATTAACGAACCACGGGGGAACGACCTATAAAGCGGGCGTCCTGAAGCCGTATTTTTTTTATCTGAAAGTTTTATCCACAAAGGAAGCAGTTTTCTTAATTTATATCTTTTAGATTCGTTTAAAATATGAAGATATACCGGTATTTTTGGATTATGTTTATGCAACATTTCAGCAAAAAGGAATGTATGAGCAGTTTTACCCATTCCAATGCTTCCAACAACAATATTTATACGCGGTAACCTTAAGATATGATCCGCGACGTTTTGACCAATTCCCTGGGATAATGGTTTTAAATAAATTCCGTTATTTGACATTTATTTTACACCTTCCTTAAATTTTTCAAAATCTTTTTTGTTTTGTTTTAAAAATTTGTTTACAATATCTAAAAATTGTTTTTGATTTGTATTTACTAAAAATTCAGGATAAGAGAGTATAACATTTAACATTTATATACTCCCTTCCGTTGAGCAATACAAAAGTTTAAATAAAAGTTATAAAAGAGATATGTCATACAAAAGACTTTAGCTTTACATATGAAAGATGTTTGTTTTACGTGGTTAATGAAATACTTTAATTTTATACAGATAATACAACTTATTTGTAAGAAATGTTGAAAGATACTTTTTGACTTACAAATGACATATGTTAAATTGTTTAATATATTTAAATTCTTATCCTTCGTCATTATTTACACCTTCTCTTTTATCAATTCTTTTAGATTCTTTGTATTTTTTAAGGTCGGCGTCAACTTCAGCAATAAATTGTTTATACTTGTTTTCTTGTGTTAATGAACGTGATTCATCAGGTAATAATGCTTTTTGTATAATTTCTAAAACACGTTGTGCCTTTTTGCGGCTTTTACTATGTACATTATATTCTTGCAGCAGCGTTGTATTATCGAGTGTGTCAGAAACTTTTATCGCTTTGTCTTTTAAATCCAGAAATGCTTTTTTACGAGTCCAGAAATCTAAATTTGTATGTCTATAACTCATTTTCAAAATCTTATTATCACGGTCGAATTCTTCAACAATATAAGCCGCACCGTATGCGGTGTCAATTGGATTAACATCGCCTTTTTTATCATATTGGTTAAAACGATGATGAGACATTGACCAGACCTCGAAACTGTCCTTTGTTTCCGGCTGGGCTGATGTAACTATAAGATATATTTTGTCTTTATTTCTAATAAAAAAGATTAGAACCGTTAATACAATTGATGAAACAACAAAAAATACAAGTAAATATAATCCAAACAAATCAACTAATATATATAAAACTAAAATTAAACCAAGTGCAAGTAATATTTTTTTGTAATTATTTACAAGATACCAGCCAAGATGTGAAAATGTTATCCGCCAGAAACCAACAAGTTTTTTTGATGTTGTTTGCCCTTCCTCGTCGGGTTGATCAACAACAACTTGTTTATTTTCTTCATTATTCGAAACAGTCTCGTTGTTAATTTCCATTTCCTGATGTAAATATTTAGCTATTTTTTTAGCGTCCGAATTAGAAAGACCCATTTTTATCAAAGTTCCTTATGTTCAATATCGTCAAATAAAGGCACTACTACTTTGTAAACAAAAACCGATGAAATACAAACAGCAACAAGAAAACACAAAAACATATTTATTCGAGCAAGACCGGGCGTTTGAGCATCTTTGCCAAATAGATATCGAGCAGTATTCTCATAATTTGCCTCATGTAAAATTGTTGAAAAAACCAATACATCATTTTTTCTTATTTCAAGACGTGCCTCTTTTATCCACGGCAATGTTAATACGTCACTTGAAAAACCGTTTAACTCTTTTATTGTAGAACCATTTTGGTGTTTATATGAAATATTTATTTTACCCTGAAGATTTATAATATAAATATTTAAAACATTATTATCAATCAAAGAATGTTTTTCCTCAAGTATTTTAACATCATCAGTCATAACTACAACATTGGAACTTGAAAGGTTGAGGGAAGAAGCCGAAGCATTAGAGGTAAAAAGAGAGGTTATTAAAACGAAGGAAAAAACAATCAAAAATATTTTTCGGGGGGAATATTTTTTTTTGTAGAAACCTATAATTTGCTTCGACTTCTTCAAAAAGTTCATAATATCGCACCTTGTAAAAATAACGATACAATGCAACCCGTTAATATGGAAAAACCTATTTTTCGCCACAATGACCGTTGAAACATCATAAGAAAGCCACCGATAATAAAAAGCAGAAACGAATACCAATAATCTAAAAGGTTCTCAAACGAGCCGTCTTTTGAAAAGATAAAAAAAGCTATTAGAATAATTCCAAGAATTAAAAGATAAAGAAAAGACGTTAAAGGAACGCCTTTTTTTAGATAAGAGTTTGTAACCATTTATACACCATTTTAAAATGTTACAAATCCATATTGTATAGCAATTGCTACACTACTGACAGCCATTAAGATAATACCGAAAAATGTAGTTTTATAGTTTTTATGTATTACCATTAAGCCACCGGCAAGAAGAGCAAAAATAGACGGCAGATAAGCATACAAACCGGTCAAAGCATAATAATCGGCAGCATACCAAATTAAATAAAGAAATGCTACAGATAAAACAACAGTTGCAAATAATTTTGTTTCTCTTGTAAACATACTATATGCTTTTTTATATTTGCCGGCGTAATTGTATGCTTTTTTCTTATAGGCCATGTTTTACCACCACCTTAAAAAATGCTGGAAAACCAGCCCTCAAGTGTTGACAGCCAATCAGTCGCAAGATATACATTAAACAAATACCATGTAGCAAATGTCAAAACAAAAGCAAGTATTAAAGAGATACCAAGCCATTGACCGTTTGACATATCAATCATTGGTTTACGTTTTCCAAACTTTTTTGCCTTTGTTTGTGCAAGTAAAAACAAACAGATCAAAAGCCAAAGACCAAAAATAAGCCCATATGTTAAGATTATCCCAACTTCGGTTGCCTGACTACTTGAAAGACTTAACAATGCAAGCCCGGAAGAACCTATGATAAACGTACCTTCCGTTGTGTTATCCCATGTACCATTATCTTGAATGTATATTTCATAATAATATGTACCGTCGGGTAGATCTGTCGCGTTTTGTGTATCATTGTTAAATGTTGTACCAGAAAGACCCGTCCAATTATGCACCCAAGTATAATTAGTTGCAGTTGTTCCATATATTAACTTTACATCGCTTAAATTTGTAGCACCGGTTATGTTTATATCAAATGTTGCAGTGTCGCCGTCAACAGTTACCGAATCAGTAACGGTTAAAGACGCAGCAGCGTTACTTGTTATTAGAGCCATAAGTATTACGGTTAACAAGCAAACCATACTACCTTTAGCTATTTTTTTTGTTTTTTTCATTTATATACCACCTTTAAAAATAAATAAAGAATCAATTAATACTTCCTTATTTGAAGCAAAAGGATAATCTATTTTTGTTTTTGTTTTTGGTTTTTCAAGTGTTATAATTTTATCACCTTCTTTTTAGCAACGGGCGTATTTTTTCAATTATATTATCAATATTTATTTCAGACATTTACCAAAGCCAACCTTTACCAAGAATAGTTAAAACCCCTTCAGTGACACCACCCATAAGACCGGTTATTATTGGCTGAAGCCAAAATACCCAAAGGAGAACTATTATTCCTAAAACTAAAATTAAAAGACCAAATTTAGACAAACCCGGATTGTCTTTTGAAGCAATCATTAAAAGAATACCGCCAACAATACAGCCAATCCCTATATACATAAAATAACCGCCTTCATTTTCAGCAGCAGCAAGCAAAGCCAAAGCCTCGTTTAAATTTGAGTCCTCTTCATTTTCAATATCAACACCATACAACGCACTTACAAGAGCGTCAAGTGTTGTTATTTCAAGTGTTACCGTATTTGTTTCTTCACCCTGATAAGTTATATTATGTACTGTTAAATTATCACCTATATACCCAAAATAAAGACTATGAGATACAGGGTCAAAAAATAAAATTTGCTGGTCAAGAATATAAGATGTATTTTTCACCAAAGTTAAATCGCTTTGTGTTACTGAAAACCAAACAGTTGACCCATTAAAAACGATATTTTCATTATGTACCAACGTTGCATTTATCATATAATCAGCAAAATTATTTGTAATATTGAAATCTGAAGGAGAAAGCTCATTATTTGAGTCCCAAAGATCAGAATTATTATATTGCTGAAGAAGAACATAATACATATATACAAATTCTGTATGATTTATTCCTTGTAAACTATCAATATTTGACATCAAATTATCAGGATACGGTACCATTTCATCGCTTGGGATATCGGCAGCACTTGTATAACCCTGATTTCTATAATAAAGCCATTTAGCATAACAAGCATTATTGATTGCATTATACATATCTGTAAATTTTTGAGCCCAATTACCATAATAGTTGAAAGTTACATTTTTAAAAGAATCAGTTACCCCAATATCATTTTGGGTTTGATAGTCAAGTTCAATATTATGTGTTGATTCCTCACGATAAAAGAAACAACTATCGACTTCAAGACTCATTGTTACACTGAAGGTATCATCACCATAACTGTAAGCACTATCAGCATAGTAATTTCTAAATTTAAAGCCATAAATATTTTTATTTAAATTAAAATTAAAATTTCCCTCACCTAAATATGTATCATAACCGTCGGCACGGTGTACATGATCAGTAATAGTATTCCAATCTGTCCCATTATGATAGTACATAAAAAACTTTTTTTTGTCGTCATCGCGGTCGTCGGCAACATTCCAACTATAGGTTATTTTTCCGACATACAGTGGAGAACCCCGCATAAAAACAGTATGATATTGACTTTCGGTTTTATGTAAATCGACTGAATAGTCAGGAATATTGATAGTAAAAGTATTATCATATGCACTTAAATTTATTACCGGATAATTTGAACGAACCCCATTTATATAAACTTTTGATTCGTTAGATATTTCTTCAATAGTATATTCTCTAAAAGTTCCTTCAACTACTTGTTCTAAATCGCAGCTCTCAAAATCAAATATCTGATAATCCGAAGCAGATGAATAATTTACACCGTCTATTATTATATATTCACCAACAGGAACACCAACAAAGTTTAAAAGATAATCGCCAAGGTAGGAATCATTATATTTGTTATTAAAAAGTTGAATTCCCCAATTTATATAATTTTGCTCGGTTGAATCTTGTTTTAATGTTATAAACGAAAATTGCCCGCTATCAGAAATTGTATTTAATAATTGACTATCCATATAACCATAAGAACCCATAATATTAAGAAGAATACTTCGAGCAGTTAAGTTAAATTGATGAAAAGTTTCCATATTAGACTTAGCTTCTTCCCAATTATCATATTGTACAACTTCAGAAGCTTCATTTTCGCCATACCTTACACAAGCAAGATAAGTATTTGCATATAAATTTTGTAAATTTATTTGTTCATTATGATTTTGTTTATATAAATCTATATAGTGACTTATCTTGTCAAGCATTGCAGCATGATGTATACTTTCCTCACTATTTGAATTAGGGTTTGTATCATCATCAGAATGGCCTAATGTCCAACCAATGTAACCACCAACAGCCCCAGCAGTTATAATAATGCCAGCAACACAAAGACCACCACAGACAAAAGCTTCAGCAGTTTGAGTATACTCAATACTTACAACAGAAAAAGCACAAACAACAGCAAGACCTATAACAGCAGCTTGTTTAATTTTTTTATAATTTGGGGAATTATCCATAATTTTGACCTACCATAGTTATGCAAACACCGGGGAAACTGACCCCCGCAAGAAAGCCCATATCTTTATGTTTGCAGTATATAAGAACGACAAAATTTTCAAGCCCTTCAAATATACAGGGTTCCTCTTTTTTTTATTTAAGAGGTTTCCATTTGCTCAAGTTTTTCAACAGATCGAGCCAATAGTTCATTCAAACTACGTGTTTTGTTCGGAGAAAGATTTATAAAATGTGGGTTTTTGGTGTCCGGTACATAATCTTCGGTTTTTTTCCCGTCGGGCGTGGTAATTGTCGCCTTTACGTCCTTCATTGATTTTAATGCACATTCCGGCAGACCATTAAATTTATTTTTTTGTACTGATACACGAATATTGTTATCTATCCAACCAATAGTTTCGTATTCGTTATCATGCGTCTTTTTTTCATTTTCTTCATTAGTCATTTTTTCACATTCCTGAATAACTAAAAAGTTATTCAATATAGAATGTAAATTATAATATATAAAAATTTGCAAACTATTCACAAATTATTAAAAAGAATATTAAACTATAAAATAGTTAACAAACTGAAAAATGAAGGAGAAAAGACAAAAACAAGTTACATTTAAACGGGAATTTGTGGAAAAAATAGAAGAATTGATTGGAGGGAAATTAGGAGTATTTGGAATTTAGGTCATGTTTGGATTAAT
>CAZQEU010000061.1:0-9160 GCA_964592335.1 uncultured Thermoplasmatales archaeon
ATTCAGAAAACTGGATGAGTGTATACAAAATAAATGGTATAGACTACAGGCAACCCGGAGAGCCTATATGGAATGCTAAGCATCAATTCTAGCTTATCTTAAAATGGATAGTATTATAAACAAGAGCGTTATAGAGGGATAACAAGCCTTTAATATAAATAGGCAAAAAAGGAAAATAAACTATATGTATCGAGATAATAGAGGCGGAGGCTTTAACAGAGGCCCCCGAGAAATGCACAAAGTAACATGTGCAGACTGCGGAAAGGAAACAGAAGTTCCTTTCAAACCTGATGGAACAAGACCTGTATACTGCAGGGATTGCTATCAAAAACATAAGCCAAAAAGATTTTAGTAAAAAAATCAGATCTTACGTTTAACTTTTTTACATAAAATCTACTTTTTTTATTTTTTTTTAAAAATAAGAACAATGTGATTTTACAAAAAAACAGTTATAAACAAATACAAAGGAGAATAAACAATGAACGGAAAAGTAAAATGGTACAATACACGCAACGGTTACGGTTTTATACAAGGCCAAGACGGTGAAGATGCGTTTGTACATAAAAGCGAAATACCTTTTTGGACTATATTTCTAAGAGAAGGAGATAAAGTCCAATATTGTAAGAAATATACAGAGAAAGGATTAGAAGCAATAAAGCTCAAAGTAATATAAAACCTAAGAATTTATTCATATACATTTACATATGCACATACATAAAAAGCTTTTAAGCATAGAATAAATTATCAACCTATCACTGGAGGGACAAATGCAAAAATTTGAGTTACTCTCGATAAAGTGCAGAATGTGTGATTGGCAATGGGAAATAACTCCTTCTGAAAAAAATGATGAGTTGTTTTGCAAACATTGCGGTTCAAGTGACTTGAGTATTGTCAAAAAAGATTTACATATGTTTAAGAAAAATGGTAAATTTATAACAGATATTGGTTTTGCTCATCCTAGAGATGAATTTGGAGCCATAACTGTTGAAGAAGTAATAAATCAAAATGAAGAGCCACTTCTTGTGGTCAAAGAAAAAGATGTAAAAATATCTGATAAGATGACAAATGAAGACATGAAACAACTGCTTAGTAGAATAAATACAATCCGTGGAAGAATACTTGATGAAATAGAACTTGATCATGAATCGCTGCTTAGGCAATTAGATAGATAAAGAGATCAATTTTTTTAGATAGATATAGTTATTAGAAACAATAATTAACATAAAACTTATTTTTATTATGCAATGGGGAAAACTAAAAATGAAAAATAAAAACTTGTTTTTAATACTCGGCAACTCACTTGCAGTAATATTTACAATAATTGTGAACGCCCTTGCAAATATACTACCAATAAATAACAAGTATACTGGAGAATTATCAGACTCACTTCCAAATCTTTTTGTCCCTTCAGGAATAACATTTGCAATATGGGGAATAATCTACGTTTTACTAATTGTTTTTATCATATATCAGATAAATTCTTTTATAAAAAAACAAAAAACAGACGTCATAGAAAAAATAAGCATATATTTTATATTAGCAAGCCTGGGGAATATAATATGGATATTTCTATGGCACTATGAACAAGTTGTTCTTTCACTTCTACCTATGCTTTTATTGTTCTTCGGCTTACTTATGATCTATCAAAGACTAGAAATTGTAAATGACAAAACATCAATAAAAGAAAAACTAGCGATACAAGTTCCAATAAGTGTGTACATTGGATGGATTACTGTTGCAACAATTGCAAATGTGACAGGGGCACTAGTAAAACTAAACGCAGGAGGTCTTTTTTTAGGTGAAGAAATATGGGCAATACTTGTAATTGCTGTTGCAACAATAATTACGATACTTATAATTTTACGTAGAAAAGATATAGTATATAGTCTTGTGGTGATATGGGCTTTTTTGGGGATTGTGATAAAAAGACTACAATCAAATGAAAATATTGCACTTTTTACAAGCGTTGCAATTATTGTTATAGTTATCACAATACTTACAGTTTTCATCCTTAAAAATAAAAAATGAAAATTGTTAGTTAGTAAGATATTAATCCTAGTTCTATTTTCTGTGGTTTTTGTTCTAACAAAATAGATTCGTTTAAGTTGTCAATTGTTATCGAAGTTGTATCTTGGTCGATTATTTCAACCTGATTTAGTTTGTTTTTATCGATGTTTCCGGTGTCTTTGAGAACGTCTTTTTCATCTTTTATTATGTATAGTCTTACGATATATGTCGCAGAACTTGCGTGATCAGAATTTGTTTCTTCTGTATTTGTGTTTTTTTCCTCTGTGTTTGTTATAGATTTTTTGTTATTATCTTTGGTAACTTCTTTTTCTATTGGGTATATATCAAATGATTGCAATGAAAATGCCTTACTGGATTCTGCTTCTTGGGTTGTATCTGATTTTTTAGATTCTGCGTCTATTTTGTATGTATGTTTTGGTTTTATTCCAGTGCCAAATTCACCGTCGCCGAAATCCCAGAGAAATACTATGTTTTCTTCTTCTAATGACTCAAAAACCTGGGATTCAGGAATTATTGAATTTTTATTATCCGGGTCTTCTTTACTTTCTGGATCTTTAGATATTGCTCTATTTTCTTCAGGATCTTTTGTGACTATATCTTTAATTGGAGTTTCAACATTTGAATCAACATCTTTTTCTTTTTTTGCTTCGTCTGTTTCTTCGACTATGTTTTTTATCATTTTTATTTTGTTGAGGGATGGAAAGATTTTTACAAGTGATTGAATTAGGTGGTATATTCCAGTTGATTTTTTGTATGTTTTTTGATTTTGACTGCTTTGTGTTTGCATAAGTTTGTTGTTTGTCTGTGTATCTTGATATGTTTTTTCTGTGTTATAAACTAATGATCCGCTTCCATTGAATTGTATTGTGAGGTCAAGTGTTTTATATTTGTTTATATCTTTTTCTTCAACTTCTGAGTTTAGTGTTGAATATAATGCAGGAGCAGTTCTATCACTTTCTTCTGTTATTTCAACTTGTTTGTAATCTGTGTCAGTGTTTCTATCGTTGTCGTGTACTCTTAATTTTATTGTTTTATAACCTTCATCTGGGTAAGTTATTGATATACTTGAACCTATGTTGTTATGCCAGTATCCTTTATAGTACCAGTCATACTGTTCAATTGAGCCATCTGGGTCGTTGCTATCTGATCCATCAAATGATAATGTTTCGTTAATATCTCCAGAGCTTGGTCCGTCAATATCTGCATTTGGGTCGATTGGGTTTTCTTCAGGTATGGTGTTTTCTGTGTCTTGGTTGTTGCCATCTGTGGATCCATCTCCTGTGTCTTGGTTGTTGTCATCTGTGGTTTCGTCTCCTGTGTCTTGGTTACCTGTGTTTTCTCCGCCGTTTCTTGATCCTGGGTTGTTAGGGTTGTCTAAGTTTGAAATGTAGTTTTGTACAGCTTCAGGGCTGTTTAGCCCTTGTTTAAGTGGTGTTCCATCTAGGTAGATATCGTATGTTCCATCGTAGTTGTAACCTAGTGATATTCCTTCGATTCCACTGTTTTTTGGTATCATGTTTATGGTTCCTTGTGGTAGTGTTTTGGGATCTATTTTTATTGGTATTCCTGAGTTGCCTTTGATTTTGTTTTTATTAAACACAATAATTATGCAAGGATCTGACCATGCACTTTCTGCTCCATGTTCATCTTTTGCCTTTACTCTTACTTTATAAAACTTAATTAATTTCTCTTGCTCTATATAATCATGGTCGACTTGCATTTCTAGACCTATATTACATCCTTGTGCTCCACCTAACCAACCACTGTCAGTTCCATCACCGAAATCAACTAAATACCATAACATGTCAGGTCCACCAAAATCTTCGTTTAAATTTGCATCAGTTGTAGAAAATGTAAACGTGCGTTTTGTTCCTCTTCCGCTTTTTTCTGGTTTTGCTGGTGTATTTGGAGCTATATTGCCTTTTACTAATCTTACCGCTCCTGACCAATCTGACCATTCATCTTTTTCCTTTTTCCATTGGTCTGTTGCCTTTACTCTGACATTGTAAATATTTCCGTTTTTTAAACCGTCTTCTCCATTAATAGTCATAATGCAGGCAGTATTGTCTGGTTCCCATTTAGATTCTTTATGGATGTTATTTGCATTGAAATGATATAATATATTATGTCCTTCTTTATCGCTTGTACAAGCATTAAATGTAGCTTCGTTTACGTCATCATGTATATAACGAGGGCCTTCTAGAGAGGGGGTTTCAGGCATAGTGTTTGTAACGGTGACAGTTAAAATATCTCTGGTACTACTTTCTTTTCCGTTTTCATCAACTGTCTTAGCGGATATTGTATTTACTCCAGTTGATTCCCAATAATGAGATAATGTTACAGAACTTCCTGAAGAAACAAGGTCTGTTTCTTTCCAAGGCTCATTAATTTTTGATGACCATTTATATTTATATTTCACGTCGTTACCATCTGGATCTAGTGCTGCAAAACTATAGTCGTATACATTATTTTCTCCTACCATAGTTAGTATTTTACCCTCTATTTCTGGTTTGTCAGGTTCAACATTTTTGTTTTCAACATAAATAGTAGAGGTAACACTGTCTCCATAACCTGCTTTATAAACAGTTAGGTCAAATGTTTTTGTTTGTTCATCTTCAAGTAATACAGGTATATCTTTGAATACAGCTTTTCCTAATAAATTAGATTTGTCTTCCTCACCCCAGGATGCATAGGCATTGGCTTGAAATACATATTCTCCCAATGCATCTCTTATATAAAATTCAAAAGAATCTGCAGCATCATTTGTAGTATAATCTTCTTCAATAAAAATTTCATTTGGTTTTACTGTTATGCTTTCATATTTTATAATACCTGCATCAATAAACTCGACTTTAATCTGCATTTCTTCATCCTTTACAATTGGTTGACCATTGACTTCTCCAACAGCATTAAATTCAGAGGGGTTATCAGTTTTTGTTTCATCGTTATACGTTATTAGTGCAGATACAGGAAGAGCCGAGTCATTTGTTAAAGCCGAAACCGTAAAGTGTTCTCCTACATATGCCTCAGATTTTGAAACATCTATTGTGTACCAAGATTCATCGGCACTTGCAGTTGTAACTACAGCGTTTGAAAAAATTGGGTTTATTGCAGTTAGTATAAAAAGTGTCATTACACCAGTTATTTTTATTTTTGTTTTTTTCATATCTATACACCTATTTTATTATTATAAGGTTATAAAAATAGTATTATGTGTACTTCTTATATAAATATTTCTATTAAGATAAAAATAACGTAATATTTAATCTAATGCTCTATATCTAGGTTTATTTATAGACACAAAATAACAAAGACACCATATCTTTTGTTAAAAGACAACTATTCTTTTATATCTTTATTACTCCAAATGAGTCAGTCCCTTCTTTTTTATCTACGAATCTGCGCTGAGTAAGAAATACCATATCGCCTTTTTTAACAAGGTTTTTTTCTTTTATAAAATCAATTACGACACCATGCCAGCTTTTTTTATCATGGTCGAGATAAATTGGGTATACACCAAATGAAAAATTCAGAAAATCAGCTGTATCCTGGTTTTTTGTAAAAGAAAGACTCCAGCAATCAGGTTTGAATCTACTGATCATCCTTGCAGTAGTACCAGTTGCAGTTGTGGTAATTATAAATTTAGGTTTTAAAATCTTATGAGCCTCTATTACATTTATAGAAATCACATCAGCGATTTTCAAATTATGCTGGTTATGTGTCTTTGAAATAAAATCATGCAGATTACATGGAAGCCCTGCACCGTTTCTTTTCTTCTCAGTAGTAACTGCAATCTTTGCCATGGTTTTTACAGTTTGAATGGGGTATTTTCCAATAGCTGTTTCTTCAGATAGCATCACAGCATCAGTTCCATCAAGAATTGCATTTGCAACATCTGTTACCTCTGCACGTGTCGGGCGAGGATTATCTGTCATAGATTTCATCATCTGTGTAGCGGTAATTACGGGTATTCCTGCGATATTTGCTTTTCTTATGAGTTTTTTCTGAATAGTTGGAACATCTTCTATTGGAATTTCTATTCCAAGATCCCCACGAGCGATCATAATCCCATCTGATACTTCTAATATTTTATCGAAATTATCTATCGCCTCTGATCTTTCGATTTTTGCTATAACCTTTATATCTTTACCTTGTTTTTTTGCAAAGTTTTTGATTTTTTGTATATCTTTTTCATCTTTTGGATAAGAAATACAAAAAGTGTTAACACCATACATCATACCTATATCTACTATATCAAGATCTTTTTTGGTAACAGATTTAACATGGATTTTTGAGTTTGTAAAATTAATTCCTTTATGTGAAAGAAGAGAACCACCAATTATTACTTTGCATCTAACATTTTTTTCATCAAAACTAAGGACTTTGAGCTCTATGAGCCCGTCTGATAAATAAACAGTACTTCCCTTTGAAACGGTTTTTGATAAGTGTTCATACTGAACAGGTATTATTTTTTTATCTCCGATGATTTTTTTTGTAGTAAGAGTAACTATTTCATTTTTGCATAGTAACACAGGATCTTCTTTTAATTTACCTATACGGATTTTTGCTCCTGGTAAATCAATAAGAATAGGAATATTTACACCTAGTTCATTTGAAATTTCATGGATTTTTGAAATATTTTCAATATGATCCTGAATAAGACCATGTGAAGAATTAAGACGTGCTATATTCATACCATTTGGAAGCATACTCTTTATTGTTCTCTCTGAGTTTGATGCAGGTCCTATTGTACAAATGATTTTGGTTTTGTTCTTTGGTATTTTTATTTTACTGTTTTTATTCATAATATTTCCTTTTATTTTAATAACCTGAATAAAAATAGCTTTTAAACGTTTTGGCTATAAACTATATAACAAAAAAACCTTAGAGGTTCATTAGTTTTTCATAATACTTTGATGTCTTTGTATCAAGTATTTCAAGAATGATTTTTTCAATAGTAGGTCCTACTCCTTTAATCTCTCTAAGATTATTTCTCATGTTTTCAAGTGGTTCTTGCATCTTTGAAATAGAATATGCTGCAAAACCATAAGGTGATCTTTTTGTATGAAATTTTAACAGATAATCAATTTGTTCAAGAATTATTACAACTAAATCCTTTTCATCAATAAAATCTTTGAAAAGAATTCTTGGTATTCTTACAGGCATCTTATAATGTCTTGCAAAAAAAGAAAATGTTTTGTGAATTGAATCATAATACGAAGATGTTGCATTACCCCATTTATCACCTTTGTAAATATTTTCATAATCAACTATTTTTTCAGGATAATTCTCCTTTAAAGTTTTATAAAAATACTCTTTTTGCCTCCCGTTTTTAAGAGTCATTCCACTAAAGATGATAAAATCAACACCAGCATCTTTTGCTTTTTTAACAGACTCTTCTATTAGATCTGCTTTATCAGTTAAAAAAGGAATTACAGGCATCAGAAACATACCACAGTAAAACCCCTCGTCTTTCAACGTTTTTATAGTTTCAAGTCTTTCTGAGGGGCTTGGAACACCTGGCTCAAAGACTTTACTTATATCGTCATTTACTGATGAGAAACTAAAACTAATTATTGCCCTTGTTTTACTATTAATCTTTCTTAAAATATCGATGTCCCTTTGAACCAGTGTAGATTTTGTAAGAATATGTGCTGGAAACTTTGTTGTATATAGATGTTCAAGTACTTTTCTGGTTATTTTGTATTGTTTTTCAACTGGTTGATAGCTATCGCCGACGCCACCACCAATCATTATAAACCCAGGTTTCAAAGGTTTTTTTCTATGAGTTGGAGTCAATTCTTTTTTAAGAAGTTCAAGAGCATTTATTTTTACAACTACTTTGCTTTCAAAATCCGCATGTGCCTGATATTTTTCGGCACGACCATCGCAGTAAACACAATTATGTGTACAGCCACGATATAGGTTCATTCCATATCTTGAGACAAACCATGAATCAATTTTTTTATTTTTACGAAGAATTGATTTCGCATTGATTTCTTGGATTCCCACAAAAGAGAAAACAGAAATTCATATTAATAAAACCTTCTTTTTAGAGCAAAATACTAAAATATGAAAGATATTTCCCCCTCTGCTTTGCGGATGTGATCTAGAGGCTATTGCTAAAGGAGAAAACTCTAAAAAAACGGTAATATTAAAGGCAATTTTTTCAATGGTATTTTTGACGGATTTACTAAACCGTTTTTCTTTTTTTAATACTTTAATAAAATTTTAGGTATTTTGAAGTTAAAAATCAGTTAATTACTTAAACCTCTAAATAAAAATTAATAGTCAATGGATACAATTTGTAAGATCGAAGTAATAAAAGATGGTAAAAATTTTGCTGCTAGAACCTATCTAGATGATTCCATAAAAGAATACAGACATCCTGTATTTGAGGAAGTACTTACAGAGATGACGATTGATCTACAGGATACATTGGAAGAAAAAGAATAAAATATTTTTTTACTCATGATGAATATAAAGAAGATTAGCAAAAGGATAGTTGAATCAAAGAGGCTAAGTATACTAATAAATTATAGTAAAAAATATAAAGTTAGAATTAAATCATTTTTAATTGCAGTAATTGGTTTTGTACTGTCTCCCCTTTCATGGTGGAATGATTTATTTGTAAACATTCCTCTTGCTTATTTATTTGCTTTACCTTTTGGATTTGTTTCTGAAAATTATTTTTTACCAGCAATGGTTGTAGGTTATTGGATTACAAATATTGTTGGTTTTATATTGCTTCATTATGGATTGATTGGAATGATTAAAAAAGAAAAAAAGAAGTATTCAAGAAAACAATTTATCAAAGATCTTTTAATCTCTGTTGTATATACAATTATTGTAGTTTTATTAGTAAGACTTGATATAATAAGGCTTCCAAGTCAATATTTTTAAGGTTTTTTACACTAGTTTTACTCCAACATGATAAAAGATAGATAAAACAATTATGCCTCTAGTAATACCTGCACCGATATTTATTAATACAAATTTTGTAGATGTCAAAGAGGTTTTTTCTTCTGTTGGGTTCAAAAGTGAAAAAAGATATAGAGAGATTGTATCAATCATTAAGGGAATACTCATTATTATAAATAATCCATAG
Source organism: uncultured Thermoplasmatales archaeon (assembly GCA_964592335.1). GTDB lineage: Archaea > Thermoplasmatota > E2 > DHVEG-1 > DHVEG-1 > CAZKUB01. Next base: position 9,137 of record CAZQEU010000061.1, read on the forward strand.
TTCCCATATTTTTTTACAAAGTTT
>CAZQEU010000062.1:0-9158 GCA_964592335.1 uncultured Thermoplasmatales archaeon
GTCCACCTGGCTGGCGTTTTCCAATGGAAAAAACAGTTGACATGGGAACACTTGCAGTAGAAACTGGTGCATGGCTTTTGTATGAATTTGAAAATGAAAAAATGACATTTAATGGAAAGAGTAAACTCATACTTGAGAAAAAAATCGAGCCAAAACCAATAGAGGAATGGATTAAATATCAGGGTCGATTTAAACATTTATTCAAGCCTAAAAAAGATGTCAAAACTCTTAAAAGGATACAAGAACATACAAATATGGTCTTAGATAGATATAGAAACTGGTATCTATAAAGAAATTAAACCAAAAGAAGTGTGAAGAAAAATGGAGGCAATAGTTTATGTATGCAAAGGAAATGCTGAAGCAGAGCCTCCCCCTAATAATAATGTGCGGACTTGGGGCAATAGTTGCAGGTAGTACTCTTGGTTTAATGACAGATCTTTTTCAAAAAATCCCGGGCCTTTTAGTTGTAATTCCAGCCATAATTGCAATGCGAGGAAATATCTCAACAGCATTAGGCTCTAGGCTTGGATCAGCGTATCATCTTGGATTAATTGATAAAGATAATTTATGGAATACAGATCTAAAACAGAATATTTTAGGTTCATTGACTCTAAGTCTTACCATGTCCTTTATAATTGGGTTATTAGCTTATATTTCATCAGTTATACTGGGTGCAAATCCAAATGCACTAACTCTAATATCGATAGTGTTACTCGCAGGTTTGCTTTCTGCATTTATTCTTACTTTGATGACTATTATAATAATTTTCTTTGTATTCAAACGTGGTTGGGATCCTGACAATATCACAGGTCCTGCTCTTGCAACATTTGGTGATATCGTTACAATTGTATGTATTTTTGGAAGTGCTCTTTTAATTGGAGGATTGATAGCTTGATTTACAACTGGAAAACTATTGTAAAACATGGCCTCCCTGTTCTTTTACTAGCGGTTTTAATTGAGATTTTAGCAGGTCAAATATTACAAGGAAATCAGGAATTGTTACTATTCTTTCCAATCTTTCTTATATGTATTCCTGTAATCAATAGTGTTGCAGGAAATATTGGGACTGTACTTGGGGCCAGGCTTACATCTGGCTTGCATGTTGGATATATAACAATCAGCTTTAGAGACAAAGAAATGCATCAAAACTTACTAATATCTCTTCTAATGGGATTTTTTACTTATTTCATCCTTGCGATAGTTATTTATTTTGTTGGGGTATTTAGCAATATAATAACAGAGGATTTAAGCATTGCAATGTTTGTAGCTATTGTCGTGTTAACAGGATTTTTACTAATCTTAGTTGTAACAATTGCAAGTATTCTAACAGCATTTATCTCATTTAAAAAAGGAGTTGATCCTGATGATATGGTAGCACCAGTGGTAACTACTGTTGCAGACTTTATGGGTATTTTGTTTTTGTTTATAATAATTGGAATTATGGGAGTTGGAATATGAGCGATTCTGAAAAAAAGAAGAAAAAAAGGCTGTTTGGACGTCTTCAAAGAACACCTAAAGAAAAATGGAAAAAAGAAGAATTTACTGAGATAGAGTACGAACCTACTCCAGTAAAAGATCTACTGACTGAGATGAAAGATATATCTGAGCTTATAATTGATCTTGCATATTCAGCGACGATGTTTGACAATGATGAAATTGCTGAAGAAGTAAAATACCTTGATGTTAGAATGGACAAGCTAAACTATGATATTAGAATGATGGCTATGATGGCTGCAAGAACAAAAGAAGACTCAGAGCAACTTGCAGGAATCCTTCAAATCGCAGAAGCAGCAGAAACCATTTCAAATGCAGCAGGAGATATAGTTAACCTACTTTCAAAAGAAGAGAAAAAAGGACCAATTCTACCTAAGATTCTAAAAGAAGCAGATGAACAAATATTCAGGATGAAGGTATTAGAAGAATCTAATGCATGTAACAAAGAAATAGGGGATCTGAAAGTAGAAGCAGAAACAGGTATGAGAATAATTGCAATCCGTAGAGGAGATTGCTGGATATACAACCCACAATCAGATACAAATATTATGGCAGATGACTGGCTTATAACACGTGGAACATATGAGGGGTATAAAGATTTAAACAAGTTTTTACACGGAAAAGTGGAGGTGCTAGATTGAGCAAAGAAAAAACAGTAGAGGACCTCCTCCTTGAAATAAAAGACAAATCAGAGCTTATGATAGATTTAGCATATTCCTCAATTCTTTATGATAACAAAACAATTGCAAAAGAAGTCTACGATTTAGAAGACCTGGTAGATATTTTATACAAAAGTCTTCAGAAAAAAACACTAGAGCATGTTAAACACAAAAAACTAACTGTAAGAGATGCGTTAACTGTTCTTCATCTTGCAGAGGCAGCAGAACAAATTGCAGATGCCGCACAAGAAATAGCAGATGTAGAACTTAGAGATGTAGAGCTTCATCCAATAATCAAGACTAGTCTCAGGGAATCAGATGTTGTTTTTACACGTATAGAGGTAAAACCAGAGAGTATCCTATGTAATAAAACACTTGGGGAGCTCAAACTTTCAAGTGAAACAGGCATGGTAATAATTGCTATGAGACATGATAAAAGATGGCTTTATGGACCTACTAAGAATACCAAAATTGATCCTGGTGACATACTTTTTGCAAAGGGACCGGAAGATGGTGAAAAAAACCTGTTAAGTCTTGCAGAAGGAAGAAAAAATGAGTTATAAAAAAATCATTTAATTATTCTAGCACCTGTACAATCCACACTAGTTACAAAAACACGTCCAAATCTAGATAATATTTTAGCTATATCATTTGTTTTACCAGTAGAAAAAACACTGTTTCCAAGCATACACATACTAGCCAAGCCGTAATTATTAGCATTATTTATTGCATCAACGACTTTTTTTTCTGCAAGACCTGTTTTGTTTGTAAAAACTTCTGAAAGATAAAAAAGGTTATCAACGGATGGTTTTTCAAGTATTTTTTTGGTACAAAACTTTCCATATTCTACAATCTTTGAAATCCTGTTTTTATCACCAAGAATCTTTTTTGTATTAATCTTTTTTCCAATAACACATAAAACAATATCATAACTACCAGGTATATGTTCTATCACACCCCATGGTGGAAGACCTGAGGATTTTCTTATTTCAAAACCACCAAAAAAAGAAGATATCACATCTCCCAGTCCTGTTCCGAGTCTTACTTCTGAAAAATGAGCAGCACGTAGGGCATCTGAATCAGAAAGTCCACATAATTTAGAAACTGCAAGACAGCTGCTTAGTGCACCTGCCCCGCTCATTCCAAATCCCTGCCCCATTGGTAAATCAAGACGGGTTTTAACTGTTATATTAAGAGAATTATTTCCTATTAAAAAATCTAGAGCGAGACGGGTGACAGGAGCAGGTGACTTGCGTCCATTTATAAAAAGATCTATAGATTTACTTTTACTATTATCAACTATTGCTTCTGAATAGGCACCAAGTTTTATACTTAAACCCGCGCCACGTGAACCACAACGACTTAGATCTTCTTGGTGATAGATGGGTTCAAAAAAACCAGTTATGTGACCCGGTGCAAAGGCAGTAGCTTTCATTTTGATTTATTCCTCGTAAATAATTTAGTTTATAGTATCTAGGATTAACTTTGTAAGGTTTTCTTTTTTTCCTTTTTTTGAAAAACTCTTGCCTTTTTTATCTATTATGATTATTTCATTTTTGTCTGATTCAAAACCTGAAGTTGTGTTTCCAATGACATAATCAAGTTTGTATTTTTTTAAAAGATTATTTGAGTTAGTATTTATTTCTTTTTTATTGTCTTCTACTTTAAAGGCTATTATTTTTGATTTTGCTGCTTTTTTTCTTATTTGAGGCAATATTTTTTCTGTTGTTTTTAGTTTTATAACAAGATTTTTTTTACCTGAAGGTATTTTTCCTTTAGTTTTTTCTGGTTTGTAATCAGATATTGCAGCGCAGACTATTATAGTATCATAATCTGATAGTTTATTTTTTTTAACTAGTTTTTTTAAATCATTTATTGTTGTAAAACCTATGGTTTTTATGTATTCTGGAGGTTTTTGCCTTCCTCGACCGTACCATAAATCTATTTTTGCACCCATATAAAAAGCATTTTTTGCAAGATTTATTGCTGTTTTTCCACTGCTTTTATTCGTAATTATTCTTATATCATCTATAGGTTCTGCTGTAGGGCCACCGATGATTAGTATTTTTTTACCGGTGAGTTTGTTTTTTGTATTTTTTGATATAACGTTTGCGACTATTTCTTCTGTTTTTGGCATTTTTGCCTTGTTTTTTTCAATTTTTGGTTTAATAAAATTTATTTTGTTGGTTTCTAGTTTTTTGATGTTTTGTTGAATTATTTTGTGATCATACATCGATAGATGCATAGCAGGAACTATTATTATCGGGATTTTTGAGCCGATTGCAGTTGTTGCAAAAGTAGTAACGGTGGTATCATCTATTCCATGTGCTATTTTTGAAATAGTATTTGCTGTACAGGGGCAAATTAGTAAGAGATCCGCTGGTTTTTTTACTCGACCGCAGTAGTTTACATGTTCTGTATCACCAGAAAGCTCAATTATAGGTTTTTTTCCTGTGGCAAACCAAAGACTATCAGGATGAATAATTTTTGTAGAAGACTTGGTCATAACAGGTATTACTTCTGCACCGTGTCGTATTAGTTCACGGGAAATTTTTATTGTTTCAACTGCAGCAATGCTACCTGTTACAGCAAGAATTATTTTTTTGCCTTTAAGATAAGAGCTTTTAATCCCCAAAATATCATTTACTGGATGCATAATTTGAAAAGAAAAGAACAAGTCGAGTATAATAAATTTTTTTATCTTACGACAAGTACTGATACGCTTGCATGACGTACTACTTTATCTGTTACACTACCAAGTAAAAATCTTCCTTCTTTACCATATCCCTTGTAACCAAGTACTATCATGTCTGCATCTGCTTTTTTAGCACTTATAAGTATTTCATCAGCTGGATCGCCGTCTTCTACAACAACATTTACCTTTTCAACATTGTATTCAATTTCTTTTACAAGTTTGTTTAAAGACTCAGTGGCTTTATCTTTAAAACTACCGCTTTTCACAATGTTGCTTAAATCAATTGTTGGAAGAAGCATTTTAGTAAAAGAAGATTCAGACAGCTCTGCGGGTACAACCGTTAGAAGCGTGATTTGATCTTCTTTATTTGCACATTTTTTAACCATTTCTATTGCTTTTTTTGAAGCATCAGATCCATCATAGGCGACAAGCATTTTTTTCATTTTAATCAGCAGAGCAATAATACAGAAAGGTTCTAAAAAGTTTTGTATTATTTAGCATATAATTTCAAAAAAAAATTAAGAATTTAATTTTTACAGATGTATGAGATAAAATCAGATAGAGGCATGCCCTCGTTCCATCTCATCACAAAATTACCGTTTTTACTTTTCTTGATTTTTGGTAGACGACGATGAACAACATTATTTCTACCTTTGAGACAATTAAGTTCAAGTGTAAAAATACGCCATGAATCACCTCTAAAGCCTTTTGTTCTAAAAGCATAAATTGGTAGGCACTTTGTTTTTTTGCAGATTTTTTGCATTTTTTCTGCTTGTTTCTGTGGTTTACCAGCCATGCTACTGAAATGAAGAGTATCTCCAACACTTGTTTTTACTTCTGTTAAAAAGGATATATCTCCACGTGTTGCAACAAGATCTACTCCAAGTGATCCTGCTGCACGTACTACTGCAAAAGGTTTGTTTGTAATTTTAAAGTAGTTATCTTTTTCAATCACAGAACATGTTTTTGTGATTTTTTCAAGTATTTTGTTTTCACCGGCAAGAATTGCTTTTAGCTCTCTTTCATATTGGCTTGCAGACATAATTCTTAATACAAAATATATAATACCTTGAAAGGTATTTATGATTTGGGCTGAAAAAAAGAAAAAATACTTTCCTGTATGGGGAGGAGAAAAGTATGAGTAAGGAAATAATTGTAAAAGAGGCGATGAAGACTAACCTTGCAATAGTAACTCCAACAATTTCTGTTCTTGAAGCAGCTAAAATCATGAAAAAAAGAAAGATTGGAAACGTGTTAGTTACAAAAAAAGATTTACTCATTGGAATTTTAACAGAGAGCGACATTATAAAAAAAGTTGTTGCTGAAGGGAAAAAACCTGAGGAGGTAACAGTTGGAGAAGTAATGAGTACACCCGCGATTGTAATTGATCCTTATGTCAGCCTTGAAGAAGCAATGAAGACAATGGGTAAATGCAATGTGAGAAGACTGCCTGTAATAGAGGATGATGAGCTTATAGGCATTATTACTCAGAAGGATATATCGCGTATATCGCCTATTCTTCATGAGATATCTCGTGAGTGGTATGATATAACAGTTCGTGATGAAACATTTTATAAAAAACAGGTATTTTCGGGTAAATGCGAGGATTGTGGAGTGCTTTCTGCTAATCTTAAAAATGTTGATGGAAGACTACTGTGTGATGATTGTATTGATGCTCTTAGATATGAATAAAGTTTTAAAGTAAATGAGATATGAGGGTTTATAGATTATGAAAGTAAAAGATGTTATGACCACTGATGTTGTCACGGTTGACAAAGATGTGGATCTTCGGCATGTGTTAAAGCTTATGAAAAAACATGATATTACAAAGATACCTGTGTTAGAGGATAAAAAACTAATTGGTTTGATAACAGACAATAATATTGCATATAAACTTGGATCAATTAGGACAAAAGGAGTTCCTGCTTCAAGGCTACATGCATCAAGTGTAACTGATAAAAAAATAGAGCGCATATCTCCAGATACCGAGTTGAAAACGATTCTTAAAAAAGTTGGAAAACCAGGTCCTACCATGCTTTGTGTAACAGATAACAATAATCTTTTGGGCGTAATAACAAAAGCAGATTTACTTCATTTAGTGAAAAGTAAAAAACAACTAAAAGATGTTATGAAAAAAAAATTGTTTACAGTCTCCCCCGATGACAGAGTAATACATGCACGTCGTATAATGGTCGATGAAGACATTGCAAGGATACCTGTGTTAGATCATGGAAAGCTTGTTGGTATGATTTCAGATAATGAAATAGCATTTGCTCTAGCAAGTATTAAACGTCATTTTCCACTTGGTAGACAAAAGAAAAGACTTGATGAGTTGTTAATATCTAATATTATGAAATCACCACCTATCTGGACTGCACCAAATATGACCGTTGCCCAAGCAGCATCCATTATGACAAAAAAAGAGATAGGTGCCCTGCCATTACTTGAAAACGATAAACTAATAGGTATTGTTAGTAGAACAGATCTTCTCAACACAATAAGTTAGATAAAACATTTAAGAGCTATAAAAAGATACATTCTCTTAGAATGAATTATCATATAGCAAGTGATGAAAAAATAAAAAAAAATCTTGAAAAAGTTTTAAAAGAATACAGAACTGTTTCATCACAATATAAACTTAAAAACCTTGTCAGCAAAAAAATTAATACTTCTAAAAAGAAATATACAGTTAGTCAAAAACGTCTGAGAAACATCGCGATAAACAGTGATTTTGTTAAATTAGAGATCCATAGTAGAGAAGGTGATCCGAAAAAAACAATGCATAAATGTCCTGTATGCACGCATAATCTAAAAAAAGTTAAAAATCAGACGATATGGGGTGGAAAGGTAACACTTGAGTTCAAATGTAGTTTTTGTAGTTATTGGACTGGAAAGAAAAAAAGGATTCCAACAAGATATGTTTTTCACTATAACAAATAATTAAAAGGTTTAAGCATAACCACCGATTTTAAGACTTGGATCACCTATGAGAAGCCACTGCTCAACGTTTTTTGCAATTAGGGCATCACCAGTATAAGTCTTGTCAAACCAATTTATTGGATAACTTCGAAGAAAATGACCTATCGAGTTAGACCAACAATCACCCAAAATTTTTGTATTATTTTTTGCATATTCTTCAAAGAAAAATATATCAAGCAACTCACATCCGCCCCTTTTGCTATTAATATCTGAAGATTCGTAACTACAAGCAGTTGAACTGATTGTTGCTATACTACCACCGTTCGTTTTTCGAACTAAATTCCAAGACCAACAAAGAGGGACATTATAAGGTATAAAGATCTTATTGAATATGTTGAAGTAAACACCAATAGTGGATCTAAGGCTTACATTGAAAAGACTTCCATAACATGTGCTACTAGCAGTTATAATAGGTAGTTTATTTTTATTGTTTAGGAACAACATATGAGGCAGTTTAAATTTAATCCAAATTTTTTTATTATTGGGCGGATGATTAGAATAAGACGATGGCCCCCCATGACCTGAAAAGAACATAAAACCACATCCATAATTCATTTCCTTGACAATTTTTGACCAATGAAGATTGCCAAGAGATGCCCATAATTTTACATGCTCAAAATCATCCATTAAATCAATAACCTTTTGAGAATGAGCCTCTCCATCAATATAAGACGTTTTATCTGGATAAGTGTCTCCAGCTACTAAAACTAGTCTTTTAAACCATGAATCATCAAATTTTCCTGTTTCATAATTTATTATTTTTTCAACAACTCCTTTTACATCGATAATATTTCTACATGGAAGGCGACCTACAGATACATCTGGATTTAGATCAGGGATATCTTCTGCAAAATGGTCAATTGGCCATTCACCGAAAAATTCGTCATTGTCATCATTCCAGCTGCTGAAATTACCTTGGCTGTCATAGATATCTGCAAAATATAGATCTGATAAAAATTTTAGTTCTGGAAAGTTTTCATATGGTCTGTTTAGATATGTATATCTAACAGGTACCCACCAGGTTTCCTCTTTTGATTGATCACGTCTTCCGCCGACAAGCAAAACATAAGATATGTTCCAGTTTTCTATCGAGTCTTTTATAAAATATTTTAGTTTTTCAGCATCGTCTCTTCCTCTCCAAAAAACCTGAGAGTACACTTCTTCTATCGTTACTAGTTTTGTTTTAATGCTGTATTTGTTTTTATGTGTAACTAATGGTTGTAAAGCTCTTGCAAATCTATTTGGAGATATTATCAAAAGATCGTAAATATGTGTATTATCTATATCCGTATCTTTTTTATTTATAATTTTACATCCCACATTTATTGACA
>CAZQEU010000063.1:0-8665 GCA_964592335.1 uncultured Thermoplasmatales archaeon
TAGCCTGGCAACATATGGGACTGTGGATCCTCTGTGGCGGGTTCAAATCCCGCCGTGGGCCTCCACTCATATTAAAGTATTTTTTTCTTTTTTTAGTTTTATGTTCTTATCAGTTTTAAACAAGTTTTAAAAAATACTTTTTTATTTTGTTTGTTATTAGATATAAAATAGAAATATGTAAATATCGATATAGTAGCAATAATTAAAAGTATTAAAAAACCATAAAAAATCCATTCATTTATATAAAGGGTCTTATCAAATATTTTAATATAATGACCAGTTTGTATAGTTTTTACCATTGCAGGGTTTTCCAATACAAAATTATAAATAGAGAAATTTATGGGTATTATATAGAACCAAATTACTGAAAAAATGAAACAAGATACTAATAATTTTATCCAAAATTTAAATTCTTTGTGAATCCATCTCCACCATGTCGAGAATATTTTGTTTGGTTTTAAAATTTTTGATTTTAAAAATAAAAATATTGAAAAAATAGATTATTGTTTTTTTATTTTTCTTCCATGTTCAGTAGTCTTTTCTTTAAATCATTTATTGGAATACTTGTTACAACTAAGGGTATATTCTCGCGATCCGCTAGTTTAATTGCAAGTGAGTCAACGCTACCTGGCTTGTGATAGACAACAACTGTGGGTTTTACAGGATGAACGCGTATTGCTATCATAGGACTGCGTCCATATCTAATACCTGTAAATATGATGGCTCGCTCTGTACTCCAACCATATAATTGATTGTAATCCCCAGCATTTATCGTCTCTATTGTTTTTACACTGTCTACAAGGGTGAAGCCTTTAACGTTTTTCTTAAGCCCTATTTTGCTTGTGGTAAGAATATTTCCCTCTATTTCATGTATAAATTTTTCAGCATTAATTGAATATGGATATTCCATAATTTCTAGTATTCCCTCTTGTGTTTCAATCATTGAATCGTATTGATGAAGTATCTTTCCGCCTTTTTTCTCATCGATTTCAATGAATGCATCTATTATTTTTTTAACCGTCTGTATGCCTGGTGATTTACGTCTTCCTGATTCATAATCAGATACTACGCTTGGTGAGAGATTAAGATGTTTTGCAAGATCTGTTTGACTTATGCCAAAAACGTTTCTCCATTTTCTAATGGTCTGACCTGGTTTTGGACTAAGTGTAATCTCACCTGCTATTTTCTCAGATAATGCATCTTTAATATTCATTTTTTATTCCTCCATTAGTTTAAACTTGTAACCATAGTATATCGCTCCTATTTTTCCGTCTTGCTGTATTTTTCTAAATGTAGATTGTACAGTCATTCCTATTTTTACGTCATCAATTTTACAATCTACTATTTGAGCTGTGATTCTGGGTCCTTCCTCAAGCTCAATTATTGCCATTGGATAGGGTGCTTGTTTTTCAAATGCTGTTGGTGCTACATTAATTATGGTGTAGCTGATTATTTTTCCTTTTCCTGAGAGTTTTAAATCCTTCATCTTTCTATAGCTTTTACGTCTGCATACAGGACATGTCTCACGTGGTGGAAAATATATTTTTTTACAGCTTGAACATTGGTTACCAAGTAAATTGTATCTCTGAGGTATTTCACGCCAGAAACGTGGTACTGCTCCTTCAACCATTTATATCGCCTCCATTATGTTGACTATGCATGTGGCACCTGAGCCACCAACATTGTGTGTAAGACCTACTCTTGCATCTTCTACTTGTCTTTTATCTGCTTCTCCTCTCAGTTGCATTGCAGCTTCCACGATTTGTGCAACTCCAGTAGCTCCTACTGGATGGCCTTTTGATTTAAGCCCACCGCTTGTATTTACCGGTATTTTTCCATCTAGAGTAGTAATTTTTTCTTCTACTGCTCTTCCTCCTTCTCCTTTTTTGACAAATCCTAGGTCTTCTATAGCACATATCTCTGCTATTGTAAAACAATCGTGTACTTCTGCAAAATCTATGTCTTGTGGTTTTTTATTTGCTTGTTTATATGCCATTTTTCCGGCATATACTGTTGCATCAAGTGTTGTAATATCCCTTCGTCCGTGAAGTGCAAGTGTGTCTGATGCTTGACCTGAGCCTATTATTTTTACTGGTTTGTCAGTAAATTCTTTTGCTTTATCCAAGGAGCATAACACGACTGCTGCGGCACCATCTGTTACAGGTGAACAATCCATTAGACCTAACGGATATGCTACTGTTGTTGCATTCATTGCTTTTTCAATTGTTATCTCTCTTTGATACTGTGCATAGGGGTTTTTTGCACCATTTGAATGGTTTTTTACCGCGACTTCTGCTAGTTGTTTTTTTGTTGTGCCGTATTCATGCATGTGTCTAGTGGCAATTAGTGCATATAAGCCTGGAAAGGTTGCTCCGAAGAATGCTTCCCATTCTTGATCTGCTGCTGTTGCAAGTGTTTCTGTTGCAGCTCCTCCGCCTACATCATTCATTTTTTCTATGCCACCAACGATTACTACATCATCTGCTCCTGATGCAATTGATAGATATCCTTGTCTTACAGCAAGTCCCCCACTTGCACATGCTCCTTCTACTCGTGTTGCAGGTATATGTAAATGTGAAAAACCTGCGGCATCTGCAACTAGGGCTCCAACATGTTCTTGGCCCACAAATCTTCCTGAGCTCATTGAGCCAATGTACATTGAGTCTATATCTTTTCCAGATATTCCTGAGTCAAGTATTGCTTTTGCTCCTGCTTCTGATATTAGGTTTCTAAATGATTGATCCCATAATTCTCCAAATTTTGTGATTCCAATTCCTATAACTGCTACGTCTCTCATTTTTTTTCACTCCAAAACTAATAAATCACGATGTTTAGCATAAGTTGCATAGTCGACATATTCTTTTTCTTCTATCATTTTTGATACTAGTGGTGCTTTTTTGCGTGGTAGTTTTTTTATCTCATTTGTTACTGTTATATCAAATGCATCGCTACCGGCACCTGAGCCATAGCTTGTTAAAAAGATTCTTTCATCGGGTTTTGCAACATCAAGTACTGATGCAAGTCCTATCATTGTTGCACCTGAATATGTGTTTCCAACATATGGACATAGCAGGCCTTGTTTTATTTGTTCTTGTGAAAAACCAAGCATTTTTGCAACTCTTACTGGGAATTTTCCATTTGGCTGATGAAATATTGCATAATTGTAATCCTCTGGTTTTGTACCCATTCTCTGCATTAGGTTTTTTGCATTGTTTGTTATATGTTTAAAATATGCAGGTGTTCCAGTAAATCGACCTCCATGTGCAGGGTATTTTCTTCCTTCTCTTCTCCAGAAATCTGGTGTATCTGTAGTATACGAGCAGGTATCATTTATTTTTGCAATTATTTTTTCTTTTCCGATTATAAATCCTGCTCCACCTGCACTTGCAGCATACTCTAGTGCATCACCTGGTGCTGCTTGTGATGTATCTGCTCCTATTGCCATTCCATATTTTACCATATCTGATTTTACAAGTGCCATACATGTTTGAATGGCAGCGGTCCCTGCTTTACATGCAAACTCGTAATCGGCTACTTGTAATATCGGTGTTGCACCTATCGCTTCACCTACTATAGTGCCTGTTGGTTTGACTGCATAGGGATGTGATTCACTTCCGACATATATTGCTCCTATGTCTTGTGGGTTTATGTTTGATCTGTTTATCGCTGCTCTTGCTGATTCAACGCTTATTGTTGCTACGTCTTGATCGGGGAATGGTACTGATTTTTCAAATATGCCTAAGCCTTTTGATATTGTAGCTGGGTCTTTCCCCCATGCTTTTGCAATATCTTCTGTTTTTATTCTAAAACGAGGTATATTTGCACCATAACTGATTATTCCTACATCTACCATTTTAAAATCACAGAGCAAGGAAATACAACAATATATTTAAAATTGACGATTTTTTATTCGTTTATCAACGATTAAAATTTAAAATACTAGATTATTACGCAACTCAATCATATGAAGATTCACTCCTAATTCTTCAATGCGTAAAAGATAAGCTTTGCCTAGGCTGCTTTTGAATCTGTCAACAAAGTTTCTTCCCGGCTCAGTTCCCATAGAAGTTGAAATATTTTCTATAATACGTTGCAGGCTTCTACCAAGCTCAGATGCTCTAACCGAGTTTATATTTTGTGGGACTATAATTCCATCTTCACCTTGAGAATATTTTAACCCATCGATTTTTACATCTTTTAAAAAACTAAACTTAGTATCAAAATTGCGTAATATGTTATTTACCATTAAAACAGCATAACTAGGAGTACTAGCGCTGCTTAGTATATCTATAAGAGTTTTTAAAACATGTTTTACTACAAGTTCTTGTTTTAGTTTTATAATTCTAAGGTTGACACCAAGCTGATTAAGCTTAATATTGTAATCTGCGTTGATCTGGTTCTTAAGATTATCCATAAACAAGAAACCTTTTCTCTCATCAAAGGAGTTGAAAATCTCCTGAATTACTTTTTGAATACCCGCACCAACAACTGATGCTTCCAGGGAATTTACTTCTTTGTTTACTGTTACTATATCAACATTTTGAATTGATCGTACATCATTTATTTTGATATGTTTTAAGACCTCATATTCGATAGTAAGCCTGCTTACCACCTCTTCAAGAGTTTCATATGCAAAGGTTCTACCGGAATCACGTTCAAGTATTTCATATAAAATTGATGTTATATATTTCAGAATTTCATCGTGTTTGACTGTGTATCTGTTCTCTTGTTTTACATCATTTATAAAATGCATCTGCAGAAGATCTAAGTCGACTCCTGATTCCTTTATTGTTTTTTCATAATCATATGGTAAATCTTCTTTTATTTCTCTTATGAAGTAGTAACCTGCGTCTTTACCCATGGCAGCCATAATTTTTTCTATAAACTCACGGGAGACTTTACCTATTTCTTTGTAGTTGACATTGTTTATCGCATCTTTTATCTGTACAACATCAAATATTTCGTTATACTCCCCAACAAGTATTTTTACATTACTTAAAAAAAGATACCTCATTTTTAGTTTTTTAATAGCATCGCTTATAACCATATTTGCATAAGGCTCAGAAGTCCTCCTGCTTATAACTCCTATAGTAGATTTTATTAGTCTACCAAGCAGCTCTTTATTTTCTATTTCAGGCATCCATCCTTTCTCTCATCACTAAACTGTTTTAATAAAAGATTTAATGCAAAATATCATTATTAAATATTTTTATTTGAAACAATACGGCTAGTTGTTATCCCAAAAACCACGTGTTCTTGCATAATTTAACTCGGCTTTAAGGATATCTCTTAAAAATTTGATTTGCAGCTCCTCAGAGTTTTTTATATCACGAATACTGTATTTTCTAAGGATCCTAGATGCAGTATCCGGGCCTATCCCTCTTCCTACTAATGCAAGAACTGCTAGTTTTTTATAACTTAAAACTAAACTTGCGTTTTTATGTAAACGTTTGTATTCTTTAGTTTCTTCTTCTGAGAGTTTTTTTTTCTTAAGAATCTTTGCAAGTTTTTTATTATAACGTCTTAAAACAGCGATTTTAATGGCACCGCATTTTGCACATTTAGGTTTTTCACTTATTCTTCCAACTGTTTTATCCCAGGAATTATTGCAATTAGTACAAACAAGTGTAATTTCTGTGTCTTCCAATCTTTTTTTAAGAGCCATTAAAATAGAGCGATCTGCTCTTTGTGGAACCATCAAACCACGTATTGTTTCAAGACCTGCAAGAGAAATAGGGGATAATTTTTGAACATGAATCTTTATTTTTCCGCTCTGGATTTCTTCCAATACCTTTTGAGTGTTTTTTATATCCATTCTCTCCCAAACAAGTTTGTCTATTGCTTCATCAAAGATGAGGCTATTGTCAAAGAGAGTAAACAATTTTTTAGAACCAACATATTTAAAATCAAAATCTTTTTTTATCGCACCAAATTTTCTTGCAACATGAACAAGACCTCCTCTTATATAACTAGAGTTTTTTGAAATAGTGTTAATTAGATAATGCAGGGATTCAGGTTTAATTTCTTTTAATATATCAATTATTTTTTTAACAGGAATTCTGCCAGGTAGCTCCAGATCTATCCTATAAGAATCAGTATTTACACCTATACTTTCACCAATTGATTGAGCAAGAATTGCAGATATAAGTCTGCCAATTGTTTCATTGACTTTTGTTCCAAAACATGCATTTATTACAACTGTTTTATCTTCAACGTCAAAAGTTATATTTTTATCATCAGGAATTACAAAACCTTGTTTTTCTTGGTTTTTTACATGTTTTACAAACTTTTTAAAAGAGTTTTTATCGCAAGGATAAATCTCTGTATTTTTTTTGTTTAATGCATTTTTTCTAAGTCTGCCAACATCAAGTGCAACTTCAAATGGAACAGGTATATCCTCCCCCCTCCAAGATGGAACATTACCTATTTCTTTAGATTGAGATACGAGAAGCTCATCTTCTTCTATTTTTACTATAACCCAGGGTCTTCCTTTTAAAATAAATTTGGTCCCTTCAAAACCTATGTTTAAGATGAAACTTTCATCTAATTTACCGATTTTTTTTCTTGTGCTAATATCTACTATCATGTATGTTTTTTCATCTGGAATCATTGAGATATTATCCAAGAAATAATTTCTTGAATTTGTTCTTTTTACAATAAAAGAATCATCACCAACCCAGATACTGCGTTGGTTTCTAAGCTGCTCAACTATTTTTTTAAAAACATCTTTTTTAAGTTTATAAAAAGGATATGCTCTTTTAACAATCTTAAAGATTTTATCAGGTTTTATACGACCATATTCAAGAGCAATAGATATTACTTGATTTGTAAGAACAGACAGAGGATTCTGTCTAACGTTTAGTTCTTCAATATTGCCAGAGAGCGCTTTTTTTGCGATAACAAGGCTTTCTGCAAAATCTTCTGGAGTAGTTGCTATAATTGTACCTTTTGAGGTTTTACCTACGCTATGTCCGGAACGCCCAACTCTCTGAAGTATTCTTTTAACTTCACGTGGTGAGCTGTACTGTATTACAAAATCAGTGTTACCGACATCAATACCTAATTCAAGCGAAGATGTGCAAATAAGTGATTTAATACTTCCTTTTTTAAAATCATCTTCTGCTTCAACTCTAGCAGTTTTTGAAAGAGATCCATGATGGACACCTATATCTAAATCTTTTTGCCAGAGATGAAAACGAGATGCTAGTATCTCTGCACCATCACGAGTGTTGATAAATAAGAGGGTTGAAGTGTGCTTGTCAACAAATTCTTTGCATCTTCTAAGAGATGCAAATGAAAAAGGCTCAATTTTTAGTTTTTTTGCAAATGGATAATCTGTTTTTTTAACAGAGGGTATTTCAACATTAATATCAATATGTTTTGTAACATCAACTTCAACTATTTCAACAGATCGAAACTTGTTTTTTTCAAAGCCACCTAAAAAACGAGCTACCTCCAAAGGTGTTCCAACTGTTGCTGAGAGACCAATTCTTTGAAAAATATGGTTTTTTTCTAAAACTAGTTCATATAATCGTTCAAGCCCTACTGATAATTGTGCACCACGTTCATCACCTGCAAGCTCATGTATCTCATCTACGACTACCCATCTGACACTTTCAAGATGTTTTCTAAGTCTTTTTCCTGTAAACATTATTTGAAAGGTTTCAGGTGTTGTAATAAGCATATCTGGCGGGTTTCTTGATTGTTTTGCTCGTTCACTTTGAGTTGTATCACCATGGCGCACTGAGATGTTTATGCCTAGTGTTTTCCCCATATTCATTGTTCTTCTAAGCATATCGCGGTTGAGGGCACGCAGTGGTGTAATGTATAAAATAGAGAATCCTTTGTTTTTTTTGTCAAATAACTCTGGTTTTTCTTTTTTAAGGTTTAAAAAATTATGAAAGATAGGTAGAATTGCTGATTCTGTTTTTCCAAGACCTGTTGGTGCTATTAGAAGAACATTTTCTCCTTTTATTAAGTGTGGAAAAGATTTTTTTTGTGGTTCAGTAGGCTCTAAAATATTATGTTTTTTTAGATAGTTTTGTATTTCTGGATTAAGTAATTTAAAAACTGATTGCATTTTTCTTTATTTGACGCAATAAAGACTATTATTTTAGTGTTTTCATTGAAAAACAGTTAATCAAGATATCCAAGAGCACGTAGTCTTTCCTTTACTTTTTCTTCGTCTTCCTCAGTGAAATCCTCATCTTCCTCTTCAATATCTGAAAGTACTTCATTTAAAACATATGCAACATAGGATGATACCGAGTTGAAACCAGTTCCCTCTATCCTTTTTTTAATTTTCTCAATTATTTCAACCGGTAGATCTACTGTTTCTTTATCCTTTGACATTTTTTTCACCTTAAACGTTTTTTTTTAATCTCTTAAAACACTAAAAAATATTATGCCCATTCCAAACCATGTGACAGCAAGTGTGTAATACCATACATTCAAAAAGTTTATTATTACACCTATCAGTAAAACTAATAATGGCAATATTATAAGTAGCAATAATGAGAGTATTTGGTTTATTTTTTCAGACATATTAAGTTCCATATTCAATCACGTTTCAACAATGTTATTTCTGCTGGTTATTAATAGTTTATTATTTAACAAAGCTTTTGCACTTTTTTGATTATCAGATAGAATAATGAAGCCTTATCAT
>CAZQEU010000064.1:0-8449 GCA_964592335.1 uncultured Thermoplasmatales archaeon
TCAAAACCCTCCGCATATCAATCTAATGGGTAGTTAATAAAGATTTTTCTAAAAACTTACGAATACTTTCAATAAACTCACTAATATTTTTAATATGGCCCTCATTGTTCTTACAAAAGAGGAATATGCCTTTAAAAACTATCGATCTAGATGCTATTAATATAAAAGAAAAGGGATATTTAGTTGGAATAATAGCTGGTGATGGTTACTTATATCATGATAAATGGAGGCATTATAAAACCAATATATATTTGAATCCATCTAAAGACGAAGACATTGCAAAATATGTAATATTTTTATTGCAGAAAGTAGGGTTGAATCCATATATAATGCATCATCATGGTTGTCTGATCATTAGACTTAACTCAAAAGCATTTTTTAATTTTATTAAAGGGGAATCTAAAAATATTAAAAATAATGTTGACCAAGAGTACATTATTGGATTTATATCTGGTTTTATTGATTCGGATGGTTATGTTTCTAATGGGGAAATTGTAATTTCTAATGTTAAAAAAGAAATTATAGATATAACAAATAATTTTTGCAGAAAATTAAATATTAATACTAAAATTTGGAAACAAAATACTTTTTACAAAGGTAAAATGTTTAATATATGGAGATTGAGGATAGGTACTAAGTTTAAGTATGAGAAACATTATTCCCAAAAACTAAACCGGATATATGGCGGGGCGCTGCCCATCATAGCGAGTATTTATTCAGAAATGGATGATGCCTATAAGGGTGGGGTAGCCAGGAAATCCCGACGGGCCCATAACCCGTAGATCAATGGTTCAAATCCATTCCCCGCTATTTTTTAACCATTTTCTTAAATAAAATAGATTTGTTACACATTCTTGTGACTAAGAATAAAAAAGAAAGATTTTGGGAGATAGATTTTCTTCGCGGTATAGCAATAATTATGATGATTATCTATCATATTATATTCGACTTGTACTTCTTAGATACTTTAAAAATTAATTTACATTCTCTTGAGTTACGTTTATTTTTATATCCTATCGGCACAATTTTTATTCTTCTCGTAGGTCTTTCTCTGACACTTAGTTATTCAAGAATTAAAAAAACTTTATCTGAAAAAGAAATTTGTTTTAGATTTATAAAAAGAGGACTAACGATTTTTGGATTGGGTCTCCTTCTTACTGTTGTTACATTTCTATTTATAGGTCCTGGATTTATCGTGTTTGGTGTTTTACATTGTATAGGAATTTGTATAGTGTTCTCTATACCCTTTATAAACTACAGATTTGCCAATTTATTTATAGGAATAATCTTAGTTATTATAGGAATTCTCCTTAGAACAATGGTTTTTGATTTTTCGTATTTGGTGTGGTTGGGCTTTATTCCAAGAGGTTTTTGTACTATTGATTATTTTCCATTGCTGCCCTGGTTTGGAGTGGTTTTGATAGGTATTTTTATTGGAAATGCTTTGTATCATGATCATAAAAGAAGTTTTTATATCAATGATTTCTCTAAATTTGGTTTTGTACAATTTTTTTGTTTTTTAGGACGTAATTCACTTGTTATCTATTTTGTTCATCAACCGATTATTATTGGGTTTATAACTCTTTATTCAATGATTTAATCCTAGATTTAAATTACTTTTTTTTGTTTTTGATGTATAACAAAAATATAGTTGCTAGAATAATTAAGACTAATTCAAAACCTGGTGATCCATTTGAATAATTTTTCCCTTCTTCTAGATAAGTCTCCCCTTGAGTTAATGTGGGTTCTTTATTTATTGGCGCATAATCTGACCAATGTTCTGCTACAGCTGCGTCCAAAAGATCGGTAAATTGATATGCATAACCATATAAATCTACATTATTCACTCCTATTGTGGATGCATTGAAAATGACAGATATTGTGTCTCCATTAATTGTATAAGACTCATGTGCGCCTCCTTTCACATTGGTGACAATATAATTTGCATTCATTGTTTTATTGCTAAATATAAAACTATAAGTTGCTTCGTTACTTGTATAAAAAACATTGTATTGGTAATAATCATCTTCTATTATTTCTCCTGAGACTTTTAAGCTAAGTACTATTTTTTTGTTTTCAATTTTTATTGATACTTCGGTTATATCTATGTTTCGTTTTAAGCCTTGATAATACTCATGAATTAAAGGATTTTCTCCTGTTTGTCCGTTGTAGTATATTATGTCTCCTTCTTGATCTGTTATTGTGTTTGATTCTTCTTGCATTTCATTTATTGCAGTAGAGTATCCTTCGATTGTTATACTATTTATCAAAATGTCTTCGTAGGGTTTTCCACCGCCTGCTGGGCTGCTATCATCACGTGGGTCATCTGCAATATCTCTTACAACTTCGATTCCTTCTGTTGTTACACCAAATATTGCATATGATCCATCTAAAAAACTTTGTTTTTCATCACAAATAAAAAACTGTGAACTTCCACCGACTCCTGATCCAGTACTTGCCATGGAGATTGCTCCATCGACATGGCTTAATGTTTCATCGTATTCAAATTCTATATTCCCATATGGGCTTTCCTTTGTCGAACCATCCGGATACGTGTTTCCTGCTTGTATCATAAAATTGTCTTTTATTCTATGGAAAATCATCCCGTCGTAGAAACCATCTTGTGCTAAGTTTATAAAATTTGTAACTGTATCTGGGGTTTTATCTAGATATAATTCTATTTTTATTGTTCCTTTAGATGTATCAATTATTGCTGTTGGATTTTCATATTCTGTAGCCTTTATATTACTACCAAAGCCTAGTATAAGTAATAAACAAAATATTGTTAAACTGCATGTTTTCTTATAATATGCTTTTCTCATTGTTTTCTTTTCTCCAAAATTATCTATTTTTGTGATAATTGAAAAGTATTTAAAATTTTATAAAAAGGATATGGTTTATATCTAACATGGTTAGAACCAATTTTATAGATAATGATGCAAAAGAAAGAAATTTAGTAATAAAAAGTAAATGCCTGTAAAGTGCAGGACGAGGAAAATCCTCTCTTAAAGAGAAAATAATATTTTCGATTTTTTTGATAGTATTGTTACTTTTCATTGTAGTTTTTCGTATATGGCTTTTACCAAGAGAATCGGTAAAAATTAAAATGTTAGATTAAGTGTAGTGTGTTCTACATCTTTTCCTTTCTCAATTTTTCCAACTATTTTTACTTCTGAGATTGAATGTTTTTTAAGTATTTCTAATGCTTCTTTAGAATCTTTTTCTGATACAATTATTGCAAGTCCCATTCCCATGTTAAATGTTTGATACATTTCTTTATCATCGATGTTTCCTTTTTCTTGTAAGAATTTGAAGATAGGTTGTGGCTCAAGCGGGTCTGTTATTGTGTATTTTACATCTTTTTTTAGTCTTGATAGGTTTCTAAGTCCTCCACCTGTGATGTGTGCAAGACCATGTACATTTATTTTTTTGAAAAGTTCAATTGTTTCTTTTACATATATTTTTGTTGGTGTTAGCAGTATTTCTCCAATGGGTTTTTTTGGATAGAATTCTTTTGGAAATTTGTCACTGTAAAAAAAATCAGCGTTTTGTATTATTTTTCTTGCAAGTGTGTACCCATTTGAGTGTATTCCACTGCTTGAAAGCCCTATTATGATGTCTCCTGGTTTTATTTTCTCGCCTGTGATTATTTTGTCTTTTTCGACATATGCGAGACAGGTTCCTGCAAGGTCAAAACCGTTTATTATCTCTGGAAGAGATGCGGTTTCTCCACCTATTATTGAGATATTTGCTAGTTCTGCGCCTTTTGCAAGTCCTTTTCCTATCTCTTTTGTAGTTTTTGGGTTTGGATTATTTATTGCTAGATAATCAACAAATGCTAGTGGTTCTGCTCCAACGCATATTGCATCGTTTACATTCATTGCGATACAGTCTATACCGACGGTGTCATATTTTTTTATTTCAGAGGCGATTTCTACTTTGCTTCCTACTCCATCAGTACAGAGTACAAGAGCATATTTTCCAAATTCTATCATTCCTGCGTAGTGTCCACCAAGAGGTTTTCCTATTCCTTTTCTCTTATTTTTTATGTTTGAGATAAGTCCTTTTATTGCTTTTTCTTCTTTGAATATGTCTACTCCGCTTTCTTTATATGTCATTTTTTTCAAATTAAACCGCCTCTTATATTGCTGTTCTAGAGGAATAATCTGAGTTATGATAAATGTTTTGAATACATGTTTTAGGGATAGATTTGTTAAATAACTATTATAAAGCATTAATTATAAAGATATATTTGTAGCTACCATGAAAAAACTAAATTTGAATATAGTAGTAATAATAATTGCAATATTTATTACAGTTTCATTGTTTTTTATACCTGGTCTTTTTGAGGAAAAAAAGGTTTTTAACTCAAAACCTGTCGTAACTTTTACTCATCCAATTAGAGATGATGTTTTTTCAAAATTTGTAACTATCTCAGGTACTGCATCTGATCCGAATGGCAATCAAACAATTAAAAAAGTAGAGATTTTATTAAATGAAACATGGATAGAATTGGATGGTACCAACTTTTGGAGCTATACTTGGGATGTTTTTGATGTAGAAAATGGTTATTACACTATTTATGCTCGTGCTTGGGATGGAGCAGTTTATTCTGATATAAAAGATGTAAGAATTGAGGTTTATAACCCTGAGGTTGTTGTTTCTGATGCTCATAAATGGGCAGTGTTTGTTATTGCCTCTAATTTTCCTAGTGATAATGAAAGTAAACTAGGTAATGGTGGTTTGTATCTTGCAGAGGAAATGGTTGAATACTTTGTTGAAAACTATAATTATCCGACATCCAACATCATTGTGTTATTTGATGATGGATGGATAAGATCAGATAATGGTCTTGGCAAGCCTATACAAACTCTTCAACAGAGGTATCACAAATATGATATAACATATGAAGGTGCTACAAAGAAAAATGTTGAAGCAGCTCTTACTTATGTTGTAGATGAGGCAAATAGGTTTGAAGATAGTGAAGTTTTTGTTTATGTTTCTAGTCATGGATGTGGAGATAGTAGTAATTCTCTTACTGGTGGAAAGGTTTTGGAGAGAAGTAGTGTTTTTCTCTGGAACAATGAGATTCTAACAGATAAAGAACTTGGTGATCTTCTTTCTAATCTTAATTCTGAAAAAACCTGTGTTTTAGTTGATGCATGTTATAGTGGTGGTTTTGCAGATAAAACAATTTTTAATTTTCCTGAATTGTTTTTATATAAATCAGGTCTTGCAAAAAATGGTAGAGTAGTAATTGCTGGTGCTAGTAAGTTTAGAGTAGGTTATGCTAGTACTTTGTATGGTCCTTTGTTTTCTCGTATTTGGTTTGAAGGTGTTAAAACTGGTGATGCGGATGGTTTCCGATCAGGATTATTTGATACAGGTAAACCTCCTAGGTTTAATAGGAATAAAGATGGAAAAGTATCTGTTGAAGAGTCTTTTTATTATGCTCGTTATGTTTTAAAAAATGATGGGGATTTAGAGGATTATAATAAGATGGAACCTCAGATTAATGATATGTATCCTCGTAAGGGTCTACTCTTGAATAATAAGGGCCTGGTTTTTGGTGAATAGCTATTTTAAAGTCATAATGGTTTATTTTTAGAAGCGTATTTTATAGAAAATCTATTTTATATAAATCAAAATATTTAAATACTGTTTTGTCTTTTCATACCTATAAAAGGTATATTTATATAAATAAAGCAAAAACTTAATAAAGATGTAAATATACTTATATAAATAGATAAATACAATATATTAAATAATTTAGTTAAGGTGAAACTATGAATTTGAAAAAAAGTGATAAGATAATAGCTATAGCAGCTGTATTAGTACTTATAGTTGCAGCAATTGGAATTATTTTTTATACAGAGACAGATGGTGAAGACGAAGTACCTAAAAATGGCGAGGAAGAATACACTACTTATGATGTAGTCTATGATATTGTTGAAGTAAAATTAGATAAAACAAACCATCAGTTAAAAGACAAGCTTTTTGGAAAAGATATAAACTATAACGAAGTTTTTGAGATTTCCAATAGACATGTCAAACAAATAGATTTCAACATTACTTTCAAAGATAACCATAAAGGCCGCCTTCTGAAAAACCTAGGAGCCGATGAGCTAAAAGTTACTATTTGTGGTACTAACATGGCGGAACAAAAAAAGACGATTAAGGGTGAAGGAAAAGTTACATTATCTTCAGATTCTAAGTCTGCTTTAAACCTTGAATCAATAGAAGCTAAAGACGAATTTGATGCA
Source organism: uncultured Thermoplasmatales archaeon (assembly GCA_964592335.1). Taxonomy (GTDB): domain Archaea; phylum Thermoplasmatota; class E2; order DHVEG-1; family DHVEG-1; genus CAZKUB01. The sequence goes on from CAZQEU010000064.1 coordinate 6,264, forward strand.
AGAGACAGACTTGATGAAAACTTATCACTTGACACAATGATGGAAAACTATACAATAACGGCATCTATAAAACATGGTGAAAAACTAATATTTACTCCATTTAGATGGCTGTTGGAAAAACTTGGAAAAGACTCATTTTCAATAGAGATAACATATACATACTATGATTACAGCCTTGAGGAACCAGAAGAATCAGATATATCACCAATAGAACCAAAAACAGAATCAACTGGCGGAGTAACATACTCAAACACATTTACAGCAATGGGAAAACTCTAAACTAATTTTTTTAAATTTTAAAACGCAGGAGAGCGGCAACGCCTCCAATACCTTCTATTTTTTTACCTGCTTCATGCATCGTATTTATTATTGTAAACTCACTATTGTTTTCCTTAGCAAGTTTTAAAATTTCCTCACCTTTTTCATGTCTTACAAGTTTATCCGTAATAAGTATACGCTCGGCTGCACCATTTCTAACTGCATGTTTTACTTCATCAAAACCATAAGCTGCAAGACCATTCTTTTTGATTTCTTCAAATAGTTTTTCAATCTGCTCTGTTTCAAACACGACACGATTTTCTTTTGTAATTTGTTTTACAACACCTGTCTTTATCGCCTCTTGCACACCATTCATTCCACAATGACCAGTTGAACAAACATGACAATTTTTAAAAATCTCAGGATTTTTTTCCCTACTATATCTTACAAAATGCTCACGGGTAAAACCAGGTCCAATAACAATTAATCCTGAGTTTTCAGTCATATTATTCTTTACAATAGAAAGAACCTCTCCAAAATACTCATTTGAATCAATTTTTTTGTCTTCATACATTTTACCAGAGCGTTTAGAATCAACATCTGCAATCCACTGTACACCACTCTGACGAAGAACAGCAACTGTTGCAGAGTCATCATCAATGCTTACAAAAGTAACTATAGGCTGTTTACTTTCTTTTACCGCTTCATCAATACGTTTTAAATGATGATATTCCCACTTTTCCTTAACAATAGAGAGAGCATCCATTTTATCAGCAGTTATATTTATCGTATGAAATGAGCCGAGCTCTTGAGGGCCTTCCTCAATTGTACCGTGTATCCTAAGCCGGTCACTAAACTCATGAAACTTTACCTCTGAAACCCTAATTCCTAGTTTCATTCGTTTTTTCTCAGATTTTTTACTTCTTTTTTTATCATCGCCACTTTGATCATCTGTTCTAAAAGTCATGGCTCTTACTAAATCACCTTCATTTACAATGTTGTACAGATGCCATATATCATCAAGGTTTTCTGCAATAAGTTTTACCTCACCATGTTTTAAATCCTTGAAAACCAGTTTCACATGTTCACCCCAACAGATTCTATTATTTGCATGCCACCAGCAGGTAGTACTTTATCTACAACATCGGTTCGTACATCAAAAACCTTTGCGATTTTTTTAGTCATATCTGTTTTTTTAATAGATCCGGGTTCAAAAACAATATATTCTTTACAATGAACCTTTACAGCAGAAATAGGTCCGCACATAATTTTTTCGTTTCCATCGATTTCTATCTTTCCTACCCCTAGCTCAAGCTTACACCTATAATAATTACGCTTTCCACGAATTATAAAAGCACCATGTGGAACAAACTCTCCACTCTGTGCAGTCTTGCTTACCTGCTCGGGTAAGACCCAATAGGCTTGAGCTTCAGCAAACTGCTTCCATGCTTTACTAAAACTTGCTGCAAAGATACAGGCTTCCTCAAGTGTTCTTTCATTTATTTCTTTTTGTTTTCCAAGAGCTGTTTTGCTTTTTATAATAATACTTGGTGCACCCTGAACATCAGCATGAGAATAACGATCACCTTCTTTTAGGTATTTTTTGACAATTTTATCATTTGATTTAGCATCTTTACCACCAACAACAAGATTACCACTGCTGCTGATAAACCACCTGTAGCGTTCGAACCAAAAACTCTTTTCTTTTCTCACTGGTTTTTTTACTTTTTTTTCAAAATCTGTTTTTTTCTTATCTTCTACCTCTTTTATTTTTTCAAGGGTCTTCTTGATTGATTTTTTAGCACCCACTAGCTTGCTTTTGAGTTTTTTGTTATCATCATATGCTTTCTCGGCATTTTCTGAAACAGACATGCGAAAACTTATTTTTACTTCAAAAACTTGTTTTTTTGTATCTGTAAGATTTAATA
>CAZQEU010000065.1:0-7993 GCA_964592335.1 uncultured Thermoplasmatales archaeon
TCTTTCGTTTGGATAGCTTGTTGCTCCAAATGGCATATGACCGGCTATATCTGTGCCTTCATCATATATGATAGGTTGTACATCTTCACGTTCCCAATAATTATTGCTACTATACTCTGTTGATGGAACATACATCCTAAGATCAGGATCACCAAAATATACAACGTTTTCTAGGTTATCCCACCACCATTGAGGGCCATCTTCTCCACCATCTATATATAAAGAGCCAACATGTGAGATACCACGCGAATAAGCTTCACCAACTGTATAACCAAGAATTATATCTCTTGGTATAGATTGCCTCCAAATAGCTCCATACCAGGAGGTTGGCCATGGATCCTGAACCTGAAATACACTACCATGTCGTATCATGCTTATATGAAGATATGTATTACTAGTCTGACATATACTAGTTATAAAACCAAGAGAATGAAGATTATCTAAATTCTCTACTATTTGACTAGCATTTTTGTTAACTAATGGATATTTAGAATGAGAAATTGTGCCTGTTAAGCCATCATATAAATTATCTGTCTCGAATGGATCAACAAAAGGAATTACTTTATTCAGTTTCTCCCGCATAGGTTTTAAGGCAAGAACCCAGTCCATTCCAGTAGCAGGTAATATCAAAGATTTATGATTTGTAAATGGTAGATAACCATAATAATCCATGCTCATAGTATCAGGCTCTTTTGTACTGCCCATATACCAGTCGTAACCACGCCATGGATTAGTTTCATATTTAGAACCAGCAATTAACCCAGCGAGTTTATGGTCTTTGAATCCAGAATCTACATCCCAGAATAATGTTGAGCCACCTTTCCCATGTGAACCATGTGATGCATGAACCCATAAAAGCACACCCTGATTTAAGTTGTTGACTACAGAATCAAGTTTTGTTGAAAAAGCAGTATCAAAACCACCATTGTTTAGATAAAAAGGCACTACCTCAGTCTCAGTCATATCTGGGAAATACATGCCAGAATCCCCTGTATATTTTTCCATAACGCCCTGATCTATAGGCTGCATTGTTGTTTCAAAACCTGGTACTTTTCCATTTGCACACTCATATTTAGAACCATAGTATTTACTTGCCCGTTCATTGAATCTATATTTATGTGTTACAAAAGAACATAGCGTTGGATATTCATATTCTTCATTTTTTGCTTTTTTGTTGATTTTTAAAGAATTAAAATAAGGATAGGAGAAAAATCCAAGGATGCCTTTTCTCTCACTTTGACTACCATTAATCAAATTGACTTTCCCGTTCATTGCAGGGTTTTCAAAAATCAAAGCAGGATAAAACAAGTTTCTTGAAATTGAAACACTTGTATCAACAGGAGAGCCAAAAAACCTTCCAGCGTTTGCTACACCTGGAAACATTCTATCCCAAGGTGTACCAATATTATATTGGCCAGCAACAGTAATTATAGATTCTTCTCCTTGTTTATCAAAACCATATTTGTCTAAGAAATTATAGACACGGTTACCTGTTAAAGTCATCTCAGCCACCATAGGTGTATAATCATATCTGTTAGCTACATGTCTATTCCAAAATTCTGTATGCCATGTAGCTGCAGATGATAGTTCAGGATGATTCTCAATGATTAAAACGGGTGTGCCATGATGAGCTGCAGTATATGCTGCGGGGCCAATATGCAATGCTTTCTCTGTTTCTTCTGCAGGTTCAAGTTCTCCAACATACCATTTTGTCCATGGGTCAATTGTAGAAAAAACTATGTCATTGCTTTCAGAAATATCGCTTATATCACTATAGATATCCATATATTTTGTATAGATTTTTTTAATGTCTGAAATTCTATTTATTTCATCTATAACTGCTTGCTTGTAATTATCTCCAAGATCAACAAAATAGACATTTTCAACTCCTAATTTACTTAAAACATCAGATGCCTCATTACTTAATTTATCTGAATTTGTGAAAATCAATGGTGAGTTAAGCTGACTTGCAAGAACAGCTCCTTCAGTGGCAGAGCTAAGAGAATCACATTGTTTTTTAGATACTGTTTGATTGAATGTATATTCTACTTCAAACTCAAGATCTCTACTCACATCATTTAAAGAGAAAACAGATAATTTGTATTTTTCATCATCTAAACATTCTCCAAGGTTTTTTATTGTCATCTCTTGTTTATTTTCCTTTTCTTCATCAAATTCTGTGTGAATTAATTCTCCACTCGGCCCAATTAAATTACATCCTAAACATGTATTTGGGTCATCCCAAGATATTTTTATTTCTGCATTTTTGCATCCAAAAGGAGGACTCTCAGGTATATCAAATGTTATACCAGGATACTGAGTAATTTCTACATTATAGGTTACCTTTGGCTTTAAAAAACTTAAGAGCGATCCTTGTATTTCAAATAGATTTGAAAAACCTGATCTTGGAGCATCACTTTCTGTTGGAAAATCTGTGACTGTAATCCTCCATTCACCAGGTGAATACACATATGATTGGGTTATTTCATAGCCTGCAGGCCTGTAGATATTCCACATAGCTGTAGCTGCTGTCTGCATCCATTCCTTATCTTTTTTACAATATAATTGTAGATCAGGATCTCCTGTAGGAACCATTTTACCTGCGATAAGAATTCCATCCCACCAGGCTTCAGCTTGGATGAATTTATATTCAGGATCAACTGTGAAAAAATCGCTTACAGGATTTAAACGATTGGTTTGTTCTACCTTAAAAGAATCAAGTTTTTTTATATTACAAACAGGTAGAGTTTTTGTAAAACTGTTATGGATTTGTTTTTCAGGTTCCTCAAACTCTTCATCTATTACTGCTACTACTGCATCATCTGAGTATGACCATTCGTTAAGAGCGATATCTGAAGCAATTTTGTATGGGTCTTCTCCTGTTATCTCAACTGTTTTTTTACTCTTCCATTCAGAGTTTATATCAGAATTATCTAGATTTATCAGGTTCATCTGATCCATCTGACCATCGCAGTAACTCATCCAATCCTTCATTAAGTAATCAATACCAACATAACTGTCAAGTGATCTATACTTAGAGTCTTCAAACTCAAGTGGTTCTTGGTAAAATAATAATGGATTTGAATAAAGAACATTCTCCTTTCTAAAAACTGATGTTGGAACGCTTGCTAAATAAGCATAGTCATCAATATAGGACTCTTCATCATAGTTTACGAAAGTAGTTTTCTTTATTGGTACAACATTTGTGTAGCTTGGCCCTTTGTCAAAACCGATGTAACTTTCAGCATCTCTACTTTGACTTACAGGTATAATTATTCCTGAAAACAACAAACAGCTTGTTATCACTAAAATAAAAATATTTGATATTTTACATTTTTTTATCATATGTAGCCCCTGTTTATCTTAATATCTCTTATAAATATAATATGGCCCATATATTATATAAATTTAATTACTATTTATAGATTTTCATAAATCCTTGGAACTATTATGCATAATCTTACTGAGATTTTTTCATTAAATTAATATCGTACTGTTTTGTTACCCTTTTTTGTGGTAGGTTTATTTATGCAAGATGTAGGAATTTATATTGATATAATACGTCTCTTTGTCGGAGTATCTATCCTTGGATACGCTTCATATACTGATATAAAAACTAGAAGAGCCTCAAATATGAACTGGCTGATAATGGGTCTGTTTGGCTCAGTACTATTGTTACTTGAGTATCTAACAGTTGGAATTTCAAATCCAATGATTTTGATATTTATACCTGCTATGATAGGATTTGTATACGTACTCTTCCAACTAAGATTAATCTTCGGTGGAGCAGATGCAAAAGCACTTATGGCACTGGCTATATTGTTACCACTTCAACCCAGTATAAATCAAATGCCACTTTGGGGGCAATCATATATGCCTGCGGCATGGACCGTTTTTTCCAACTCAATTATACTATTTCTATTCATACCAATAGGCCTTTTAATATACAACGTCCTGAGAGGGAACCTAAAAATACCATACGCTTTACTTGGATACAAAATGAAAATTTCAGTGGCACGTAAAAAATTTGTATGGCCACTTGAAAAGATAGTAGATGGAAAAACAAAGTTTGTATACATGCCAAAAAACTTTGATGCAACAGAAGAATATGATGAATTTGAAAAAAAGGGGATAAAAGAAGTATGGGTCACACCAAAAATACCTTTTATGATACCACTTCTAGGTGGATTTATATTCACTTTTGTTTTTGGAGATATAATGTTTTATTTTATGCAAACATTAATGTAAAAAGACATATACTAGTTCTTATTTTACCAATAAAAATTGATAATTATGCCTAAAAAAGACTACTATGAAATACTAGGAATAGACAAAGATGCAAATAAGCAAGAGATCAAGAAAGCATATAGAAAACTAGCTCTAAAATATCATCCAGATAAAAACCCAAGCAAAGAAGCAGAAGAAAAATTCAAGGAAATATCTGAAGCATATGCAGTACTATATGATGATGAAAAAAGAAAGCTCTATGATACATATGGGCATTCTGGTATAGATCAACAATACAGCCAGGAGGATATATTCCGCAATGCTGATTTTAGAGATATATTCCGCGGCATGGGCTTTGATTTTTCAGGTTTTGGATTTGAGGATATCTTTGAAAGCTTTTTTGGACATAGAACAGGTCGAAGACAAGCTTATCAGCGTAGAAGAGGAGCTGATCTTAGATATGATATAGAAATAACTCTTGAACAAGTATACAATGGTCTTGAAACCACTATAAGAGTACCAAGGGCAGAGACATGTGAAAAATGTAATGGATCAGGTGCAAAACCTGGTACCAATAAAAAAACATGCCCACAATGTAATGGAAACGGGCAGATTAGACAGAGTAGACGCACTGCTTTTGGAATGTTTACACAAGTAGCACCATGTAATAGATGCCAAGGACAGGGAACAATCATTGAAACACCCTGCCCCGAGTGTGGTGGTAGAGGCACCATTCAAAAAACAAGAGAAATTGACCTTAAAATACCAAAAGGAGTGGATGATGGCTCTCAGCTAAGGCTCCCGGGACAAGGAGAAGCAGGGCCAGCTGGAACAGGGGATTTATACATAGTAACACATATTAAAAAACATCCAAAATTCAATCGTAGAGGAATGGATCTTCATACAGTTAAAAAAATAAGTTTTCCTGAGGCAGCGTTGGGTATAAAGACACAGATCCAAGGAATCTCAGGGGATTTTGAAAAACTAAAGATACCTGAAGGTACTCAAAACGGTGAAATAATCAAGATAAAAGGAGCAGGAATGCCAGGTGTAAATGGTAGAGGAAAAGGAGATTTATATGTTGAAATACAAGTACAGATTCCTACAAAAATATCCAGAAAAGCAAAAAAACTACTTGAAGAATTAAAAAAAGAGTTAACAGACTAGATAGAAAACATTAAATACTATCTCCTATACAAAATATAGCTACAAAAAACCTAATTGGGAGGTAAAAACAATTATGGATGAATTTGATGAAAACAGAGATCGAAGAAGAAAACGAAGAAATCCATTTGATATGTTTGGATTTGATGATGATTTCATAAAAGACATATTCAATGATGATAGAATGATGGATGATATCAGAAGAATGACTGAAGAGATGATGAGGATGTTTACTAATGCTCAGCCGGGAAGACCAATAGTACATGGATTTAAGATAAACGTAGGGCCTGATGGTAAACCTAGAATAGAAGACTTTGGGAACAAGAGAACACAATCGCCCTCAGGAGATCCAATAATCTCTGATGAAAGAGAACCACTTACAGATATAATAGAAAGTGATGAGGATGTGGCAATAACTGTAGAGATTCCCGGTGTTGAAAAAGAAGATATAGATCTAAAAGTAAACAGAGATAACCTCGAAATAATCGTGGATACAACAAAAAGAAAATATCACAAGACACTAGAACTTCCCTGTGATGTAAAACCAAAGACTACAAAAGCCACATATAAAAACGGTATACTAGACATAGTAATCAATAGGAGAGAAAAAAAGAAAGAAGGTCAAGGATACCACGTAGACATAAAATAATTTTCTTTTAGGAAAAGAATATGGGCTTACCCGGATTTGAACCGGGGGCCTCCGCCGTGTGAAGGCGACGTCATAACCACTAGACCATAAGCCCATATGATTTAATTGGTATAAAACATCCTAGAATATAGATACTTTGTTAAATTTTTTCCAAAAAACAAGAATTTTATCCATATGAAAAGATTTATCAATATATCAACTGTTATCTTAAGATAAGAAAGTTATTTGGGGGACTAAAATTATCATGGTAAAATGGAATATATTCGGCAAATCAAAAAAAGAAGAAAAAATTGAAGAAACCGAGGAAATCAAAGAACAAAAAACAGAAGAAAAAACTGCTGAAGAAGAAACAGAAAGACCACTTGCAGAATATCATGAAACACTAAAAACCGGTAAAAAAACAGCTGCTAAAAAAACCAGTTCAAATATCACATCTGATATTAGCCCAAGGATATGGCGTGATGTAGACTCGATAGAAAAAGATGTTGATACACTTCACATTAAAAAAGCTCAGAAACCTGTAACGGAGGTCGACAAAAGAGTAGACACCCTCATAGAAAAAAACAAAGAAAAACATAAGAGAAAACCATCAAATGTAATATATGTTGTAAGCAAACCACAACCCGGTGAAGTAAAAGGAGACTGGGCAGTAAGATCACACAGAAAAATATTTAGTCATCATAAAACCAAAGAAAAAGCAATAGAAGAAGCAAGAAAAATAGCTATAAAAAAAGAAGCAACAGTTATGATTCAAAACACTGATGGAACATTTGCTGATGGTTTTAAACCAAGATCAAAAAAATAAATTTTTTTGAATTAATTATGATAAATATACTAAGAATAGGCCATAGAATCAGCCGTGACAAAAGAATTACAACACATTGCTGTCTTGTAGCACGTGCTTTTGGAGCAGATAAGATACTAATTGACACAGAAGATAAAAAAATAGAGGAAAACATAAAATCAACTTGTAGTCGTTTTGGAGGAGGATTTGAAGTAGAAACCGGAGTTTCTACTAAAAAATTTTTAAAAAACTGGGCTGGAACCATTGTGCATCTGACAATGTATGGAGATCTTTTAGATAAATCAATAAAAAAAATCAATAAAAAAAAGGATTTACTAGTTGTAATTGGTGCAGAAAAAGTACCCGGCTATGTTTACGAACTAGCTGACTACAATATCTCAATTGGAAATCAACCACATTCAGAAGTTGCGGCACTTGCGATTTTTCTTGATAGATACACAAAAGGTGCCTGGGCAGATAAAAAATTTGATGGCAGTATTGAAATCATACCATCTAATACAAGAAAAAAAGTTATAACAAAAGAAAAATAGGTTTTATTCAATGGGAAAAATACCAACACGTGATGAGTGCATAAAACTTCTTAGAGAAAATGGATGCTCAGAAAAAGTAATTGATCATTGTAGAGCAGTAAGAGATATTGCTATAAAGATTGCAGAACATACATATTCAAACAAAAAACTTGTTGAATCAGGAGCGCTTTTACATGATATAGGCCGCTCTAGAACACATGGAATAAGACATGCTGTGGAAGGAGTAAAAATCGCAAAAAAAATAGGGCTTTCAGAAGAAATTATAAAAATTATTGAAAGACATATTGGAGCAGGCTTGTCTAAAGAAGAAGCAAAAAAACTAGGATTGCCTTCAAAAGATTATATTCCTGAGAATATTGAAGAAAAAATAGTATGTCATGCAGACAATTTAGTAGAAGATGGACGGAAGCAACCTGTTGAAAAAGAAGTTGAAAAAGCACTTGAGAAAGGATTAAAAGAATATGCTTTAAGACTTGTCAAGCTTCATAAGGAATTATCGGATTTATGTGGATTTGATCTTAACAAAATATAAATAGGGTTTGCTTTATTTTGAGAAAATCATCTTTTACTCATTTGCAGGGGTAGCCAAGCCTGGCCAACGGCGCAAGGTTGAGGGCC
>CAZQEU010000066.1:0-7753 GCA_964592335.1 uncultured Thermoplasmatales archaeon
ATGATTCAAAATCATCTTTTTCGCTTTATATCAACCATAGAGACACCTTTACAGGGATTACAGACATCGACAGAAGCCTCACCATGACAAAATTCGCTGAGCTTTCTAAAAAAATAAAAGATGCAAATAACAGTGTTTCAACAAAGATGTTTGGAAAAGAATTCAGATCACCCGGACATGTACCCATTTGTGTCGCTGCAGAAAAACTATTAGATGAGCGCAGAGGACACACAGAACTTGTCGTATCTATGCTTGAGATGACAGGACTCTCGCCTGCTGGAAGCGGCTGTGAGATAATGGGAGATGATGGAAAAGCTCTTTCAAAGCAAAAAGCAAAACAATACGCAGAAGATAACAACCTTGTATTTCTTGAAGGAAAAGAAATAATCGAGGCTTGGAAAAAATGGTCAAAGTAATGGCAACAGGAACATTTGATATTCTTCATTTAGGTCATATTTATTTTTTAAAAGAAGCAAAAAAACTAGGAGACAAACTAGCCGTAGTAGTTGCAACAGATTCCACTGTTAGAAAACTCAAACATGAACCTGTAAACCCTGAGAAAATACGACTCGAGCTCATAAAAGAACTAAGAGTGGTAGACGAAGCATATTTGGGTCACGAAGAAGACATGTATAAGGTTGTAAAGGAAATTAAACCAGATATAATCGCATTAGGCTATGATCAAATACATGACGAAAAAACAGTTGAAAAAAAACTTAAAAAAAGAGATATAAATGCAAAAGTCGTAAGACTCACAGAGTTTGAAGGCGGCAGTGATTTGGAAGGTACTCGCAAGATAATCAGTAAAATAATCTCTGCTTATGAAATTCAGAGGACAATAGAAAGAATCGAGGGAGATAACAAATGAAAACAATTGGTATAGCAGATACAACATTTGCCCGCTTTGATATGGGAAAAGCAGCAATCAATGAGCTGAAATCAAACAATACTGGTTTTAAAATCATGCGTTACACAGTACCAGGCATCAAAGACTTGCCAGTTGCTTGCAAGAAGCTTTTTGATGAAGAAAACTGTGATATTGTAATGGCGCTTGGAATGCCCGGGCCAAAACCAATCGACAAACAATGTGCACACGAGGCAAGCACAGGCCTTATTCAAGTTCAACTTTTAACAAACAAACATATCTTAGAAGTCTTTGTCCATGAAGACGAAGCAGAAGATGAAAAAACACTAGAGTGGCTTGCAGACAAAAGAAGTCGTGAGCATGCAATTAATTGTTTAGATTTACTATTCAATCCGGAGAAACTTACAAAAGAAGCAGGTAAGGGTCTTCGAGAAGGATTTAGGGATGCAGGGCAGTTAAGGATGTGAAAAAATATGGCTAAAAATGAAAAAATAAGAATTGGAGCAGTTGTATCAGAGTTCAACTATGACATTACAATGATGATGCTTGAACGTGCAAAAGAACATGCAAAATTTTTAGGCGCAGAAATTACTGAAATTATAAAAGTACCCGGTGTTTTTGACATGGGACTTGGAATTAAAAAACTACTTCAAAAGAAAAACATCGACGGAGTTGTAACTATTGGAGCAGTAATAGAAGGTGAAACAGAGCATGATGATGTGGTAATTTCTCATGCTGCACGAAAAATCGCAGATCTTGCAATCGAATTTGACAAACCAGTAGGACTTGGCATTTCAGGACCAGGTATGACACGTCTTCAAGCAGAAGCAAGAATTGAAAGAGCAAAAGCAGCAGTAGAATCTGTTGTAAAAATGCATAAAAACTTTCAATAAAACCTATTTATCTTTATCCAGGGTTTTAAAAAGAGAAGGAAGATGAATATTATACGAGCCATCTTTCTGAATTATGATTGGTTCTTCTTCGAGCAGTCCTTTAAGATCAATTTTATAACTACCGGTCTGTTCGATATCAATTGTCTCAGGAGAATCTGAATGATTCACCTCTGATTTAATTCGCTCAATCGTCTCTCTTCTAAAATTATCATCTGTTAAATCATCAATATTTTCTTTTCCATCCTTCTTCATAGCTTTTTTATCAGGCAGATGTTTCTTCATTGCCTTACGTAGATCCTTAGGTTTGATATTTGCCCATTTACCAGATTTATCAACGAGATGCTCCCCTTCAGGACCCATTAACTCTAAAATCGCTGTGTTGATATCTTTCCCAGATTCCTCTGTTATTTTTTGTCTTTGTTTTTCATCAAGAGGTCTCTTAGTAAAAAAGAATCGGTTACCACCACATTCCGGGCATCCTTTTAAAAGCTGAGAAGATCCTTCTTCGAATACTTTTCCACATTTCAAACATTGATGAGGCATAAATTATTTTGCTCCAGTACCTGATATAATTTTTGTTTGAATCATATCATTATCTTTTTTTACCATCTTTAGAAGATCAGCAGGCCCGATTAGAGTCATACGCGGTTTTTTTGCAAGACCAAATAATTTTTGTAAAAATGTTGGTGTATCTTCTCCATAACCCTCCATTTCTACTCCAATAAAGGTGTCATGTTCTATTTCTTTCATGGTTTTTTCAATAAGAGTTGCCTGCTCTATGGGGGTAAGACCATGTTCAAGGACAAGGATTTTTCCTTTCTTTACTTCCTTTAATATAAATTTTAGTTTTTGTTCAGAGTTAAACTCTTTTAATTTTTGACGTGACACAAGGTTAAAACAAATACCTTTAGACTTTTTTTTAGTCATAGGTTATTGCCTCCGCCTGCTTTTTTTACGTTTCTTTTTAAAATGTTTAACCATGGTTGTGTAAAGTGTTTTACTGTTATAACCTGTCAAAGCACTAATTGGTATTACAGGATGTTGAGGGAACGCTGATTTAAGTGTCGCGGGGCTTGATTCCTCCATATCTATTTTGTTTGCAGCAACAAGCACAGGTAGGTTTCTTGCTTCAAGATTACCAAGAATTGTTACGTTTACTTGCGTAAAAGGATCTTGTGTGGAATCCATTACAAGAAGCACGCCATCTATATCCTCAAGCCATTTGATTGACTCTATTACTCCTTCTGTCGCTTCTTTTGCACGCCGTTTTGCCTCATCCCTGCTAAGACCCCATGTTTTCATGAATTCTTTAAAATCAACTTTTGTAGAAATACCAGGCGTATCTACTATATCAATTGCAAGTGATGAAGCCCCGTTTTCTAATTTTATATCTTTTTTCCATTTTGCACGTCGGGTTTCATGAGGTATCTCTGAAACACTACCCATGATATCACCGGTCCAATCACGAAGTATTCTATTTGCAAGTGTTGTTTTTCCAACATTTGGAGGACCATATATCCCTATCTTTGCATGTTTTTTACCAAAAATTTTTTGAATTATAGAAGAAAGTTTAACTTTTCTAAATAATCCCATCCAACTATTACCTCCTAGTAACTAGGTTACAATCAAGAAAAGGGTATGTACATATTGCTTTATATGTTTAATGGTATATTATTATTTAATAAAAAATAGTTGTATAAAACATTTGATAGGCAAAAAAGGGTTTAATATCTGCAAATTATATGAAAATCCTTAAATATCAACAAGTTCATTCTTGTTTACTCTATTTTATAAGGGAGGAATGATGCTTAAATGGCTGAGGAAAATAAAGTTGTAAAAAATGTTGAGAATTTGGATTCACTTAAAGAAAAATTAACAACAGTTACAAATGAAATTGATGCAATTAAACTTTCTTTTACAAAAAGCGCTGAGGACCTATCAAGGATACAAAACATGCTGAACGTTGGAAACATAGAAGACATAAGTGGTGTTTTAGACAAATATGAAAACCAAATAGCAGAAGCAGAAAAACAAAAAATGGAAGCAACTGAAAGCAGTAAAAAATACAGTGAAGAACTAGAAAAAGAAAAAGAAAGACTCATAAAACTATGGGATGCATACAAGAACCAGGAAGAAGAACTAAGCAACACCGAAAAGAAACTAGCAGACTATGAAGAACGTGTAAAAACTGCAGAGGCTACAAAACACCAAGTAGAAGATGATTACAAATCACGTATTCAAACACTTGAGCAAAAACTTAAAGAAAACGAAGAAAAAGCAACACAATACAATGAATTCAAACAAAAATGCGAAGAAATAGATAACATAAGAAACAACCTCGAGCAAGAGATACACACATTAAAGCAACAAAATACTGACAAAGACAAAGAAATTGAAAAAATGCATAAAGAACTTTCTGAAGCAAAAGAAATGGAAAACTATGTAGAATACAAGGACAAATATGAAGAACTAAACGCAGAATACGAAAAAGAAAAAGAACGGCTTACAAAACTATACCAACTATACGAAGAAACAGACACGGAATGTAAACAACTCAAAGAACAAAATAAACAATGGCAAAATTGGTACGACAATAAGATGGATATGTTCAACAAGTTATTTACAAATGCACCACCAGCAACCGCAGGAGTAGATACAACACCTTCACCTGCAGAAGAAAGACCAGAGAGACCAGATGAAATCAAAAAAAAGAAACCAAAAGCAAAAAAGAAACTCAAATTTAGAAAATAAAAAAACATTTTTTTCTCTTTTTTTATTCTAATTTTACAGTGCTAAAACCATCTTCATTTTCAGTTACATAAATTATGTTTTCCATATCATTTTTAACATCTTCGATATGGGTTATAAGAAAGATCTGTCGAAACTTAGAAGAAAGACTATTTAGTGATTTCATAATGTTCTGACGCCTATAGTAATCCTGAGAACCAAAGATTTCATCAAGAATTATAAAATTAAAGATACCGCCCGCTCGTTCAGTAATAACCTCAGATATAGCAAGCCTTAAACATAGATTAGCAAGATCTTCCTCACCGCCACTGAAACGATTTATTTTGTACAATTCTCCATCATCATAAATCTGAAGATCATATTTTTCATCAAGCTCAACCTCAGGGTATTTACCATTTGTAAGACGATTAAAAAAATCAGATGCATAAGTCGAAAGAGTAGGCCTTATACGCGATATTAAAAAAGTTCTAAAATCAGACATAAGATCAGATAACACTGAAAGATATCTAACCTGATTTTTACCTTCTTTTATTTGTTTTTTGAATTTCTGGATTTGTTCAATTTTTTCTTTAACGTTTTTAATTTCTTTGTCATTAAGAGCTAAGTTATTCTGTTTTTTCTCAAGATCAAGTTTCAAATCAGAAATAACATCTTTTTTGTCACTAACATTTTTTTGAGAAGAATCATATTTTTTATAATATTCTTCAACTTGTTTTTTTATTTTATCAAAGATTTTTTCATCAAAAGATATTTTTCCTATTTTTTTAAGATTTGATTCTTTACTATTCAAAAGTTGTTTTTCAACTTTAAGCTCTGTGTTGATATGTTTTATCGTAGAGTCTATTCTATCTTTTTTCCTCAGCTCTTTTTGAAGATAGTTGTATCTTTTCTCAAGTGCTGTTTTTTCTCTATTGCTTCGTTGTTTTTGTTCTTCTTTTTCTTTTATTTCTTTTAAGTATTTTTCTTTTTCATCTTTACTTTTTTTGATTTCATTTTCAAATCTTTTTATCAAAACATTATATTGATCAGATAGTACTCTTTCACATGTTGGGCATTCTGCTTTAGGACCTATCTTTTCTATTTTTTCTTTCTTTTTTGTGATATCTTTTATGTCTTTTTCTATTCTATCGGAAAGAGTTTTTCTTTTTTCGATTTCTTTTACAAAAGTTTCGATTTTCTTATTTGCATTATTTATTTTTTTCTCAATAGATTGTACATCTGAATCAATGTTTTTGAATTTACTTAGTTTCTTTGTTTCAGTTTCTAAATTTTTATTTCTTTTTAGGATCTTATCTTTTATTTCTTCGATTTCTTTTTCGAGTTTTATTTTATTTTCAAAAGAAGTTTTGAGATCTGCTTGTTTTTCTTTTTCTTTATTCAGTTTTTCATATTCTTTTTTATTTTTTTCTACTGTCTGTTTGAGTTCTTTGAGTTTTTTTTCTTCTTTTTCTTTTTTTTCTTTTAAATTTTTTATTTCTTTGTTGATTTGTTGTTGTTCTTTTTCATATTTTTTGATTGTTCTTTGTAAATTTTTTCTTTATCTTTTTCGTTTTCATCAATTATTTCCTCACTTAGTTTTTCAACAAGACCATCTTTTTGTTTTTTATCTGAGCGTATTTCTTTTATCACATCATCCAGTGAGTCTATCCCGAGCATACGAAGTATCAAGGGTCTTCTCTCAGATGCGTTCATACTACTTAGTGCATTGAGTTCTTTTTGACGAGCAAATATACTTGTAAAAAATGATTTGAAATCCATTCCTAGTTTTTTTTGTATAAAACGTGTTACTGATTCAGCACTGGTTGCCGCAACTTTTGCATTTATCGTTGCTGTTGCTTGTACAGTGAGGCTTTTGCCTTTCATCTCACGGACTACGCGATAGTTTTCACCTTCGAACACAAACTCTAGTTCGACTCTGCATGGGTCAGTTGATGGTAGGTTTTTGGTTTTGATTTGATCGGCTGCGGTTCTTGCTGCGACAGGGCCGTAGAGTACCCATGCGATTGCTTCAAAGATAGTGCTTTTTCCAGCTCCATTTAATCCCACGACACCTGTTACTCCATCTGGGAAGTCTATTGTTGCGTTTTTGAATTTTCGAAAGTTTTTGAGTGTAAGGTTTTTTAGTATCATTTTCCTTCTTCTCTTGCCTGTACTTTTTCGATGTAACCTATTCCTAGTTCTTTGACTGTGTCAAAATCCTTTATTTTTTGTGCTTCTAAAAATTTTACAAATTCGTTTACTAGTGCATCTATTTTGGATGAGGTTGTTTGTTTTTCACCTGCTTCTTTTTTTGTAATATTTGCTTTTATCTCGTAGTGTACCGCGTTATGTGTAAGTTTTCTTATTTCATTAAAATCAAGGCTTCTATAGACTGTTGAGGGAATGTCATCAAGTGTGATTCGTATGGTTTTTTCTTTGGGTTTTGCCTCCACGACTTTTTGTTTTATTTTTTTCATTACTTCTTCTAGTTTCAGATTTGTACATTTTATGGGTTTTACATCAACCATGGGTCTTGTTTTTATCTGAATGAATTTTGTTGTGATTTTATCTGAAAAAGTAAGTTCTATGAATCCTTTTTTATCATTTGCATCAGTGAATGTGAGACTTTCTGTGGAGCCTGAATAAAAAGCATTTTTTGCAAGTCTGGTGTATCTGTGAAAATGGCCGAGGGCAATGTAGTCAAAATTTCTAGACAATATTTTTGCAGGAATAATAAGTTCGTTGAACTCATTCATTGTAAAATCCTGAACGCCTGTGACAGATCCGTGTGAGACGAAGACATTGTAATCAGAATTTTTATCTGGTTTTAATTTTTTGAGTTCTTCATCATATTCTTTTTTTGAATTGCACTGTGGTATCGCATGAATAGCGATTTTTTTATTATTTATTTCAAAAGAAAGGGTTTCATATTTTGAATTATAAACTGGGTAAACAAGTTCAAGGCTGTCAAAAATACTGAAGATATGACCTGTTTCTTTTAGCTTCGGATGTTCATGATTACCTGAGATTATTACTATTGGGATTTTGTTTTTTGTAAGTCTGAATATCTGATTTATAGCAAAAGTAATAGCCCTATTATTTGGTCTTACCGAGTCAAACAAGTCACCTGCATGAATTATTAGATCTGGTTTTTTATCAATTGCATAGTCAATGAATTCTTCGAATGCTTTGTATATATCCATCTCACGCTGATTTATACCATCAGGTGTTGCCTTACGGTAGGCAGAAAAGCCGAGATGTGTATCAG
>CAZQEU010000067.1:0-7676 GCA_964592335.1 uncultured Thermoplasmatales archaeon
AGGGCATGTGCGGTTCCTAGTTGTTTTTCTTGTATAGCATATTTTATTTTGATTGATTTGTAGTCTTTGAAGTAATCCATTATTACTTCTTTTTTGTATCCTACAATAAGTATTACTTCAGAGATTTCTGTGTTTTTTAATGCATCTAAAACATGTTCTAGAATTGGTTTATTTGCAACAGGTAGCATTACCTTTGGCATCGTTTCAGTAAAAGGCCTCAGTCTTTTTCCTTCACCTGCAGCAAGTACTACGGCTTTCATTTTTTGTATCCTCATTTCAAAGGTAAGCAGATAAATAGTATTTTATTTTTTTCTAAAGAAATAAAAAACTAATTAATTTATTAAGATTACCAACATAAAACATGTTTATTTATGCTTAGTTTATAAATAAAATAGAATGCCTGCATTTCTCTACCATTTTCTTTTTAATGTTTTTTACAGGAAAACCTATCGGTCCTTTCTTTTTTTGTTCACGGCCTATTATTACAAGATTTGCGTTTATTTCTTCTGCCATTCTTGCTATTGTTTTCTGAAGGTTTCCCTTTTTTATTTCTACTTTTATTCCTTTTTTCTCTAGTTTTTCTATAAAGCTTTGGGCTGTGAAAACCAGGTCTTTTTCTTGTTTTTTCTCAGATCGTATTCCTTTTTTGTTTACTTCTACGTTGTCTTCTGTATCTACGATGTATACTATTTGTAGGTCCCAACCTAGTTTTTTTGATAGTTTAATGCTCATCTCTGGTACTTTTTGATTTGGAGCTAGATTAGATAGAACTGCTAGTATTTTTTTGCTATTGCTTATCCCTTCTATCCATACAGGTATTTCTAGATCTTCTAAAATCCTATATTTTAAAACACATTCTTTTTCAAATCCCATAAGTACTAGATCATATTGTTTTTTTTCTAGTTCTTCTTTGACGCTGTCACTAAATTCTCCACGTATTATTTTTTCTTCAAATTCAATGTTTTTTTCTTTAAAATATGATTTCGCATCATCAAAGATGATTTTATCCGCTGTTTTTACTTGTCCTCTCATCATTTGTTTTTTTGTTTGTGTGATTTCAAAATCTGATAGATGTAAATCAGTTATTTTATCTGTTTGATCCACGGTTTTTGTTTCAATGATATATATTATATTTATGTTTATCTTAAATTTGCTTGCAAAAAACTTTGCTCTTCTCAACACGTTTTTATTGTAAAACTCTGAAGATATTGGAATTAATATGTTTTTAAACATGTTTTTTTTACTCCTATGTGGGAAGTATATGCAGTTTTAATATTCCAATCCAGTATATTGCTGCTACCATAAATATAATGATTATACATATAATGTTTGCAAAAACACCTGCTTTAAACAAGTCTTTTGTTGAAAAATAACCTGATGAATATGTTATAGCATTTCCTGGTGTAGCGATTACTAGCATAAATGCAAGTCCTCCTGAAAGAGCTATTAACATTGATGTAAAAAGTGGATTGAGCCCCAGGCCTGCTGCGATGCTAACACCTATTGGTAGTAGTAATGCTACTGCTCCTATGTTTGACATAATGTTTGTGAGAAGCACTGTAAATAGTATTATCACAAGTACTACAAATAATATATTTCCTCCTGTGTTTTGAAAAAGATTGCTTGCTATCCAGCTACCAGCGTTTGTTGTTTGTATCCCAATGCCTAGTGTTATTGCACCGCCATATAGTAACACTATTCCCCAGGGTACACGTTTTTCAACATCCTTCCAGTTTATACAACCTGTTAGAAATAAGAGGAAAGCACCTAGTATTGCCACGACTGCTAGTCCAAAATAGATATTATGTGATAATGTTATCCACATCACAACGGTTGCAGCAAGTATCAGCAGGACCATTATTTCTTTTGTTTTTATTTTTCCAGATGTCGCCACCTGGTTTTTTATTTCAAGCCTTGCTTTTGTAACATCTTTTATCTCTATTGGAAATGCTATTTGCAAAACGATCCATACAAGTGGCAGTGATATGATTACTACGGGCATTGCATATATCATCCAGTCGATAAAAGTTATTTGAATATCCAGGTTTTCAGATAGAAAACCAACTGTTAGAGGGTTTCTTGCACCACCAATGAGTGTGCCAAGGCTGCCTATTGAGCATCCATAGGCTACTGATAGCATACTTACTTTTCCAAAGTTGCTTTGTTTTGGAATGATTTTCATAGCAATCAATATTGATACAATTATCGGTAAGAACAGTGCTGCCACTCCATGCTCTGGCATTATAAATGACATAGTTGCACAGGCAAGCATTATACCTAGTGTCAATAGCCGGGGGTTTTTATCAAATTTACTTAAGAATTTTAATGCTATTCTTTTGTGCAGCCCATGTTTTTCAACAGCTGCTGCAATGATAAAAGCTCCTATTAAAAAGAATACTGCTTGGTTTCCAAATGAGGCGAATACTTCATCTGGTTGTGCTACCCGTAGTATAGGCTGCAGTATCATTATTAAAAGCCCAGTTACCGGTAGTGGCAGTGCTTCTGTAATCCATAGTATCGCTGCCATTAGAAGTATCCCTATCATTACTTGTCCATTTTGTGTAAGTATTACTGTTTCACCTTGATTGTTCGTTATATGTGTCAGGCTCTCCGGTAGTTGAACAAAATAAAAAAACAAAAGTATCAAAAAAGCAATGAGAATAAAAAATATATCTCGCCTGGAGAAATTTTTTTGTTTTGAAAAAGTTATTTTGTTTTTCATTTTTTCCTATTTCTATAAAGTCTTTTATCTACAACAGCTTGCATATCGTTGATTTTTTCATCTGATATGT
This sequence comes from uncultured Thermoplasmatales archaeon, assembly GCA_964592335.1. Lineage (GTDB taxonomy): Archaea > Thermoplasmatota > E2 > DHVEG-1 > DHVEG-1 > CAZKUB01. The sequence continues at coordinate 2,793 of CAZQEU010000067.1, forward strand.
TTAGATGATCCTGGATTTTTTTGATGTTATGCAGCGGATTTTTAAGTATATCATTATAGTTTACAAATAAACAATTTACATCTTCTCTTGACTCTATCTTTTTTTTGATCATTTTGTTAAGATGCAGGAAAGCTATTTTTGTGTCTTTTCTGTTTTTATCGGAGAGTTTTGCCATTTTTTCCATTGAATCAAGTATTTCTTCGATGTTTCTCTCTGTATAGATTATGTTGTATCTACCGGGTGGTAAAAACTTGATTCCATAAGCAGTTATTTTTATGAATTTGCTCTTGTAGTTTTTTAGTGGAAAGCTTTTGTCTATTAGTTTGTTTATTATTTTTCCGCCTTCAAGTTCATAGTATCCTTTAGGATTGTTTTTATCTGCCCTACGGCTTGAGTCAAACTCACAGGGTAGTTCTGCAGAGTTTAGTATCTGCATTAGCATAGAGGTCCCTGATCGTTCTAGACCCGATACGATATAGTTTGTATCCTTTCTAAGTTTCATCTCTCCCACCTTATATTATTTTAAATTCTTCTAGTTTTTTTATTACTAGCTCTGCGTTTTCTTCTATACTGTTTTTGCCGGTATCAATTATTAGTTCTGCTTTTTCAGGTTCTTCATATGGAGCGGATAATCCTGTGAAATCCTTTATTTCTCCTTTTCTTGCTTTTTTATAAAGGCCTTTAGGATCACGTTTTTCACATGTTGCTAGGCTAGCCTGACAATAGATTTCAAAAAACCTGTTTTTTTGCATTAGTTTCCTGCAATAATCTCTCATTTTTTTGTAGGGTGATATGAATGCTACACATGTGATAATTCCTGCATCTGCAAAAAGTTTTGCAACCTCGCTTATTCGTCTTATGTTTTCATCACGCTCATCTGGCAGGAATCCTAGGTCTTTATTGAGACCATGGCGGATATTATCTCCATCAAGAACATAAGAAATTTTGTCTTTTTTATGTAACTTGTAGGCAACCTCGTTTGCAATTGTGCTTTTTCCACTGCCTGATAGGCCTGTAAACCAGAGTATCACTCCTTTTTGCTGTAGTATCTGTTCTCTATCCTCTCTTTTGATTCTGTGTTCATGAATTTTTATATTTGTTGCTTTTTGTTTTTTCACTTTTATATTCACCTATCTTTGGTTTTCTAAAAAAAGCATTATTTCTTCAATAAACATGTTTGTTTTTTCTTTTGGAACAATCGCACCTATCACTTCTTTTTTACCACCGCATTTAAAACCTAGTTTTTTTCCTTTTTTTATGAGTGGTTCTGTGTTTTTTTTACTGCGCATATAGATTTGATCCTTATCCTTGAAAAAACCAGTGTTTACCACTAGTGTGTTTTTGTTTGTGCTCCATGATATCTTACGGGTGACTGTTGATATTATATTATAGGGTGTGTTGATTTTTTTAAAGATTAAACTGTTTATCTGCTCACCAGGCATGTTTAGTATTTTGTTCATCTCTGAGTCTATATTTCTAAGGTTTTTATTCCATTTCGAATTTTCTAATATATCATTTGGGTTATTTATTTTTAGAAGAAGTTTTGGTGCTTCTTCTACTGCTTTTTTATCACCTATTTTATAGTTTGAATCAAGTAAGTATACCATTTTGTGTAGATCTTCAAAAGTTAGATTGTTTTTTTGGCAGAAAGTCTGTATTTTTTTCCAAAAACTTTTGTTGTTTTTGATTTTTTCCTCATGATCGCCTATGACACCAAGTAATGCAAAGAGATTAACATCATTTTTTAGATAATCATTTACTATCCAACTTGCAGATGGATACATATCTGGGTCTTCTCCTTTTATTACTGGGTTGTGGTGAAACACGGTTTTTATTTCAGGTCCGAGATGATGATCAAATATCATCAACTCCATATTTTTTGATAAAAAATCAATGTTTTCTTTTGGTAGGTTCATATCTACAATTATTATAAAATCATATTTTTGATATTTTTCTAGCTCCTCATCTGTTAGATAATAGTTTCCAAGAATTGGTGTTACATTATCTATGTTTTTGTCTTTTATATGCTCAAGTAATAGTTTTGCAGATGTTATCCCATCTGCATCCCAGTGATGAATTAGAAGTCCTTTTCCTTTTAGTTTTTCAAACATGTTCTTTTTTTCTCCTTTTATTTTCTTATCATTCCTGCTCCCACGGTTTCATTTGTTTGTTCATCTATCAGTATTATACAGCCTGTTGCCCGGTTGTCTTTGTATTCATCATAGAAAAGTGGTTTAGCGGTACGTATTTTTATTCTACCTATCTCGTTTAACCCTATCGCGTCAGTGTTTCCTATCCTATGAAGCGTGTTTATATCTAGTTTGTATAGTATTTCTTTTACAAGGCATTTTGTCTCATTTGTTGTATGTCTTACTATGTATTTTTTCCCGATTTGTAGTTTTTTCTTGTTCATCCAGCAAACCATAAGGTCTATGTCTTGTGAAATAATGGGTATGTTGTTTTCACGTACTATCATATCTCCTCTGCTTACATCCAAATCATCTTCTAGCTGGATGGTAGCAGACATTGGCGGGTATCCCTCATCAAGTTTTTTGTTGTCTTGTCCCTCTATTTTTTTGATTTTTGTTGTAAAACCTGATGGTAACACTTTGACCTTGTCACCTGGTTTAAATATTCCACTTTCTATTTTACCAGAGTATCCTCGATAATCATGGAATTTATCATCATGTGGTCTTATCACGTATTGAACGGGGAATCTGCAGTCTATTAGGTTTTCATCACTTGCGATGTGTATGTTTTCAAGTAGGTATAGTAGTGTTGAGCCGTCATACCATGGCATGTTTTCTGATTTATCTACTACATTGTCACCGAGAAGAGCGCTTATTGGTATGAAATATACGTCATGTACATCTAGTTTTGATACAAAGTCTTTGATTTCTTTTTTTATTTTGTTGTATATTTCTTCTTTAAAATCTACAAGATCCATTTTGTTTATACATATTACAAAATGAGGTATCTGAAGTAGTGATGAGATAAATATGTGTCTATGGGTTTGTTCTACTACTCCGTTTCTTGCATCAACCAATATTATTGCAAGGTTTGCCGTTGATGCACCGGTTACCATGTTTCTTGTGTATTGTGTGTGCCCGGGTGTATCTGCTATTATGAATTTTCTATTTGGTGTTGCAAAATAACGGTATGCTACATCAATTGTTATTCCCTGCTCACGTTCAGATTTAAGCCCATCCATGAGAAGTGCAAGGTTTAGGTTTTCTCCTCTCTTCTGGCTTATTTTTTCTATGTTTTCTAGTTGATCTGAAAAAAGTGTTTTACTATCATACAATAATCGTCCTATAAGGGTGCTTTTTCCATCATCTACACTCCCTGCAGTTGTAAATCTTAAAAGCTCCATGTCCAGATAGGTGCTTGATTCTGTCATTTAGAAATATCCCTCCTTTTTTCTATCCTCCATCGCAGTTTCTGATCTTTTATCATCTGCTCGGCTACCTCTCTCTGAGCTTCTTATCTGTGCTACTTCGTTTACTATTTCTTCAAGTGTTTTTGCTTTTGATTCTGTAAGCCCAGTACATGTCATATCTCCTATTGTTCTGCATCGAACCGTCATTTCTTTTGCATTTGTTTTTTCTTCTTTGTCCATGTTTATGTATTCTGTGTATGCAAGGATTACTCCATCTCTTATGATACATTTTCTTTTATGTGAAAAATATAGTTTTGGAATATCGATTTTTTCTTTTAGTATGTATTGCCATACATCCATCTCTGTCCAGTTGCTGAGTGGGAATACTCGGAAGTGTTCTCCTATGTTGTATCTTCCGTTGTATAGATCCCAGAGTTCTGGTCTCTGGTTTTTTGGGTCCCATTCTCCAAACTCGTTTCTATGTGAAAAAAATCTTTCTTTAGCACGTGCTTTTTCCTCGTCACGTCGTCCTCCACCGATGCAGCAGTCTAGTTTGTGTTTTTCTATTGTATCCAGTAGTGTTGTTGTTTGTAGGTAGTTTCTACTTGCATATTTTCCTGTTTCTTCTTTTACTTTTCCTGAGTCTATTGTTTCCTGTACAGATCCTACTATTAGTTTTGCCCCTAGTTTTTTTACGTAGTTGTCTCTGTATTCTATTGTTTCTGGGAAGTTATGCCCTGTGTCAACATGTAAGAATGGGAAAGGTATTTTTGCTGGGTAAAATGCTTTTTTTGCGATATGTCCCATTACAATTGAGTCTTTTCCACCAGAAAATAGTAGTGCAGGGCGTTCGAATTGTGATGCTACTTCTCGCATTATAAATATTGCTTCTGATTCTAGTTTATCTAGATGTGTTAGGTTGTAATGTGTCATGTTTTTTTAGATGCTCCTTTTAGTCTAAATATCCAAGTGATCTTAGTCTTTCTTTTACTTTTGCTTCGCTTTCTTTTGAAAATGGTTCTTTGCTGTCTTCATCCATGTTTGAGATTATTTCCCTGAGTACATATGTTGTGTATGAGGAAAGTGAGGTGAAGCCTGTTCCTTCTATTCTTTTTTTTATTTTGTCTGCAAGATGTGTTGGTATTGATATTGTTGTGTATTTTTTTCCTTCTGCCATATATTTCACCTAATTATATATCATTATATTTAACTAAATGTAATTATATATCATTAAAAACTAGTATATATAATTTTTGAAAAAACATGCTATTTTTCTTTTTTTAAAGCATCTAAAAACTTCTTGTAGCTATCTATATCATCAAAAATTAAAGCCGGACCATGATAACCACATTCTCTACACACCTGACTTGATGTATAACCAGTTAAAACCCCTTCTTTAAGACGTCCTTGAAATATTTTTCTACTACCACACTTAGGACAAGCAGTAATCTCCAATTTTTTATCTCCCTTATACTTTTTTGATAATAAAAGCACAAATAATAGTT
>CAZQEU010000068.1:0-7649 GCA_964592335.1 uncultured Thermoplasmatales archaeon
GTCTTACACACTTACGTGTTTCAGACCGCGCAGTATTCCCAGCCTGTTAAATAAATGGGTTTAAAAACATATTATTGATATACTATTATTAATATTACATATAACAATATAGTATTAATCAATGGTGAGATGAGAAATGAAAAAAATAATGGTTGTTGATAACGAGCCGGATATTGTTGATTTAACAAGAACTGTTTTAGAACTTGGTGGTTATCAAGTAGTAACAGCATACAGTGGTGAAGAATGCTTAAGGATCCTTGAGAAAGAAAAAGTAGATCTTGTTCTTCTTGATATTATGATGCCTGGTATGAGTGGTTGGGATGTTTTTAATAGGATTAATAAAAAATCATCAGATGTTAAAGTTGCTTTTATGAGTGTTCTTGAAATATCAGATAAAAGAAAACAAGTACTTCTTGATGAAGGGCTTTCAGATTATATTATGAAACCATTTGATAAAGAAACACTTTTAAATAGAGTAGATAGAATACTAAAAGAATAAGGAAGCATTATGAGTAAAACAATACTTGTGGTAGATGATGAACCAGATATTCTTCTTACTGTAGGTCAAACGTTGGAGATGTTTGGCTATAATGTTATAAAAGCAAAGGATGGGGTGGAGTGTATTAATAAATTAAATGATTTGGATATTACTCCTGATCTTGTTTTGTTGGATATTATGATGCCTGATCTTAGTGGTTGGGATGTTGCAGCAAAGATAAAAGAAAATCCTTCTTGGAATAAGATCCCTATCGTTTTTCTTACAGCAAAGGGCGATACTATGAGTATTGGCATGGGAAATCTTTCAGCGGTTGACTATATTGTCAAGCCTTTTGATGTAAGTGATTTAAAACAGCGTGTTGAAAAGATTCTTGGTAAAAACCAATAAAAAAATTCTTTTTTTGGTAATAATTGTACAACAAAGTCTTTTAAAAAGTTTATACAAAATTATATAATGGTAATAATATTGATCTGTGAGAAATGTAAAATCAGATTTGGGATGCATGGTAAAAATTTTTGGAGTGTAAAAAAAGGTTTATGTAAAAATTGTAAAAAATAAAAAAAAAGAATTTTTTATGTACCCCAGTTTAACATGAAAACATTAATTGAGTCTTCTGCAGTGTTTCCCATATTATCTGTTACTACTACTTTTATTGTACGCCATCCAAATGCTCTTTGGTTCCAGTTGTAATACTGAGCTGTTGTTGATTCTTTAACTTCGTTATTTATTATAAAATCAATGTTTGTTATTGTTCCATCTTCATCATCTGCATTAACTGTAATATTTATTCCACCTATCACAAATGCATTTTCTAAAAACGCTGCATTTATCTCGGTTCCTCTAAAGTAAATTGAACCAAGTTTTGGAGTGGTTATTTCTACTGTTGGATCAAGTCCTGTGTCTTTTACTGTTTTAAAAGTAAATAGATCAGATGTATTGGTGTATTCTCCATCATCTGCTACTGCATACCAACTGTACCAAGTTTCATATTCTAAAGCAGATAAAGCAAGTTCTGCATATGTTCCACTATTTACACCAAATACAGTTCCCAATAACACATCGCTTTCATTATAAAATGAAACATCTAGTATATCACCATCAGGATCATCAACAAAGGCACTTAATGTTGGATTAATAGATACATCTTCTTGACCATCAGCAGGGGTTTCATCAACTGGTTTGTATGGTTTATGATTTACAGGAGGTAAATCATCGGTAAATTCTATTTTAACAGAATCATGTTTACAAACCTGTGTCTGATCATAAGTCGAGTTTGCAATAATTTCTACATTATTGGTTGTATTTATGTAAATTGTTGCATTAAACAGTATAACTATTGGTTCTGCATCATATGTAAAAGGTTCATTTACTGTAAAATATATCTTATTTCCTATTATCTGATAACTTGTGAAATCACCTGTAAAATCTCTTAAGGATTCAATTCCACAGCTGTATGTATCGATTATTGAAATATTTTCTAGATCACATGTTCCAATGTTTTCTACTATTATCTTAAATGTTACATCAATTGGTGGCTCTGATGATGTTACTAAATTTTGTCTCCATTCTCCATCATAATATATCTTCTTGTCAATAGAAATATTAGTTTCACAACCACATTCTTGTACATCAACAAAGGCAGAATCCTCATCATCTACTAAAGCACCAAGTATGTCCTCTGCAGTAACATTGCCAATATTTGTTACATCATCTGTAGGATTTGCTGTTGCATTATAAACCCAAATTTCATCAATATCAAGCTCTCCATCAACATCTGTATCACCAGAAACATAAGAAACACTAGATATCTTATCATCTGTAACCGCTATATTTTTTAGATAATGATTTCCTATGTTTGTAACGTTGTATTGGTAAGTTACTTCTTCACCCATGCATATAGTGTCTTTATCAGCAGTTTTTTCAATTTCTATACCGGGACATATTGCAAAAATAGTTGCACTATTTTCTTTTATCATTGGTTGATAGCTATCATAATAACCAGTAACAGTTGCTGTATTGATAATCTCTCCACATTCGTCAACTATTGCTTCAAAGGTAACTATTACACTACTTCCAGGAGCTACATCATTAATCGTCCAACAATTTACGATAGGCTCTTCTGAAACATCATTTACTTTTGCGTTATTATTATAAATCAAGCCAGCGGGTAACACATCACAAATATCAAAATCTAAAGCAACATCACCTTTGTTAGTAACATTAATTCTAAATGTAACTAAATCAGCTTCATGTACATAGATATAATTAGAATATGTTGCTCCACAAATATTTCTTTTTACCTCTTTTTCTACATCAAAGTTTATATCTACATCGCAAATCTCAACAGTAGCAGAACTACTGTTAACAACTTCTAATCCAAGAGCATCTGTACCATTTACAAATACTGTATTTATTGTTTCAAGAGAAGGATTGGTTATGTACTCATAAAACTTCTTTTCACCAGGATCAAGAGTAATCATGCTATCTAATGAACCTATGTTATCATCTGTTACATAAACATTTGTAAGTGTTGTATCACCTGTGTTTTCAACTGTTATATTCCAAGTAGCAGGCTCTCCTGGGCTAACGCAACCTGGGTTAACTTTCTTTAATACACTTATATCTGGATCTATTACATCAACAAAGGCATCATCATCATCACATACCTTATTACCAAGTATGTCCTCTGCAGTAACATTGCCAATATTTGTTACATCATCTGTAGGATTTGCTGTTGCTTGATAAATCCACATTTCAGAAAGATCAAGCCAATCGTCATGATTAGTATCACCAGAAACATAGATCGGCATAAGCCCCTGATCATCCGTAACAACAACATTAGTAAGAGAACAATCACCAGTGTTAAGGATTATATATTTATAAACAACGCTATCACCTGGATGAATTAGTTTTTTATCAACATCCTTTAATATAGTAATATTTGGTTTTGAAGGACAAATAACATTTACCGTTGCATAGTCAGAAACATCATAACTGCCATCAGCATTAGAAACCTCTTCCTGAGTAAAAACATTTGTAAAACCTTCAGGATGAGCAGTAATATTATTAACACCAATACCACAACCTACAGCAGTCGCATTATAATAAAAAGTAAGATTCTCATGAGGATTAATAGACGGAGGTCTATACCACGTAACTATATTGTTCTCCCAATCATAAATTTCGAAAAACTCGGGATTATCATGATAGGGATGACCTTCTGGAAAAATAGTTGAACTACCATTTACATACCTTAGATTACTTGGAAGCTGATCAAAAACATTACCACTGAAATGTATCAAATAACAATCAGATGGATTATAAATAACAGCTTTAAACTGAACAGTATCACCAAGATTTACATCAGTAAATTCTACCCAATCAGCACCATTCCAAACCTTCTTATCAATCTCAATACCCGGCTCACAAGGCTCATCACAGATAACATTTACAATTGCTGTGTCATTATCTTTTGGCCACTCAAAACATTTGCAACATGTAACATTTGCATAATTTTTTCCCTCTCCTCCAGCTACGGCTTCTGCTGAAAAAGTAAGGATCATGTTCTCCCCAACTTCTAAACATTCTGATAAATCCCACATCAGGAAATGATTAGTTGATATATTAGGTTGTATATTAGCAGAACCATCAATATAAACTAAATTACTAGGTAAATGATCTTCAACATGTTCATACATAATAGGATTAGTTCCAATTTCACCTGTATTAGTTAATCTTATCCTAAAATCTACAGTTGTGCCTAACTTAACATCAATATATTTTTTCCAATTTAATAATATATCATCCTCATGCGTCCCGGGATCTACCACTCTCACTGTTTTATTAAGGTCTATAGAGTAGTCAAAAGGATCATTAGCCCCCCTACTGCAAGGATCATATTCCTCATTTTCTTTGTTCTCGTTTGTAACTATGTTTGAAGAATCTACATTATAATCTTTTTTGCTCAGCGGGTTTTCATCTGAGAAAAACAATGCAGCAGACACCATGCTTGTAAGTATGAGTACTAATGCAATTGCGCATGATAACATTTTTATATATTTTGTATTCATAATTTTCTCACCTAAATTATATTATTTAGTTAATAGTAATTATATTATATTTTTTATAATATAAATAGTTTATTGTTTATTCATTGTCTAGTATTAAAATCTACAAAGAATTAACATTGAGAAAGCCGATGGAGGGATTTGAACCCTCGACCTGCTGATTACGAATCAGCCGCTCCAGCCAGCTGAGCTACATCGGCAAATAGGAAGACTAAATATTGTAGCCTATTTAAAAAAACTACTATTATTTTTCCGCAACATCTTTTTAATTATATCGGTTTATGATTACAAATAGAAAAACTGTAAAAGACAGATATTAAAGTAGATGTTTTATGGAATTTAAAATTACAAATAGATTAGCAGAATGCGTAGGTTTGTGGCTAGCCAAAGGAGACAAAAAACCAAAAAGAGATAAAATTCACAAATAACTGCATAACCTTGATAGAATTATTTGGATGTACAATCGAGGAGACATTCGAAGGATATACTATAACTCCTCGTGCATATGTTTACTCTGCAAATAATGAACAAATACACATTCCTCTTGATTGTAGAATTAAGTATTATAAAGATATTAGAGCAAAAAAACCATATATCATCTATAGAATAGGCTCTGTTAATGTTTTAGAGAAATGGAAAAAAATTGTCAAACTTGTTAAAAATGAAGAAAAGTTTTGTAAATATATTTTAAGAGGTTTTTTTGCAGGTGAAGGAAATATAAAACCTGGTAGCAATGGAAACCGAACTATAAGAATATCTCAAGGAAAACGAGACGAATTTATCGAACAAGTTTTAAATTATCTGGGCATAACATATAGCTATTCTTCAAGAGGAAAATCATACATTATAATTGGTAAATGAAATTGGGGAAAATTTGCTAAAATGAAAATACATGCGATTCATTCTGAAAAAAGAGATAAAATCAATCGAGTATTTAACAGTTATAAAGAAAAACATTATCTGAATCATTTTATTAAAAATGAGTTGAAAGAAATTTTAGAAAGTCCACATACAACAAATCAAATTTCCAAGATATTCAAAAGATCTCCAGCAAGAATCCAGGATATCCTAATACCGTTGAAAGAAAAAGGTACAGTTAAAAATTTTAGAGTTAAAAGTAAATCTTATTGGATTAACACCAATCAAAATAAAATCATTATTTCAAAAATAAAAGAAAAATACCTTAATTCACTTAATAAAAAAGGAAAAACTATATCAGAGTTATCTAAAGAGATGAATGTATGTTGGAAATCATCTTATAGAAGACTTTTAGAATTACAAAAATTAGATTTAGTTGTAAAAGATACTGCAGGTATATGGACAGTTTTAAATTATAAAAAAGAGGTGGTTGTATTGTGAAAAATTTATTATGTGGAGTCGATGAAGCGGGTAGAAAATAAGGGTTATATAACGCTCTTATTTGCCTAGAGGACCAGTCATCGGCCCACTAGTTGTCGCAGGTGTAACTTTACCCACGGATAAAAGATTAATTGAGCTTAGAGTAAAGGATTCAAAGAAAGTATCACCTACAAGAAGAGTACGTCTTGCTGAAAAAATAAAGATAATGGCAATTGACTATGAAATAGTTGTAATTCCTGCAAAAGATATAGATGATATGAGAAAAGTAATGACGCTCAATGAAATTGAGGTGAATGCTTTTTCACGTGTTATTAAAAAACTCAAACCTGATATTTGTTATGTTGATTCTGCAGATGTAAATGAGCTTCGGTTCAAAAACGATATTCTTTCTAATCTCTCTTTTAAACCAGATATTATCTCCAAACATAAAGCAGATGATATCTATCCAATAGTAGGGGCAGCATCAATTCTTGCAAAAACCAGAAGAGATGAAGAAGTAAAAAAAATTGCAGAAAAACTTGAAAAAAAAATAAATATACCTCTAGGAAGTGGTTATCCTGCAGATCCGCTGACACAGAAGTTTCTTAAGAGTTGGTATGAAAAATATGGAAAGCTTCCATCAAATATTAGAAAATCATGGAAAACAACTCAGAATTTGATAAAACAAGCGAATACAAAAAAGCTTGATGATTTTTAAAAAAGCCTTTGAGGGGAATCTGGGTCTGAACCATTTAAAAAGCAGTAAGTTTTGTTAATCTAAATTTTTGTGTGTAGATATTGGTTTTTTGGTCCAGACCCATCATGTGTGTTTTGGATGGGATGTTGAAAGCTGAGACGTTTGTTATAATATTTAAAAATAATCTGTTAAAAAGTCAATTTGACAAAATGTCAAAAAACTCTGTTTGTATAAAAATAGGGGAAAATTAGCTGTTTCTCTTGTAGAAATAGCTGTTGCATTTTTCAACGCTTGAAATTAATTGTTCTATGTTTAGTGGTTTTGCCAAGTAATCAAATATATATGAGCCTAATATGCTCATTTTTTGATAATCTTTTGTTCCTTTACCAGTTATTATTTCTATTGCCACATCTTTTGTGTATCCTCTTTTAACTATCTGGTTAATGGTTTCCCATCCATCCATAATGGGCATCATAAGATCCATTAATACTACACCTTTGAATCCTTTTTCAAGTTCATCTAAACATTCTGCTCCATTTGAAACGGTTATTACATCATAATTCTGTCTTTGAAATACGGTTTTTAGCGATAATAAAACATCAGGCTCATCATCTACAATCATTACTCTTTTCATCATTTTTACCTTCCACCTTACCATGACATTTTTTGTCAATGATGGTATTTAAAATTAACTTGTTAAAATGTCAAAATGAGAAAAAGAGGTATAAAAAATAAGAGTAGAAATTATTGATTGTTTTCTTGGAATTCTTTTAAAAATCCTACTAGTTTTTCAACGCCTTCAAGTGGCATCGCGTTATATATTGAGGCTCTCATTCCACCCACCGATCTGTGTCCTTTAAGTCCTACTAGATCATGTTCGAGTGCTTCTTTTACACACTTTTGTTCTAGTTCTTCAGCAGGTAGTTTAAATGTAATATTCATAAGTGAGCGGGAGTTTTTTTCTGCATGTCCTTTGTAAAAACCATCTGAGTTGTCTATTGTATCATAAAGTAGCTTTGCTTTTTGTCTGTTAATTTTTTCAATTGCA
>CAZQEU010000069.1:0-7175 GCA_964592335.1 uncultured Thermoplasmatales archaeon
TAAGCCCCTTTCTGTTTTAAACGGCATTCTACTATGCGTCTTACCTGCAGGCAGTCTGGACAACTGATCCTGCTGTTTAGACTTGCTCCAGGAATAGATTGGCGCGTTTCATCAAATCCTATAAAGACCTCATCACCAAGAGTGAATCATTGCTTTATTTATAGGCTGTGTCGTTTCTGCTCCTCTACAAGGATTCTCACCCTTACTGCGTAAACAGTAACCTGGTCCAGAACGAGAGGGGACTTTCCTCAGCGATATCCGCCGTTAGCCGTCCACCTACGCCCAACACAAATTACTACAAAAAAAACTGGTTTATAAATGTTTTTCATTTTTTATATGTGTTCTATGAAAAATAATCCTTTGAGCTTTCATTGTCAACAACATTTCCATCTAGATATATCCTTGTTTTAAACTTTGTTTTAACTGAATCTGGAATTGAGCAGGAAATAACAGTCTTTTTTTTATCACCGGATTTTAGTTCTTGAATTATTATTTGCTCATTGGAAAACTCAGTATCTGTGCCTTCTATAAAAAATAATCCTTCAACAACAACATCTTCAGCTGTTTTATTACCTAAATTCGAGGTATAAGCAACTGCTTTTACAACGTTTCCATCTTGTGTATTCTTATAGGTTGTAATAACATTATCTTTCCAGTTGTGAACAAGAAGAGCTCTGTCTTCTATATAATATATCGTTAGATTTTCTAGGTTTCTGTATTCATCCTCTGATATTTCACCACAGCTATGCCCTGGTGTCGTGGTTTCAAGGAAATAATAATCATCAAAATAGTAATCCTCACCTGGTAGGTCTTGATTTAATTTTACTCCAACAGCCATATGGTTGGGTAGTCTCAGAAGAGCTGTTTCATACCCCATGTTGTTTAAAAGACTAGCTGTAAGAATTGCTTTGTCCTCACAGTCTCCACCTCGAGAAAAAACTGTTTCAGCAGGGTATTTTGGGTATTCATATGAATCATCAATTTCGCTGTCTTTTCTATAGTCAAGACCTTGGACAAAAGATGCGATGTATTCTACCCTTTGTGAATCTGATTTCATATTGAAACGGTATTCTCCAAAATCATAAGTATAAATGATTTGCTCCAGTATTAAATCAATGAATAATTCATCGTATTTATCAAAAACAAAAAGGGAATAATCCTCTAAGTATGTACGGTCGAGACCTACATAATACTTGTATAAAAAATCTACATATGGGATATAAAGAGTATCATCAAGTGCGGAGATATCAAACTTTCGGGTATTAACATTTTTTTCTACATCGAAGATAAAAGAGCCGAAAGCCTGTATGTTGTTGTCTTCATCTAAGAGATCTAGTGTAAAACTATCTGCGTCAAATTTGTCCTTGTGATACAAATAACAATAAATGGTTTTTGTATAGCCGGGTAGAATATAATCTGGAAGAATTAGGCTATTAATCATCTCAGAACCAGAACTTAGTTTCAATGAATGGGGATAAAAAGGAGCATCTCCTGTATTTGATACAGTTAGCTCAAGACCTATTAAATGGTATGCATCATCATTTTTCCACCATCTCTGATTACAAGAAAGAATTGAAACAACAGGTCCTTTGAAATTAAATTCTTCATCATATATCTGATTATCTTCATCATCAGTTACTTTTAGCCTATAAACACCTGAGTCTATATTTTCCATATAATCTCCAATATTTAAGGTCGTGTTGCTATCTGAATAAAAATAATCAGTATCTACTATCTCATTTTCTTTATTATACATCTTTAATGTTACTTCATTAGATGCTGAGAAAGAAAAATTTAGAACAGGAAACCCTTCAAAATCATCGATATCTTTGTTTTTTAAATCAAAGCTTGTGCCAAAAATGAGATCCTCAAGTATGCAACCTGAAAGCATACTTGTAGAAACAAGCAAAAAAAATATGATTAATATAACTTTTTTATTAAGAGGCATCTGAACTATAAAACGGTTTTTTGTTTTTCAAGTTTGCTCTTTATAACACGGCCTAATCTTTGCATACCTTCATCTATTTGTTCATCTGAAGAATATGAAAAGTTTAGTCTCATACTGCGTTCTCCACCGCCGTCTACCTGAAATGCTTTACCATGTACATATGCTACTTTTTCTTTTATTGCATCAAGAAACATGCTTTCAGTATCAATACCCTCTGGTAGAGTTACCCATGCAAACATTCCACCTTTAGGTTTGTAACAAGTGTAATCCTCTGGGAAGTATTTTTTTATAGCATTCATCATGATATCTCTTTTTGGTTTATACATCTCACATATTTTCATTATATGAAGATCCATCGAACCGCGTTTCATAAACTCTGCTGCTATAAACTGAGTAAACGTGTTTGTACAAAGATCGAGTGCTTGTTTGCATATAACCATTTTTCTTGTAAGCTCAGGTGATGCTATTGTCCAAGCTAGTCTAAAACCAGGTGCAAGTATCTTTGAAAATGTAGACATATAAATTACTCTGCCTTCATCATCAAATGATTTAATGGGTTTTATATGAGGGGTATCAAACCTTAGTTTTCCATATGGGTCATCCTCGATTATAACTAGATCATGTTCATTTGCAAGATCAATGAGTTGTTTTCTTCTTTTCTCAGGCATTATAACACCTGCAGGATTTTGAAAAGTAGGGACTGTATAGATAAATTTAGGAGTAATGTCTTCCTTTAGCATTTCTTTTATTTTTTCTTCTAAAACATCTACTCTTAAACCTTCTGCATCAAGGGGTATTCCTTCAAGATTTGATTCATATGCTCTAAATGCATTGATTCCACCTAGATATGTTGGAAGCCCACATATCGCGGTATCTCCTGGATTTAAGAATACTTTACCAATCGTGTCTAATGCTTGTTGAGATCCGCTAACAATAGTTATTTCATCTGCTGATACGTCAATTCCATCTTTATATGCTCTTTCAGCAAGAATCTCACGTAACTCAGTTACCCCCTGGGTTGTACCATACTGCAGAGCAGTTTTACCATGGGTTTCCATTACATGATCTATTACGCCTTCTAAATCTTTAATTGGAAAAGAGTTTGGATTAGGCAGTCCACCTGCAAAAGAGATTATTTCAGGGTCCTGTGTTACTTTAAGAAGCTCCCTGATTACTGACTTTCTCATTTTGCCTGCTCTATCTGAATATAATCTAGGTATATTTGAGATAAAAATTCCTCCATTGCCCGAAATAAAATAATATTTTATAATTATTTCGTAAAAACTTTCAAATACTCATAACTTATATAGAAAAACGTTATTTTTCTTTTTCTTTGGAAAACAATGGTTGTATATGCTCATCAAATGCTGGCATTGTCTCCAGAGTATCTCTACAAATATTAAATCTATGTATTATATGAATTGAGAGTTCTTCATCCTCGGTCATACCAGAACTCTTTTTTTTAAACATTCTAGTTATGTTTTCGTCAGATTTAAAAATTTCAGCTCCCATATAATCGATTACTAATACATCATTTACAGCTTATAAGCTTTTCTATTAATAGAAATAAATGATTTTTTTATAAAAATGTCAAAAAAAATAAAGAGATAGTTAAAAAAATATAGATAAATCTTAAATCGCACCAGTTATCTGTATGACCACCATTAGAACTATGACTATTGATATAAAACAGATGCTTAATATGTCCTCTCTTCGGTTTTTGCTAATTTCCATTCCATCCCTATTTGAAAATATAAAAAATTGTTTTATGTACCTTTTTCGTAGGTGAATATGCAGATACATATTCATCTCAAGTCTCCTTTATATAACAAGATCTATTCATTAAAAATAGCTAATAATAGATTATCTAGAAAAACTTAATAAAACATATAAGCTCACCCCTCTCAACAAGATAACTAGATAGGTGTAAAAAATGGAGGCTATAATACTTGCAGGCGGTTTTGGGACTAGACTTCGTCCTTTAACATATACTAGAGCAAAATCTTTACTGCCGATTATGAATAAACCAATGATATCTCATCTAATAAAAATCCTACCAGATGAAGTAGATAAAATAATTCTTGCTGTAAATTACAGAAAAAAACAAATTGAAGATTATTTTGAAAAAAATAACTTTGGTAAAACAGTAATTGTAAATGATGAACCTAATCCTCTTGGAACAGGTGGTGCTGTAAAATTTGCAGAAGAACATATCACAGATAGATTTCTTGTTTTAAACAGTGATATTATATGTTCACTTGATTTAAAAGAAATGATAAAGTTTCATGAAAGAAAAAACGCGGTTGGAACAATTTCTTTGTGGCCTGTTGAAAATGTATCTGAGTTTGGAGTTGCAGATGTAAAAAAAGATGGAAATATCATAGGTTTTGTTGAAAAACCAAAAAAAGAGGATGCACCATCTAATCTGATTAACGCTGGTGCATATCTACTTGAACCAGAGATACTTGATTATATAAAAACCGGTGGTCTTGTATCAATGGAAAAAGAAATATTTCCAAGGATAATAGATGATACCAGCAGGTTTTATGGTTTTAAATTCACGGGTTACTGGATGGATATAGGACGAATTAGCAGTTATCTGGAAGTTCATAGGTTTTTACTTGATAAAAACAATTTGAAAAATTATACTGGTGAAAACAATAAGATAAAGGGAGAGCTTAAAAAATCAACAACTGGAGATAATGTTTTTATCGGTAAAAACACAAGGGTTGAATCATCAGTCATCCTTGACAATGCAATAATTGAAGAAAACACTGTTTTATCAGGATGTGTAATAGGCGAAAATGGTGTCGTTGGTAAAAACTCAAATCTAAAACATACTGTTTTAGGTGATAAAGAAAAAATTAAAGATAGCAGCATGTTTGACAATAAAATAATCTGGACTCAAAAAAAGCCAGAGGGTTATCCTGATAAACAAATCGGAAATCCTATAGAAAACAAATAGAATAAATGTT
The DNA here is from genome assembly GCA_964592335.1 of uncultured Thermoplasmatales archaeon. Taxonomy (GTDB): domain Archaea; phylum Thermoplasmatota; class E2; order DHVEG-1; family DHVEG-1; genus CAZKUB01. Next base: position 4,924 of record CAZQEU010000069.1, read on the forward strand.
TTTTATACAAAAAATCTTTTATTGTCTTTTCGAATTAAGGCTGACAATTGTTTAGGTTGGAAAAAAGATATGGGTAAATTATTTGGAACAAATGGTATAAGAGGTATTGTAAATGAAGATATGAACATCGATCTTGCAACTGGGATTGGTAAAGCATGGGGGACCCTTCTAACAAGAAATATTGAAAAACCAAGAGTTGTAATTGGAACTGATGCTCGTCTTTCAAATGATATGCTTAAAAACGCAATCTCAGCGGGTCTTATGGCAACAGGCTGTGATGTTGTCGACTGTGGCGTTGTTCCTACTCCTACACTCCAATATACAGTTAGAGAAAAAAAATTTGACTCAGGTGTAATTATTACCGCATCACATAACCCACCACATTTTAATGGAATAAAAGGTGTTGCAGCTGATGGAACAGAGTTTACCAAGGATGTAGAAGATGAGATAGAAAAAATATATTTTGAAAAAAACTTTAACCTGTCTGAATGGAAAAAAGTCGGCAGGCTTACCCGCTGGGATGGTGCAGTTGATCTTTATATCAATGGTATTTTAAAAGCAGTTGACGCAGATCTTATAAAAAGTAAAAAATTTCATGTTGCTCTTGACTGTGGAAACGGTGCAGGATGCTATGTCGCACCTAAATTACTTGAAAAACTAGATTGCAAAGCTACTCATTTGTATTGTGAACCTGATGGTACTTTTCCAGGTCATAACTCAGAGCCACTTCCTGAAAATCTTACTGATTTAATCGATAAAACCCCTAAAGTAAAAGCAGATATTGGTGTTGCACAAGATGGAGATGCAGATAGAGCAATATTTGTTGATGAGAAGGGAAACTATATATGGGGTGATAAAACACTTGCACTTGGTGCTAAATATGCAACTCAAAATAAGGGAGGAGTTGCAGTAACACCAGTTACCACGTCAAGCTGCTTTGATGATGTTGTAAAACAAAACAATGGAGAACTGATACATACTGCTGTGGGAAGCCCTATTGTCGCACGTGTTATGATAGAAAAAAACGCAGTATTTGGTGGAGAGGAAAACGGCGGGCTAATTTTCCCTGAGATGCAGTACTGCAGGGATTCGGCGATGAGTATCGCAAAGATACTTGAAATCATGGCAAAAACCGGCAAAACTCTATCTAGTCTGATAGATGAAATACCTAAATATGAAGTCTATAAAACAAAAATGCCATGTCCAAATGATAAAAAAGAAAAGGTTATGAAAACTTTAGCAGAGCAAACAAAAAATGATTCCAGTGTAAAAGAAGTTGATGAAACAGATGGTGTAAAACTATACATGGATAATGGATGGGTTCTTATGCGTCCATCTGGTACAGAGCCGATATTTAGGGTTTATTCAGAGTCAAAGGATAAAAAAACAGCTGAGAACCTTGCACTTACTTATAAAAAGAAAGCCGAAGATATAATTAAAAAAACCTAGAGACTTGTTTTAAGTATAGGTGCAAGCTCTATACCATTTTTAGTTGACATATTTATAAGATACTTTATTCTACTATGAGATGTACCTCTCATTTTTACAACTTGCAGGGTTCTTAGAAGATCACCTTTTCTTTGGATATCTCCAAGAAATATTATCCCATCTGCAATAAATTCTTCTATTTCATTTTGTGAAAACTGAAAAACCATAGGTGGAACCTCTGAGGTGAGAACCGTTGTACACTTTAACACTGTGAGAGATGAGCTTAGTTTGAATATAAAATCACGTATCATCTCACGGCTTTGAAGCCTGAAACAAAGACTAGTAATGGAGTCGACCACCAGTCTTTTTGCACCCAGCTCTTTTGTAATATCTCTTATTACTTCAAATAAAATATTTGCCTCATCATATGAGTAGCTTTCCGGGTTTAAACCAAGACGATCACTTATACTCCACAGATCAATTAAACTAAGTTGACCTGATTTAATCAGTTTTTCATCAAAAAAATCATATGTACTCTGAAATCTTTTAAGCATATTAACATTTTCAGTTGATGAGAAAAAAACTCCTTTTTCACCTATTTTTGTACCATTTACAAGAAACTGCATAGCAAGTGTTGTTTTACCAACACCACTGCTACCTGAAAAAATAACTGTACTTCCAAGAGGTATACCCCCATTTAGTTCTCTGTCTAATCCTTCAATACCTGTTTTACATCGCTGTGTTTTATCCATCAGCTCTCTCCAACACCAAATCCCAAAATAGTTAACCCGTTTAAAATTATTTTCTTATTTAGAAAAAATATT
>CAZQEU010000070.1:0-7099 GCA_964592335.1 uncultured Thermoplasmatales archaeon
ATCAATCTATAGTCTTTATGATAATAACTCTAATCATTATTTCTTTAGTATTTGGCGTATTAAATTATCCTTGATTGTAAACAAAGCAGGTAGGAGAGGGTTTTGAACACGCGCATTATTTATTATTTTTCTTTTTTTACACTTTGACAGTTTTACAAGTTATTCTTAAATAATATTACTCGTAAAAACTTAGATATAAATCTGGTGATTGTTTATGACACATAACTATATGTTAAAAAATAAAAGCAAGAACAAATATGTTAAATATTTAGTAAAAAGATATGGAAAGAAACGAGCTGAAGAGTTTTTAGAAAGTTCAGAATTTATTAACAACTAACTAAGACTCTTTTTTCATTTATTTCTAATTTTTTTTTTTAATTTTCTCTTTTTGACATTTAGACAGGTTATTATTAAATATTATTAATGTCAAGAGTTAACAAGCAACACTGATGCAAGGTGAGAAAAATAAAAAGAAAACAAATTAAAACAGAGATTGTTGACCTTTTCTGGATGAGGGATAAAAAAAATAAAAAAAGGTTCATTGAAATAGATCTGTTGAGAGGTATCGCAATAATACTTATGATCTTTGGTCACCTTCTCTGGGATTTAGACTATTTCAACCTCGTGCCAATAAATAATTTTGCATATTCAACTCTTCAAAAAATAGTGCCAACCCTCTTCTTCTTATTAGTAGGGATAAGTATCACCTTAGGAAGAAAAAAGAATGAGCTGATAGAAGGAAACAAAAAAACATACAGAAAAAAACTTTTTGTTAGGGGTTTTAAAATTTTTAATTTAGGTATGCTTCTAACAATATTTAGTTTAATTTTTATTTCCAGTCGTCCTGTGTTTTTTGGCGTTTTACATTGTATTGGTATCTCAGTTGTATTAAGTATTTTTTTCTTAAAATACAGATATGCTAATATCTGTTTAGGCTTGTCTTTCATAATAATAGGATTGTTTATCTCAAACATAAATCTAAGCAACCCTTCCATTTTTCATCTCATAATTGGTCTTCATCAATCAAATATCTGGATGTATACTGTTGATTATTTCCCATTACTCCCCTGGTTTGGTGTAACCCTTCTTGGCATAGGCTTTGGTGATCTGCTTTATGAAAGCGATAAAAGAAGATTTAAACTACCGGATTTGTCAAAATACCGCCCGGCCAAACTGTTTTCATGGTTTGGAAGACACTCGTTAGAAATATATCTTGTTCACCAGCCATTGCTTGCTGGTATAATATATGTTTTCATGGGTTCTTTTTAAAAAAAGTTTTTTGAAAAATTATAAAACTTTATAACCAAAATATTACATTACTCGTTTTGGGGGAGTTTGGTGGACCAATGTTCTGGGTTAAAGGATGGGTCTTCCATTATCCGATTCCTCAAATGTGAAATGGTGTTTGGGTTTTGAGGGGAACCAAACACAGTTTACATTATCAACACATAATAACAAAAAAATCTAATAAAAAACACCTAATTCCCCCTCACAATTCTATTTTTTTAAAAAATATAGTTTTCACACTTATTTATTTCTATGAAAATAAGTTTGCAGGGGAAGGGATATGAACTCCAAAACACCGGCGTAATAACAGTTGTTTCCCCTGTTAGAAAAAAAATCATAAAAATACTAAAATCAATAAAATAACTAGCAATGTTAAAAGAATTATAATTCCTACAATCCACGCCCCTTTAAAAAATAAAATATACTTCTTTAAACTATTATCACTACCTGGTTTTATTCTGTTTCTTAAAATATGCCAATTTGCTTTAATTCTAAGAATTTTACCTTCTCCGTTTTTTGGAAGTTTATTAAATTCCTCAGAATGTTTGTTTTTTAAAATAGAGAAAATCTTACCTTGCAATATGTACATAGTTATTGTGTAAATTATTGCAAAAAATAAAAAGATATAACTCATAAAAGAAAAAAATTCATAAACATCTTTATTTTCGATATGTTTACCATATATGTCAACGTTATTATCTAAGAAAATATTATTATTTGATATCTTATTATCTGAACAATATTTAGAGATGTTAATTCCAACCAGATTGTTTTTTATATTGTTCAGTTCTATTTGAGTAGTATCTGTTCGATGTAATATAATCCCAGTTTTTTTATTATCCAAAATATCGTTATTTATAATTATAACATCTGATGTTTTAATTAGCTTTATTGCGTTTATATTGCTTATAATTGTATTATTTGATATTAAAATACTAAAAGAATCCAATACTCCTATGCCTTTTTCATTTTCAATTATTTGATTATTTTTTATAATTATATCATTTGAATCTACTATACTAATTCCATCTGCTTTTGAATTCTTAATTTTATTATTCATCACAATTGAATTACTTTGATTAGAACCTGCAAGACGAATACCGGCCCTACCAAAATTTGAGATAACGTTATTTGAAATATTAATATTATAAAAATTTTCAAAATGAATCCCATCGGTCTCTTGTTCTATGGAATTATTAAAAATATTTATATCATTAATAAACTCCCCAGTAATCCCAAACCTTTCATATTTATTTTCTATGTAAAAACCACTAAAATTTACATTATTAGATAAGATTGTTACAGCATTTTCATTATTTTCATTATAGATACAAGATAATTTATCCTCAGAAGGATTATGTTCGCCAATAATATTTATCGATTTATTAATAACAATATTTTCATAATAATTACCTTCATTTACCTCAATCGTATCTCCATTACTTGCAGCATTTATAGCACTTTGAATACTTGTATAATCTACTGTTCCATCATCGTCGACATAAATCGTTTTACCATCTACAGAAACTGAAAAAGTAAATACGAAAAAAAATAACAAAATAATCATCAATATTTTTTTAAACATCCCATCACAGAAAAATAAAATAAAGTATATGAACTTATAATTTTCTATCCTTTGAAATAAAAGTTATGCAGGGGAAGGGATTTGAACTGCATTTTAATGGCAAAAAATTAATTGTTTCTCCTGTTGGACATGAAACAGCATAAGTTTATAAAGAAACATTTTATTTTATGTTTTTGAGGAGACTGGGATGAAAACACCCGCAACCATAAAAGAAAAAATTCTATGGTATTTTATTATACCATTTATAGCAATAGCCGGTATAGTACTTTTTCTTTATATGGCAGAGATAATTACATATTCACATAATCTTATCTTTTGGGTAATCATAATTTCTATTTTGGTAGGGCAGATTGGTAATTTTAATGACGAATTAAATAAATCGATGAAATGGTATCGCACAAATGTTCAGACGTTGAGAATGATTGCACGTAAAAAACTTCGTATTTATAGTATAATCCAACTATGTGTGGTGATAGCCGTGATAGCTTCGGCAATAGCCCGCTCTAATTTGAAATTAGAACATCATTTTTCCATTGCAATAGCTTTGATAATACTTGTATTAGGAGAAACTATATTTTTTGTTTTTACAGCATGGAATCTGGAAAAGCAACTTTTAACAAAAGAGAAAAATACTTTTGAAAAAAAGTTGAAGCTTCAGCATCTGCCAATTTTATGGATTTGCTTTGCAATAATCTCTTCTTTATTTGTTTTCTTTTTTTATAATAAATTTTTCGCAGAGACACTTGCTATATTCATGCTTGGTTTCTTAGTAATGTTGAACCTGAGTTTTTCAATATTAAATCCATTATTTCAAAAACTGGGACAACTATTTTAACTAAAATGAATGCAGGGGAAGGAATTTGAACACATGGGCTGAGTGTTTAAAAAAAATTAGATGAGGCGGGTTTGTCCTCTAAACTTATAATTAGAAAGCTCATCTACCACGTCATCTTCTTCAAGTATATTCATAATATCTTCAGAGGAGGAAGATATTTTAATATCACGTGTGCGTCCGTACCTGCCCTTTGATATAACACGCGCGGTGATTATACCGAGCATATCAAGCTCAGAGATAAGGTCTGCGACACGTCTTTGTGTAAGTCTATCTGTTCTGGTTCTTTTGCAGAGGTCTTTGTAGATTTCATATACCTCACCTGTGGTAATCGCCCCTGTTGTATCCATTTTTTTATTGTGTTTATCCTGAAATATAATAGCAAGTAGAATAATTTTAGATTGTGTGGGTAGTGTTCTTACAACCTCTATTATCCTATCAATCTCGATTTTGTTTTGTGCGAGTCGAACATGTTTTTTAGTTATCTTTGGTGATTTTGCACGATCAGCAAGCTCAGCGCTCATACGAAGAAGATCTAACGCGCGTCTTGCATCGCCATGCTCTTGAGCGGCAAGGGCACTGCAGAGAGGCACGACATCACTGTCTACACAATCTGGTTTTAAAGCGATTTCAACTCTTTGATTTAAGATATCTTGAAGTTCACCTGCATCATATGGTGGAAAGATCATGTTTTCTTCACCAAGAGATGATTTCACACGAGGATCTAAAAACTCTGTAAATTTTAAATCATTTGAAAGGCCGACAATGCTTACTTTGGCGTTTTTGAGCTCTGTATTGATACGACTGAGATTGTACAATACCTCATCGCCTTTTAACTTGTCGACTTCATCAAGTATTATGACAATCACTCCACCGTGTTTTTCAATCATTATTTTAAGCTTTGAATAAACTTCATCGGTGGGCCATCCTGTAAAAGGAATGCGTTCATCCCAATCATTTATGAAATGGTTTGCTATGTTTTGAAGTACTCTATAATGTGTATCAACCACTTCACAATTAATATAAATAAAATTTACTTTTTTTCCTATTTGGCTTCCTTTTGTAAGTAATTCTCTGCCAATAAATTTTGTAACCGCTGTTTTTCCAGTCCCCGTTTTACCATATATAAAAACATTGGATGGTGTCTCATCACGGAGGGCGGGCACAAGAATTGATGCAAGATTATCTATTTCTCTATCACGATGGGGTAGTATGTCAGGCATAAAAGTAGGGCGCATTGCCTCTCGGTTTATAAATACTCCATCGCAGCTTAGAAGTTTACCGAATATATCACTGTTTACCGTATTTTTTGCAATAAAACTCATTCCTCCCCATTAATTTGGACCTTTGTAATCAACGAATTGATATAAAAGTTTATTCGTTTGTTTTTCTCCTTATATCCTCCATATGAACCAACAAAGACCAAGGCCTTTATTTCCAGTGGAACTTATAAATCTTTGCATTTTCATCTATTAATTTTTCTATTAATATAATTTTAAAAATCAAAGAATTAAAATACTTTAAAAAACATAACTATCTGGGTATACTCATCGTATTATTTTCTAAAATTTTTTGACTACTCACAAAAACAGTTTCCAAACGAAATAAAGGGGTCCCCCTCATACAAAAAAACTACGATTTTTTATAACTTAAAATTAAAAAGCAAATTAAAAAAATATTTTTAGGAGGTTACTGTCCCCCTATAATTATAACATCTTTTACTGATCGTATTGAGTCAAATGGAAATACTAGATGGCCTTCTTTATCCAAGTGATAAAGCCTAGGATCTACATCATCTGAAGGCTCAACAAGAATACCGTCAAGGTTACCTGTACGAGTATCAACAGTTGAGTTTCTCAGAACACCAAGGTATAACCCTTCCTCACTCATTACTGTTTTTCCTCTAAGCTCATTTTCTGTTATCTTCATATATTTTTCACCCTCCTTTTATATTTATATCAAATATTATTACATATATTGAATATCTTTTTCGCTTTTATCCTTTTTGGCGATTCCACTTCCTAATGTTTCTGATACTTTATCATAGAATTTAATGATGTTAGGTGTAATAGAAGCACGTACAGATTCCATAGCAGTATCAAAATGTTTCTTACTAATTTTTTTAATTTTATCATTTTCACGGATAGCAATCATAGCAGCCTCACGGCACAGCGCCTCAATGTCAGCACCAGAATAACTCTCGCAGGCCTTTGCAAACTCTTTCAAATCAACATCTTTGCCAAGAGGCATCTTTTCTGTGTGAATCTTAAATATTTCAAGTCTTGCCTTCTCGTCAGGTGAGGGAATCAGTACAAGCCTGTCAAAACGACCTGGTCTAAGCAGACTAGGATCTATTATATCAGGTCTATTTGTAGCACCAATCACAACGACACCCTCCATACTCTCAAGACCATCAATACTTGTGAGAAGCTGGTTAACAACACTATCTGTAACATGACTTCCCGTATCTGTGCCACGCATCGGTGCTATACTATCTAACTCATCTAAGAACACAATGGTCGGAGCGACTTGTTTTGCTTTTTTAAATAATTCACGAACTGCTTTTTCACTTTCTCCGACCCATTTACTCATCACTTCAGGTCCTTTAATGGAGATAAAGTTGGCTTTTGACTCGTGTGCGACTGCTTTTGCAAGAAGAGTTTTACCAGTACCAGGCGGACCATATAAAAGAACTCCTCTAGGAGGCTTTATACCCATATTATCAAAAACATCAGGTTTTGTAAGAGGCCACTCAACTGCTTCTTTCAACTGTTGTTTAGCGTTTTCAAGACCACCTACCTCGTCCCAAGAGACTTTCGGTACTTCAACTAAAAACTCACGCATTGCAGAAGGCTCTATCCCACGATGAGCATTTTTAAAATCATCAAGAGTCACTTCCATTTTTTCAAGAATCTTAACAGGAATTGGTTTTTCCAAATCAATTTCTGGTAAATATCTTCTCAAAGCACTCATCGCAGCTTCTCTTGCAAGAGCAGCAAGATCTGCTCCCACGTAACCATAAGTAAACTCAGCAAGATCTTCAAGTTTCACATCATCTTGTAGAGGCATACCCCGGGTATGTATCTGAAGGATTTCTTTACGGCCTTCTCTATCAGGAGCATCGATTATTATTTCCCGATCAAAACGACCTGGACGACGAAGAGCAGGATCAAGGGCATCAGGTAGATTTGTAGCACCAATCACAATTAGTTTCCCACGTCCCTTCAAACCATCCATAAGGGTAAGCATCTGTGATACCACACGGCGTTCTACCTCACCGTGTACCTCAGAGCGTTTTGGTGCTATAGCATCTATCTCATCGATAAATATGATACTTGGCGCATTTTTTTCTGCTTCCTCAAAAATCTTTCTGAGGTTTTCTTCAGATTGACCAT
>CAZQEU010000071.1:0-6653 GCA_964592335.1 uncultured Thermoplasmatales archaeon
AACTCTAAAGAGAAAAAGAACAAAAAATCCAAAAAAAAAGATGAAACTAAAACAAAAGATTTAGAAAATCAAATAAATGAATTAAGAGAAGAAATAAAAAATAAAGATGATAAAATACTAAGAACACTGGCCGAGCTTCAAAATTATCAAAAAAGAATGCAAAAAGAAATAATGTGTCGTGAAGAAGAAACCAGGAAAAAATATTTGGAAGAATTATTAGATTTACATGAATTATTGAAAAAAGCATATGAGGATAAAAACCCAAAAAAGGGTTTAAAATTACTACTAAAAAACATTAATAATTTCTTTGAAAAAGAAGAAATCAAACCAATAAGATGCATAGGGGAATGTTTTGATCATAACATTCATCATGCAGTAACTACAATTGAAAAAAATGATTGTAAGGATAATACAATTGTTGAGGAGGTCAAAAAAGGATATCTTCTAGGAGATAAACTGCTTAGACCTGCTCATGTAATTGTTGCAAAAAACAAAGATGAGAATTAAAAGAGGTGAAATATATATGGCAAAAATAATTGGAATTGATTTAGGTACTACAAATTCCGAAGTAGCCGTAATGGAAGCTGGTAAACCAACTATTATAAAAAGTGCTGAGGGACAGACCTATTTTCCATCAATTGTAGCTTTTACAAAGGATGGAGAAAAACTAGTAGGTGAACCTGCAAAAAGACAAGCAGTCACCAATACTGAAGGAACAGTTCATCGTATAAAAAGAAAGATGGGTACCGGTGATAAAGTTAAACTTCATGGTAAATCCTATAGCCCCGAACAAATTAGTGCATTTATTCTTCAGAAAATCAAAAAAGATGCAGACGAATTTCTTGGGGAAAAAGTCACTGAAGCAGTAATTACGGTACCAGCATATTTCAATGATGATCAACGACAGGCAACAAAAGATGCGGGAAAAATCGCAGGGCTTAATGTTAAACGTATTTTAAATGAGCCAACCGCTGCAAGTCTTGCATATGGACTTGATAAGAAAGGTGATCATAAAATCGCTGTATATGATTTTGGTGGCGGTACATTTGATATAACCTTTATGGAAGTCGGTGAAGGGGTATTTGAAGTACTTAGCACAAATGGAGATACAAAGCTAGGCGGCTCTGATATGGATCAGGCACTAGTAGATTATTTAGCAGATGAATTTAAAAAACAAAATGATGTAGATCTTAGAAAAGACGCAAAAGCCTTGCAAAGACTAACTGAGGCTGCAGAAAAAGCAAAAATGGAGTTATCTTCTACAAAACAAACAGAAATCAATCTTCCATATATTACAGTGATGGATAATGAGCCGAAACATTTAGAAATGAAATTGAATCGTGCTAAATTTGAAGATATAATAGGTAATATTGTAGATAAAACAGAAAAACCATGCAAACAAGCACTAAAAGATGCAAAACTCAAAGCAAGCGATATCGATCATGTAGTATTAGTTGGTGGAACAACTCGTATTCCACTTGTAAAAAAGAAAGTAGAAGAAATCTTTGGAAAACCACCAAAACGCGATGTTGACCCGATGGAATGTGTGGCTATTGGTGCTGCGATACAAGCAGGAGTGCTATCTGGTGAAGTTGACAAAGACATAGTTTTGTTAGATGTAACACCGCTTACTCTTAGCATAGAAACACTTGGTGGGGTTGCAACACCACTGATTGAGAGGAACACAACAGTTCCAACAAAGAAAAGCAAGATATTTTCAACTGCAGCAGATAATCAGACAAGTGTAGAAGTACATGTGCTGCAAGGAGAAAGACCAATGGCGGCAGATAACAAAAGCCTAGGGCGCTTTCATTTAGATGGAATACTACCCGCACCAAGAGGCGTTCCACAGATAGAGGTAACATTTGACATTGATGCAGATGGAATACTAAACGTTAAAGCACAAGACAAGGGAACAGGTAAAGAACAATCCATACGAATCACTGGTTCAACAAAACTATCAGATTCTGAAATAGACAAAATGAAAAAAGAAGCAGAAGAACATGAAGAAGAAGACAAAAAACGTAAAGAAAAAGTAGATATCAGAAACAATGGAGATGCACTAGCAAACAGTACACAGAAGACACTTGATGAGCTGAAAGACAAAATATCAGATGATGATAAAAAAGAGATAGAAGCTAAATTAAAAGATCTGAGAGAAGCACTAAGTGGTGATGACACAGATAAAATCAAAGAAAAAACAGATGCCTTATCAGAGACTATGCAAAAAGTATCAACCAAGATTTATCAGCAAGCAGCACAGCAACAAGCAGCAGGTGGCGCTCAACAGCAGCAGCAAAAAACTGGATCTGATGAATCATGGTCTGGACATCCAAGCGGTGGAGACAAAGCAAAAACAGTAGATGCAGATTTTACTGTAAAAGACGATAAAAAAGACAAAAAGAAGAAAAAATAATTTTTTCCTTCATATTTTTTTATTTTTTTGATTTTACAATAAATACAGAGCAAGGTGCTCTTTGTACAACTTCTTTTGAAACACTTTTTTCAATTGCTTTGTCAATGCCCTTTGTTCTATCATGATGGGCCATTATGATCAAATCATCATTTTTTACAAAATTAATGATTTCTTCAGCGGGTTTACCACTTATAAGCTGAGTATCTATTTTCACTCCAAAAGTCTCAGCTATTTTTTTAAAATTATCCAAGAACACCTGTGTTTCTTTCTTAAGTTTTTCTTCAATTATTACAGAGGATATAAACTGATGTGTATCATTTACAGTTATTATCTTTGCTTCGACACCAAGTATCTTTGCAAGATAAGCACCTTTCTCAACAGCTTTTTTAGAGTCTTCAGTATTATCAACAGGAATAATTATTCTTTTAATATCCTTCATCGTCATATCCTTACAAAAAGAAATAGTTATTCTATAGTTAAATATTTCTTTTAAAAATAACAATTTTTAAAATAAATAAACATAAAATCAGAGTATTCTTACAATTTTTTAGTCATAACTTATTTTAACACGTACATGTTAGCCCTTAGGTTGAATAATCCAATTAATTGATAACTATGAAATATGAACCATATGAATGGCAAAGCCGAATGATACGAATCTACCGTGGTAAAGGAGTAATTAAAGCATTTGCCGGAACTGGAAAAACATATGCAACTATGCTGTTAATCAAAGATAAAGATTACAAAAATGTTATAGTAGCAGTACCAACACGTAAACTAAAATCCCAGTGGACAGAAGAACTTAAAAAACATGGTTTAGAATTTGTAAAAGTAGAAACATTTCATATACTCTCAAAAGAAAGATCAAAAGGACTGAAATGCGAGCTGTTGGTAGTAGATGAATGTCATCGTAGCACCAGCCCTGTTTTTAAAAATATTTATGAAAACATAAATTATGAAAATATTTTAGGATTAACTGCGACACCAAACAAAGCATGTATAGAGTATTGTGGCGGAATAATACTTGAGGTTCCATTAAGAGAAGCACATGTAAGTGATTTCACTGTTTTTTTCCATCCAATAGAATTGAATCATACAGAACGCATGAATTACGAAGAAAATTCTGAGGCGATAGGAAAACTATTGGGTCGTATGAGACGCGCGGATAATGAAAGTGAGAGAGGACATCTCAGACAGCAACTAGATTACATGATTTTTAAAAGAAGAAGTATAGTATACTTAGCAGAAAACCGTATTCCAAAAGCAATTAATCTTTTAAAACAAAACAAAGGCAGACCAACTCTTGTAATATGTAAAAGAATAGAACAAGCAGATCATATCTCAAAAATTACAGGACACCCAGTGTATCATAGTGAAAAACAAGATGAAGAAGCACTAGATGATTTCCAAAATGATAAAATCCATGCATTAATCTCAGTTGGAATGCTAGCAGAAGGATATGATAAAAGAAACATTAAATGCTTAATAATTGTAAGTACTGCAATTACAGAAGCATATCATATACAAAGTATAGGACGTGCGGTAAGACTACCTGATGATGCAGATATACATATACTACTTGCAAGAAAAACAACAGATGAAAAACTTCTGCAATTCCGACATATGTATGATCATGAAATAGTTGGAACTTTTTCAGCACATGCATTAAAACCCAAAAATCCATGGGTTGAACAATTCTACCTTGGTGATGAATACCAGATTGATACAGATGGGCGTATATTCCAAAGAACACCTGAGGGAAAAATATACTACAAAGACAATCCGATAAGTGCCACACTTCAAAGGTTCTTTAATTATAGAGTAGGAAACTTCCGTGTTACAAAAGAAAACCTTGTCATTGCAAAAAGTGGTGGGAAAATAAGATCACTTGGAATACTAATCGAGCCTTTAGAAAAAATAAAGCATAAAAAAATAAAACCTATTAAAAAAAGCAAAGTAAAAATAAATGATTAAATCTTTTTTTAGTCTCTCAATGAGCCAAATACTATAATTATACCTGTTATAATCAATAAGGGTAGAATTAAAAAACCGAAAAATATTGAGCTTTTATCAACAATAAATGCAGCTATAAGTGAAAGAATAAATATTACTATCATCCATATTCTAAAGATTTTTTGCATAAGATATTTTGTTTTGAAACAAAAGGAAGAATAAAAAAGTTATGCAATGCACTATTCTTTTTTCAGCTCCTCAGGTAATAACTTTTTAGGTGTATTCTGAAAAGCAATGGGTCTTAAGAATCTTTTAACAGCATACATTCCAACAGATGTAAAATGAATTGATGTTGTTGCAGGATAGGGTCCGCCGTGGTTCATCGACTCGCATACTTCAACGCCTGTTGGAACACCGTTTATTATTATTCTGCCAACTTTTTTAGTAAGAGATGAAAACAAGGTCTTTATTTCTTTGATGTTTTTATCTTTGACATGAATTGTGCCTGTTAACTGTCCCTCAAGATTTTTTGCAATTTCTAAAAATTCATTATTGTCTTTACATTTTACAAATATTACAACTGGGCCGAAATGTTCTTTTTGAATGTTTTTATCATTCAAAAATGTCTTTGAGTTTGTTACAAAAACTGTGTTTTCAAAAGCATTTTTGTTTTCTATTCTGCATCCTCCAAAGAGGAGTTCAACATTATTTGTTTCTTTAGTTTTATTTACCGTCTCTAAGAGGTTTTCTCTAATATTTTCGTTAAGAAGCAGCCCGGGATTTTTTTCTTTTATTTTCTCAATTACGCTATTTATTAGTTTTTCAGATTCTTTTTCTTTTACGAATATAACACCAGGTTTTGTACAGAATTGTCCTGTTCCAAGCGTAATCGATGATGCAATTTGTTCGGATGTATCGTCTTTTATGTCCCAAATAAAAATCGGGTTTATACTACCCATCTCTGCAAATACGGGTATTGGTTTTTCACGTGATGCTGCTAAATTATATATTGCTCTTCCTGCTGAAAGTGATCCGGTAAAACCTATTGCTTCTGCTTTTGGGTGAAGAACAAGCTGTTTTGATACTTCTACGTTTTTGCCATGGATCATTGAAAAAATGCCTTTTGGAAAATCACATGTATCAATTGCTTTGTTTACAGCATATACAAAAAGCTCAGATGTCATGGGATGTGAGGGATGTGCTTTTACAACAACGGGGCATCCTGCGGCAAGTGCTGATGTGGTATCTCCGCCGCATACTCCAAAGGCAAAGGGAAAATTGCTTGCAGGAAAAACAACTACAGGTCCGATTGGTATCAACATCCTTCTAATATCCGGTTTTGGTGGAGTTCTTTTTGAATCTTTTTTATCCAGTGATATTTCAAGATATCCGTCTTTTTTAATGTAATCTGCAAAAGCTTTCAGCTGGTTACATGTTCTTTTTCGTTCGTTTACGAGTCGAGGGATTCCAAGAGATGTTTCTATATCTGCTGTTTCAAGCAGTTGATCTCCAAGTTTCATTATCTGTTTTGATATTTCTTTTAAAAAAACGGGTATTTTTTCTTTTGAAATATTGTCAAATGCTTCTTCTGCTTTATTTAGAGCATTTTCTATTTCTTCTTTTGTTGCATCAGTAAATTTTACATTTGTTTCTTCTAATGTTTTAGGATTAAAACTTGCGTATAAGTCGTTTCCTTTGGATGATCTTTCTCCTGCGATAAAATTCTTACCAGTTATTTTGATCATATAATATCAGCATCCTTGAACATTACTTGAATTAAAAATCTTATAATAAGATTTTGGAGCCTTTATTGTTATAACAAGTATTTTATATAATTATCAATATAAAGAATTGGTTAGATAACTATGAAAAAAATACTAGCAATAACTGTAGTTGCAATAATGTTATTTTTAGGATTAAGCATGATTGTACAAGCACAAACTACTGAAAAAATGTATAGTAGAACAGGGCTTATTAAAAGAATTAGAAACAGATTTAGAGATATGCTTGGTATATGCAAGGGAAATAGCTCTGAATATATCGAAGGAACCTTAGGTCATGGAGCTAGGTTCTTTGAATTAAATGATACCGAACTTCATTTTGGCCCCAATTGGTACATACACACAGCAATATCTGCTTATGATTATGATTGCGATGGTACAAATGAGACAATAATCCAGGAAATAGAAGGACTAACTTCAACAGAAATATCCGTTGAAGGATGTATTCATTCAGAAAACTGGATGAGTGTATACAAAATAAATGGTATAGACTACAGGCAACC
>CAZQEU010000072.1:0-5784 GCA_964592335.1 uncultured Thermoplasmatales archaeon
TGCATATGTTCCAATGGTTACTCCTGCAACAATTGTAGAGTTTGCACCAATACTAGCACCATCTTTTACAATCGTTTTTGCAACTTTTTCATCTGACCATACTTCTGCTCGAGGATAAATGTCATTAGTGAAACAGACGTGCGGGCCAACAAACACATCATCACCCATAGTAAGACCATGATATAGTGTTGCAAAATTTTGGATCTTACAGTTATTTCCAATCTTTACATTGATGTCTATATAGACATCTTTACCAATATTACAATTGTCTCCGATTACTGCTTGTTTTCGCACGTGAGCAAAATGCCAAATGTTAGTGTTTTCACCAATCGTTGCTCCTTCTTCAACATAAGCGGATTCATGAATCAATACTAATCACCTTTCCGGTTTTAGCAGATTGAACTGCTGCTTCAGCGATTTCTACAGCTTTTACTCCATCATATCCAGTTACCAATGGTTTTTTATTTTTATTAATCGCATCTGCAAAATCAGATATCTCGTTTTTCAATGGTTCTTTTTTCTGTATTCTGTAAATCCATTGTTGATATTTGATTTTGAATAGGAACATCATGTAAATTAGCATCATCAACCTTTTCAAAAGATGAGGTAGATGTTTGAATTGATTGATTTATAAAATCAGCTTCAACAAAACTTTTATCACATGTTAAACTAAGTTTACGAATCTTCATCGGTGTCAACCAATTCACTTCAACAACACCACATAACTCATTTGTAAAATTAAGTATAATTGTTGCGTGATCCTCGTACTTTATTTTTTTATTAAATCGATCGGCTCTTGCATACACAGATTTTACTTCACCGCCAAGATAACGCATAACATCGATATCATGCACACCAAAATCAAAGATAACACCAACATCACGAATTCTTCCAGGAAAATTACTTACTCTTTTAGAACTAATTGCTATTAATTCACCAAAATGACCTTTATTCAACGCATTTTTCATAAATGAAACAACAGGGTTATAACGTTCAATGTGACCAACCGCAAAAACAACACCGGCATCATTCGAGCTCTTGATTAATTTCTTTCCTTTTTCAACAGTGTCGCACACTGGTTTTTCTATTAAAATATGCTTACCTGCTGTAATAGCATCCATTGCAATATCAAAATGCGTTATTGTTGGAGTCGCAATAACGACTGCATCAATTAAAGGAAATAACTTATTATAATCTGTAAATGCAGGTACATCAAAACGATGAGCAATTTTTTCAACAGTATTCTTATCTTTATCAGCGATACCAACAAGTTCAACATTTTCTAACTCAGCACAAACCCGGGCATGATTCTTTCCCATTGCTCCAATGCCAATAACACCTATTTTAAGAGTCATAACAATGCCCTGAATAATACTGATGTACTTATTTTTTTTGTTACTTTTTCTAAACTAATTGTAATTAATCAACTCTATTATTTTTTAATTAAGAAATTTGTATTTCTATAATTTCTTTGATTTTTTTGCTTGCGTTTCCATCACCAAAATAATTGTTTTGTTTCTTCTTTGGTGAAAAACTATGAACCGCATTTATAATACGTTGCTCGTCTGCACCAACTAAATCATTCCAACCATCACGAACAGTTTCAATCCACTCTGTATTTTCTCTTAATGTTATACAAGGTATCTTTAACATATATGCTTCCTTTTGGATGCCGCCCGAATCAGTCAAAATTTTTAAAGAATTTTTTTCAAGCATGAGAAAATCAAGATAACCTACTGGTTTAATAAGTATAACATTTTCCCCAACTTTATCCTTTAAGTTATATTTTTCTATATATTTTAAAGTTCGAGGATGCGCTGGAAAAACAATATTTTTCTCGATTTTTGAAAATGCAGAAAGAATATTTTCTAAATTCTTTTTACTATCGGTATTTGAAGGCCTATGAACTGTTGCTAATAAATAATCTCTTGATTTTAGTTTTAATTTCGATAAAATCTTGGAATGTTTTTCAACAATTTCAATATTTGAAAGTAATGCATCATACATTACATCTCCTGTATTAAAAACACCTTTAGTTATCCCTTCCTTTTGTAGATTTATCTGTGCAGTTTGAGTTGGAACAAACAAAATATCTGAAACATGATCAGAAACAACTCGATTAATTTCTTCAGGCATGGATCTATCAAAACTTCGAAGTCCTGATTCAACATGCCCAACAGGAATATGTAATTTTGCAGCAGCAAGAGCACCAGCAACTGTTGAATTCGTGTCACCATAAATTAAAACAAAATCAGGTTTTTCATCTAACAAAATCTTTTCAATTTCGATAAGCATTTTACCAGTCTGCTCCCCATGTAGTCCAGAACCAACACCAAGGTTATAATCTGGTTTTGGAATATCAAGTTCATCAAAAAAAAGTTTAGACATTTCATCATCATAATGCTGACCCGTATGAACAAGAATCTCTTGATGATTTTTTCTTAACTCTTTAGAAACAGGCGCACATTTGATAAATTGAGGACGAGCCCCAACGATACTAACAATCTTCAATTTCCCACTCTCTCATACAATTGTAATAATTTCCGTTCTTGTACATCCCAATTATATTGGTCAATAGCAGCATTTAAAGCATTCCGACCAAGTTTATCACAAAGATGGGGATTATCTCTAAGTGTTATAATTGCTTTACTCAAAGATTTTTTATCAAAAGGTACCGATAAACCAATATTTTCTTTTTCAACGAATTTACCTAAATACACCTCCTTTGAAGCGATGATCGGCCTTCCAGCAACCATAGATTCGAATACTTTATTTGGAAGACCAACCTTACTATTTTTATCATTTGGATCAAACATGCAAACAACGACATTAGATTTCTTTGTCATTGGTATCACTTCATCCATTGGAATTTTTCCAATGAACTCAACATTATCTACTTTTGAACATTTTTCCTTTAACTCATTAACATACGTTTTTTTACTTCCAGAGCCGGCAATAACGCAGTGAACATCATTTAATGTCTTAACAACATCAACGAGTTCTAATAAAAATCTTGGTTTACTAATTCCTCCAATGTAACAAATAGTGAATTGTTTATTATTTGGCGGTTCATACTCTTTACTTTGCAATGATTTAGCATTCATAATGATTTAAAGGTTCGTTAACCGTTATAATTTCATCAACAATTTTTATTATTCTTTTCTCCTTCCGTAGATAGTAATTGGCCCATGCTTTTGGTAAATCCCGAGATACCATATATCCCCAAATTTCATGTGCATCATACACAAGTTTAACACCGAACTTTTTCTTCAATTTTATACCAATAGGAAGTGATGAAAGATCATGGCAATGTACAACATCAAAACCTTTTTTTTCAAACAATTTTATCGCATCTTTGTATCCTTTTCTCCACCACCAATGTAATCTGAAGATATCAAAAGGTAATATATCCATAAATTTTGATTTAGAACTTCTAATTACCTTTATACCATCCTTTGTTTCGTTTTTTTTGTGCTGACCTGTTTTATTCCAGGCAAAAACAGTTACATCATGTCCTGCTTCAACAAGGGACTTTGCTTCATTGTAAACCCTGGGATCATTTGTAAAAGGATTGGCAAGGGTCATCAAAACTTTCATAACAGTAAGGGTCAATCTAAAAACATTATATAATACTAATGCTCTACTATCATAAATACACATAATGGAAAATTTTTAAATCTTTCTAATTATGTTACAATTTCTTTACAATATATCATAGAAAAAGGGTTGTTATTAGAACGTAACATATAGGGATATCTCTAGCTAGGCTTTGCTTGCTCATATAGAAAATTATCCATTCAGTAGATTTCAAAAGATTTGCTTTAAATTAGCCCTAATTAAAAATAACTGAAAACTAAACTTTACACTTAAATTCTGTTTTACTATCATCATAACCATAAATCCTTAAGATTAATATTTATAAATCTGGAGAGCCTTTCATTGTAGGGCTTATAATACTTTTTCAAGTAATCTTTCGTTTCTTCTCTCATGGGTATTCTTTTACCAGTTAAATTATATGATTTCATTCTTTTGTAAAAATCCTTAGAAAAAGGATTATTATCTAAATTTAACACATTCATGAAACCAAGACCTAACTGGACTATTTTACTTTTCTGAAATCCTCCAACATTATATTCTTTTGGAATTGAAATTTTAATATCTGGACTTACCTCTAGGAAGGAAAAAACCTTTTTTAAAGTTTCAACTTTATTTTTCCTGAATATTTCTGAAATAATAAATAGCATTTGACTCTTTGGAAAATATTTTAAATATCGCACAATATGATCCGCGTATTTTCCGATATCTAAATACTTTGTGTTGTTTTTAAATCTCACAACTTTTTCTGGTCCTTGTATCTCCCATTTTAATGTGTCTTCAAATGATCTGAACTCTCTTCCAGAGGTGTAATCCATCCTCCAATCAGAATATGCTCTTTTTACGGGGTCTCTTAATAAAAAAATAAGTTTCACATTGGGTATAGTATCGTAAATTCTTTTTGGGGCCTTTCGGCTAGCCAAATAAGAAGGAGTTTTTTCACCTATAGCCTCTTCATCATCCCAATCATTAAAAAATTTAGAATAGTATTCTAACCCTTTTTCAAAATTCCTATCAAAAAAAAAAGTTTGAGGTTCTACAGTAAACACATTTGGATGTTCTGATAAATTATTTATTAAAGAACGGGTCCCTCCTTTTGGGGCTCCTACAATTATAAAGTTTGGAAGTATTTTTTTCATATTACTTTCATCCTATGTAAGAAAATAAGGGCAAATGCAAGTAAACCTATAAATAATATTACCATTTTCATTTTAGATTTGAAAATATAAAAAAATTAATGAGATCAACTTTAATATTGATAATTTCAATTAAACAAAGGTATAAACTTTAAACGGTAAGATGGCAAAATTATGTTAGACTATACTGAACAAATGTATGATAAGCTCTGTAAAGCTATTAGTAGTTCAAATTACAAAGTAGTTACTGTAAAGAATTACATCCTCTCTAAAGGGTACAATGATAAAAAAATAATTTTAAGACATGATGTTGATGGTAAAGCAGAGGATGCAATTAGAATGGCAAGTATCGAAAATAGTTATGACATAAAATCAACCTATTATTTTCGGAAAAAATCTTTTTGTTTTAAACCACACATAATAAAAAAAATTGAGGATATGGGACATGAAGTCGGCTATCACTATGAAACTTTAAATGACACTGATGGGGATTTTGAAAAAGCTTTTAAATTATTTAAAAAGAATCTAGATCTATTCAGAAAATTTTGCAATGTAGAAAGTATATGTGCCCATGGAAATCCTTTTAAAAACCAATACAACGGGGATATCTGGAAAAAGTATAACTTTAAAGATTTGGGATTGGTTGGTGAAGCCTACTTGTCAATCGATTTTAATGGTTGTTATTATATATCCGATTCAGGAGGTTCATGGAACAACTTATCTGACACATTAAATCTTATAAATGTTATAAAAAAAAATTCTTATCCATTGATTTATAGCTTAATCCACACAAACAATTGGACTTCTAATTATAAAGACTGGCTTCTAAATAGATCTCATACAATAGTACCTTCCTTTTTTCAGCAGAATTTTAATGTAATTAAAAAATTATATTCAAATAGGAAATAGGATTTTTTGTTATATTCCTCTTTGAGAAAATTATATTAAACCTTCTGTTATTGCAGCCATTATTATGCCAAAAAAAATAGTAGTTATCGGAATGGGTTATGTTGGAATACCTGCTGCTGCGCTTCTTGCTGATGTTAAAGAGTAT
>CAZQEU010000072.1:5794-6431 GCA_964592335.1 uncultured Thermoplasmatales archaeon
AGGTTGGAAAATAGATTATTTAAACGAGGGTAAAAATCCTATTGGTGGAGATGAGCCAGGGCTTTCTGAGCTTATTAAAAGAGTTGTTAAGAAAGGCTCATTTCGTGTAACTGATGATTACACGGAAATCAAAGATGCTGATGTTATACTTATAGATGTACAAACTCCAACTGATGAACAAGGAATTCCTCATTATGAATCACTTAAAGAAGTTAGTAAAGAAGTTGGAAGATACATCAAGAAGGATACTTTGGTTGTTATTGAGTCAACTGTTGCTCCAGGTACTACAGAGTTTATCGTCAAACCAATCATTGAACAAGAATCCAAAATAAAAGCTGGTTCTGATTTCTTTTTAGCATTTTCCTATGAGCGAGTCATGGTGGGTCGATTGATTCATAATATTCAAAATCTTCCACGAATTATTGGTGGAATAGATGAAGAAAGTACGAAACTCGCAATGGATGTGTATAAACATATCGTAAAATCAACACTTCACCCAACAGATAGTCTCACTGCTGAAATTGCTAAAGTCGTTGAAAACACGTATAGAGATGTTAATATCGCATTTGCTAATGAAGTAGGACTTATGTGTGAAAGCCTAGGCGTGGATGTGTTCAAAGTACGAGAACTTGTAAAC
>CAZQEU010000073.1:0-6364 GCA_964592335.1 uncultured Thermoplasmatales archaeon
CCAAACTCATCAGTATAACCTGTATCAAAAGTATCAATTATTTTATCCTGAATCTCATAATGAAGATAGTTTTCTTCAACAAAATATTGTTTAGTAGGACCCGGGCCACCTACAAGAATGCCTTTGAGATTTTCTTCCTGTTGAAATATCTCACTTGCCACATCACCACATTTTACAAACCACTCATGTGCTGCAATCTCAGTGAGTCTTTCAAAACGACGTTGACTCTGACCACCACGACCATGTTTACCAGGTACCTGCGAGGTCATATATTTCAAGAGTTCTACATGATTTCCTTTAAGAATACCAATTGTGCATTCACGTCTATCAATCAGAAAAAGACCATAAAGCTCTTTTTCAGCAAGCATAGATTCCAGCTGCTCAAGATAAAACTCAGAATCACAACGATACAAAAAAGTATTAATTTTCTGAGGTGGCTCAATTACATATGCAACCATCTCAGTTTGATCTGCACCAACGCTTCTGTGACCCACAAAAAACACAAGACCATTTTCAGGTGGCTGCTTGAAGTTTTTTAGTCTACTCATAATGGACTCAATTGCAGAAAGAACATTTTTACGAGTCTGCTTTGACTTAATATTCTGAGATTGAGAAAGCTCATTTTTAAGATAAGAAGTCACATCATGAATCTGTTTATCAGGTGGAATATAAAGAGATATCAGCTCAGTATGACGACCTTTACAGTTTTTAAGCTCCTCAAGCTTTCGTTTCAAATCGTATTTTTGCCTCTGAGTCATATCAGCCATATCTTTATTTCACCTTTTCTTAAATAAAGTCGATACAAATACTTACAAATAAAAGTTTTTGTAAAAAACTTACGTCAAAGCTCTACAGATTCACCAGTTAAAGGAGTATAAACCTCTGCAAACTCTGCTAGTGGCTTGACAAGTGCTTCACGATTATCACTATGCATAAGAACTATTTTTTCAGGATTGCATTTTTTTGCAAAATCAATAAGATCACTATGACCGGCATGAGCGGAGAAATCAAAATATTCGACTTCGCAGACTACTTTTTCTTTTACACCATAAAAATTAAGCATTCCATGGTCAACTAAAAGACGAGCGTTACTATCAGGTACCTGATAACCTGTAAGTATTACTGCGCTTTTTTTATCATCTTTTAATTTATTCATATAGCTAAGAACAGGGCCTCCATCCATCATACCACTGGATGTAAGTATTACATCTGCTTTTTTTAATGCTAATTTTCTACCATGATCTGAATGAATGAAATTTAGTTTATTTATCGCTTTTTTAAGATTTGCAGATGACCTTAAAAACCTAGGGTATTTTAGAAATATTTTTGATACTTTTCTACCCATGCCATCAAACCAGATGTTGTAACCTGATTTTCTTAAGACCATTGCAAGTTCTTGTGAGCGTGATACTGCAAAAGCAGGCATTACTGCTGTTCCACCACGGGTTACTACTTCATCTATTTTATCGAGCATTTCTTGTTCTATTTCTTCTCTTTTTTTTGGATGATCACGCCCTGCATATGTTCCTTCAAGAAATAATATATCACAATCAACTGGTTTGTTAGCTTTTACGATTCTTGTATCATTAGTGTTGAAATCCCCTGTGAAAAGAATTTTTTTATCACCAATAAGCTCGAACATAAGAGAACCGGGTATATGCCCGGCATCATGGAATTTGATTTCATGGTCCTCACCGATTTTTTTTGTTTGTTTGGGTGCTACCGGTAGAATACTATGTTTTGCTGCTTTTACATCATTGTTTGTATAAGGTATTGCATATCCTTCGCTTTTTGCGATTTTAATTGAATCTTTATGAAGAAGATTTGATATTTCTCCTGTAAGTTTTGTGGTCATTATGTTCTGATCAAAGTTTTGAAAAAGCCAGGGTATCATCCCTGAGTGATCTAGATGTGAATGGGTGAGCAGTACCATATCTACTGGTGATGGCTGCATAGGATAACTTGGTGGTTTACCTGGGCTCATACCATACTCAAATAAGAGTTTGATATCACCTGTTTCAAGTATCATTGCAAGGCGTCCTACTTCTTCGACGCCTCCTAGGAATTGAAAGTTTATTGAATCGTTCATTTTTTACCTTAGCGTCTGGGAAAAGAGTTTTTGTTGTTAAATCTTTGGGAGACGTTTTTTTGTTTAAAAACAATTTTATTATATAATGAAGTTATATAGGGGAAAATAGAGGAAAGAAACTTATGTCTGAAATCCTTAAAGTAAGAGCTCGTGAGGTCTTGGATTCAAGGGGAAACCCTACTGTTGAAGTTGATGTAGTAACAGATGAGGGTGTTTTTAGAGCAATGACGCCCAGTGGTGCTAGTGCTGGTCAGCATGAAGCACTTGAACTGCGTGATGGTGATAAATCACGTTTTATGGGTAAAGGTGTTCTCAAGGCAGTTAAAAATGTAAACGAAACCCTTGCTCCAAAGCTTATCGGTTTAGACCCCATGTCACAAGAAACAATTGATAATATCATGCTCAAACTTGATGGAACTGAAAACAAGGATAAATTGGGTGCAAACTCAATTCTTCCTGCTAGTATGGCAGTATGCAAAGCAGGTGCTGCTTCAAAAGGACTTGCCTTATTTGAATACATCGGGGAGATATTTGGTCTTATACCTCATAGGCTTCCTGTGCCTATGTGCAATGTGATAAACGGTGGTAAACATGCGGGTCAGGAAAACAGTATTCAGGAGCATATGTTGATGCCCACGGGTGCAAAAAGTTTTTCTGAGGGGATAAGAATGGTCTCTGAATCATATCATCATCTTGCAAATCTTTTAAAAGAAGAATATGGCGCAGGAGGAGCTCTTATCGGTGACGAGGGGGGTTTTGCCCCAGCCAAGATGACAGATGTTGAAGATCGTTTTGATATTATGCTAAAAGCAGTGGATAAAGCAGGATACGAGGATAAAATAAAAATCGCTATGGATCCTGCAAGCAGCGAGTTTTTCTATGATGGAACATATAAGATTGGTAAAAAATCATTTACTGGTGGAGAAATGGTTGATTTCTATGTTGATTTATGTAATAAATACCCAATTGTAAGCATTGAAGACGGTCTTGCAGAAGATGACTGGGGTAGCTGGGTTGAGATGACGAAAAAACTTGGGACAAAAGTACAGATTGTAGGCGATGATTTATTTGTTACAAATACAAAACGCATACAAAAAGGAATAAAGCTTGGTGCTGCAAACTCAGTTCTTATTAAGCTTAATCAAATCGGCTCAGTCACTGAAACGTTAAATGCTATTAAAATGGCACATGATCAAGGATGGACCGCGGTTGTATCCCATAGGAGTGGGGAGACAGAAGACAGCTTTATTGCAGATCTAGTGGTAGGAACAAGTGCCGGGCAAATAAAAACAGGTGCACCAGCAAGATCAGATAGAAACGCAAAATACAACCAGCTTTTAAGAATAGAAGAAGAACTTGAGGATGAAGCAGAATATCTTGGTATTGATTTCAGGCTTGATCATTTAGCATAAAGATTTATAACTTATTTTTTGATTTCATTCATAGGTGTTTAGGATGGGTGCATTTGATATTGCGATTATAGTTTCGATTATTATAACAGTCACTATTGTTTTAATCATTCTCGCTGCAGTAATGATTGGTAGGAGACAAAAGTTTTTATGTAGCATTCCAAGTAGAGAACTATATTCATTTAAACATGAAGCGATAAATAAGCTCAGAAACCAAGGATATCTTTTAAAAGAAAAACAAGATGATAAGGTTTTTGTTCAAAAAAACAATTTTTCAGCTACAACATTGGTATTCAAACAAAATGGCTCAAACGTGGATGTTATGTTTATCCATAGTAATTCAACTGTAATGTTGGTCGCAATTGTTGTTTGTATTTTTACAATCTGGATACTTGGTATTGTTCTTGCAATTATAGCAGATTCAAATTCCAAGGATTTTAGAAACAATGAATTAATACCTTTGCTGAGAGGACATGCTACCGGTAATATAAGATGCCCTAATTGTGGACGTTTAATGCCTCAAGACGCTAATATATGTCCATATTGTGGGAAACAAATGAAATAAAACAATTTTTTTCTTTATGCTAAAGCTTTTTAACATCATTTTTATTTCAGGCTTTAGAAGGCTTAAAATTATGAAAGTACTAATTACAGATAAAATGGCAGAAGAAGCAATTCAGGATTTAAAAAACTTAGGCCATGATGTAACATATGACGAAATGGATGCAGAAACACTTCTCAAAGAAATTCCAAACTATGATGCGCTTATGGTTCGAAGCCGTACAAAAGCAGTAAAAGACATAGTCGAAGCAGGAGCAAAAGGAAAACTAAAAGTAATAGGCCGTGCAGGAATAGGAGTAGACAACATAGACATTGAAACAGCAGGAAAACTAGGCATTCCTGTAGTAAACAGTCCAACAGGTGCTACTGCCTCAGTGGCAGAACTTGCAATTGGTCATATGCTTGCATTATCCAGACACATCTCACGTGCTGATAAAACAATGAAAAACGGTGAATGGGCAAAAAAACAGCTTAAAGGATTTGAACTAGGTGGAAAAAACCTAGGGCTCATTGGCACAGGAAACATTGGAAAGCATACTGCAAAACTTGCACAGTGTTTTGGAATGACTGTTATCGGCTATGACCCATTTATTTCAAAAGAAGACATGGCAAAAGATGATATTGAAAAAGTAGAAGAAGTATCAGATGTAATGGAAAAATCAGATTATATCTCACTTCACGTGCCACATATCCCTGCGACTCATCATATAGTAAACAAAGAAATGCTTTCAAAGATGAAAAAAACAGCATACCTTATAAACTGTGCCAGGGGTGGAACTGTTGATGAAAAAGCACTTTATGATGCTTTAAAAGAAGGGGGAATTGCAGGTGCCGCTCTTGACGTCTATGAATCAGAACCACCAAAAGAAAACCTTTTTTCAGAACTTGACAATGTTATAATGACACCGCATGTCGGTGCAAATACTAAGGAAGGGCAGATAAAAGCAGGAACAATTTGCGCAGCACAAATAAACAAAGTGTTAAATGGAGAAACACCAGATCATTGTGTAAACAAAAAATTCCTTTAAATCACGATATTTTTTATACAAAACTTTAACAATACGAGATGCTTTTTACTAGAACATATGAAAAACCTTGGTAAAATCGCAGATAAAATCGAAAAA
The DNA here is from genome assembly GCA_964592335.1 of uncultured Thermoplasmatales archaeon. Taxonomy (GTDB): domain Archaea; phylum Thermoplasmatota; class E2; order DHVEG-1; family DHVEG-1; genus CAZKUB01. The sequence goes on from CAZQEU010000073.1 coordinate 5,184, forward strand.
AACATAGATAACAAAGACAAAATCCGTGAACAAGCACTAAAAAACTCAAGGGAAATAATAATAAAATGCAGAAAAGCAATACAAAGCATTCATCAGAAACAAAACAAAAAAGCAAAAAACAATATTGAAAATGCCTCAGAAACACTAAAAAAATTATATGACATTACAAAAGGCTATCCTGAATTGTATCACGCAGGTTTTGTAGAAAATGCTGCACAAGAACTAGTCGAGGCGCACTGTTTTTTAAATATAAAACAAGGAAAAGACCTACCCGATCCAGATGATTTAAACACAACCTACAGCTCATATTTGATGGGATTATGTGATCTTGTCGGTGAGCTGAGAAGAACATCACTTGATTTAATTAGGAAAGGAAAACCCAAAAAAGCAGATAACTGCCTGGATATGATGGAAGAAATATATGATGTTATAATACGATTTGACTATCCCTCAGGCCTTATTCCCATAAAAAAGAAACAAGATATGGTCAGAGGGATGATTGAAAAAACAAGAGGAGAGCTTGCTGTTGCAAGCTGCGAGAGAAGAATAGAATACAGAACAAATGAATTCCAGGGAATGCTAGATAATGTAAACTCTTCTAAGAAAAAAAATAAAACAAAGAAAAAAAAGAAGGAAAAAGAATTGGATTTAGACGAAATTATATAAAAAAACAAAAAAATATTTTTTAAAGTTTTTCTCCAATAAACAAACGATATGTTTATAAAAGCCCTTTATATACTGCAGCCTGGGCAGGCATATATAAATTATGACAACAATAAAAATAGAAAACATTGTTGCTTATGCAAAAATTTCTGAGCTACTAGACATGGAAATTATCGCAGAGAAAATACCAAACTCAAGCTATAACCCAGATGAATTCAATGGTATTTCAATAAAATTTGATGAAAAAAACACAGCCGCGATAATTCTATCAAATGGAAAAATAGTATGCACAGGTGCAAATAAAATAAAGGATGCAGAGTCAATCATAAAAAAGACGGCAAAACAAATAAAAGAAATTGGTTTTGAAACAAAGAAAGACTATAAAATAGAAATAGAAAACGTAATCGTCTCAACCGATCTTAAAAAAGATCTGCACCTAGCTAGTATTTCAAACGCACTAGTATTTCAAAACGTTGATTATGAACCTGAAGAATTTCCAGGTTTGATCTATAGAATGG
>CAZQEU010000074.1:0-6334 GCA_964592335.1 uncultured Thermoplasmatales archaeon
TTGGAAAATCAGGACCCTTTATTGTTTCCATCAAATCAACTGTGTTTATTTCAGGATTGTCAATTACTTGTATAGTCCCATCGATTACTTCTGTTAAATTATGGGGTGCCATGTTTGTTGCCATTCCAACAGCAATCCCTGATGAACCATTAATTAGAAGATTTGGAAGGACAGCTGGTAGCATCACAGGTTCTTTGAGACTGCCATCAAAATTATCGTCCCAATCAACGGTTTCTTTACTGATATCTTGTAGCATTAAGGCCGATATTTTTGCAAGACGGCTTTCAGTATATCTCATAGCAGCTGCTGAATCACCATCAATGCTTCCAAAATTACCTTGCCCATCAACAAGAGGATAACGAAGCGAGAAATCCTGAGCCATACGAACCATTGAGTCATATACGGCTTGATCGCCGTGTGGATGATATTTACCAAGTGTCTCACCGACTACACGAGCTGATTTTTTATGAGGTTTATTATAAGTTAGGCCCATATCATTCATGGCATACAAAATACGTCTGTGAACAGGTTTTAACCCGTCTCGAACGTCAGGTAGAGCTCTACTCATAATAACACTCATAGAATAATCCATGAATGCACGTTTCATCTCTGATTCAAGAGTCTTGGTTATTTCTTCTTTTGGAAGTTTTTCATCTGTCATAAAATCACCTTAAATATCCAGGTTTTCAACCTCTTTAGCATGATTTTCAATAAATTCTCTTCTGGGTTCAACTTTATCGCCCATAAGCATAGTAAATAATTCATCTGCTTCAACTGCATCATCAACAGTGACTTTTGCTGTAAGTCTATTTTCTGGATCCATTGTTGTCTCCCATAGTTGCTTTGGGTTCATCTCTCCCAGACCTTTGTATCTTTGAATATTAATTCCTCTTTCACCCATCTCTTCAATTATTTTTGCTTTTTCTCTTTCATAATAAGCATATTCCACCTTTTTTCCTCTACTTATTTTATAGAGCGGAGGTTGAGCGATATACAAATAGCCTTCTTCGACAAGAGCTCTCATATATCTGAAGAAAAATGTTAAAAGAAGTATTCTAATATGTTCGCCATCTACATCTGCATCAGTCATAATAATAATCTTATGGTAGCGTGCTTTTTCAAGTTCGAATTCTTCACCTATTCCTGTGCCAATGGCAGTGATTAATGCAAGTATTTCATTATTTTTTAGGATTTTATCCATTCTTGCTTTTTCAACATTTAGTATTTTCCCTCTAAGTGGTAGAATTGCTTGAAAATCTCTGTTACGTCCTTGTTTACTAGATCCACCTGCACTGTCACCCTCGACAATATATAATTCAGTTTTACTTGGATCGCGACTTGAACAATCAGCAAGTTTTCCTGGTAGTGCAGTTGATTCAAGAAGGCCTTTTCTCCTGGTTAGCTCTCTTGCTTTTCTAGCTGCAACCCTTGCTTTACTTGCGTTTATACATTTCCCAAGGATTGTTCTTGCAACAGTTGGTGTTTCTTCAAAGTATTCACTTAGTTTTTCGTTTGTAAGGCTTTCAACTATGCCTCTTACTTCTGAGTTTCCTAGTTTTGTTTTGGTTTGGCCTTCAAATTGAGGGCTTTTTACTTTAACTGATATTATCGATGTTATTCCTTCTCTACAGTCTTCTCCGCTGAGGCTAAAATCTTTGCTGTCAAATAAATCGTTTTCTTTACCATATTTGTTCATAACTCTGGTAAGTGCTCCTCTAAAACCAGATAGATGAGTACCTCCTTCGTGAGTATTGATGTTGTTTGCAAAGGTATGAATGTTTTCTGTATACCCGTCTGTGTATTGTATAGCTATTTCTACTTCTACATCTTCTTCTTTTGCTTCTAGGTATATAGGATCTGGATGCAGAGGATTTTTATTTTTATTTATTTCTTTTACAAATTCTTTTATTCCACCATCAAATTTGAAACTATCTTTTTTATCAGTTCCTTCTTCAATCAGGTTTATTTTAAGTCCAGCATTTAAAAAAGCTAGTTCTTTTAATCTTTTTTTAACAGTTTCATACTTGAAATCCGTTGACTCAAAAATATCCGGGTCAGGTAAAAAAGTGATTTTTGTACCATTTTTATCAGTTGAGCCCTCTTCTTTAAGACCTGATTTTGGTGTGCCATGGTCATATTTTTGAGAATATACTTTATCATTACGATATACAGTTGCTTCAAGCCATTTTGAAAGAGCGTTTACACATGAGACACCTACGCCATGAAGCCCACCAGATACCTTGTATGCTTCGCTGTCAAATTTTCCACCTGCATGAAGTGTGGTCATTACAAGCTCAAGTCCACATTTCTTGTATTTTGGATGCATCTTTACAGGTATCCCTCTTCCATCGTCTTCAACTGTTACAGATCCATCTTTATTGAGAATAACGTTGATATTTGAGGCATATCCTGCAAGGGCTTCATCTATGCTGTTATCTACAACTTCGTATACTAAATGATGAAGACCACGTTCATCAGTGCTACCGATGTACATTGCAGGGTTTTGTTTTACTGCTGCAAGTCCTTCTAAAACTCGTATTGAATCGGTATCATAACTTCCATTTTGTTTTTTCTTTTCATCTGGCATAGTTTCTCACTTCGTTTATAGTATTTACACTAATTCAGGTAATTTTTCAATAAGGATCTGCTATCCCATCACCATGACTTGTTTGTACCCTTGCTCATATGGAGTATATACTAATAAAGATTACTATAAAAAACATGGTTACAAACCATGTTTTTTGATATTTAAAAAATATTAAAAGCATAACTATGAATTACAATTAAAGCTTTTGGGGAGAAAAAAATGAGAAAAATAAGATTTTATAGAGTTTTTGCTATAAGCATATTATTGTTGTTATTGCCAATTATTGGTTTTACAGCAAATGCTCAGAACGCTGAGGATTACGCACCAATTTTATATTTTGAGGGAGAAGAGAAATTATATCCTGTTAGTGTTGAATATTTTTTGGGTGATATTGATTTTGAAAATATTACTGAGTTGATTAATGACATAAAATATATCGATGTAACACTTGATGGAGAAACTACATCAATTCCTTATTTTGACAATCCTGTTGGGACGATAAGCAATCAAAAAATTGTTTCTGATTACCAAGATAAATTTGAGGATAATGATCCCTCTGTTCATCCAACCGTTTATTATCAGATAAATAATTCTGGTGGAACTACATATATCCAATATTGGATGTTTTATGCATTCAATCCAGGTGAGCATAACCAACATGAAGGTGACTGGGAGATGGTTCAAGTTGTTATACCCAGTTCCGGTGGTGACAAGTGGGTTGCTTACAGTCAACATTATAGTGGTCAGAGAGCGTCATGGGGTCTTGTGGAAAAACAGGGAAACAATATCAAAGTCTATGTTTCTCGTGGATCACATGCTAATTATCTAAGATCTTATTCTGGAAAACTAGGTATTGCAAGTGATGTAGTAGGTGATAATGGTAAGGTTCTTAATCCCGGTGATTACAATCTGGTAGAGCTTGATTCACAGGTTTGGCTTGATTTTGAAGGTCTTTGGGGTGAGGTAAATAGCGTAGAAGATTTTTTCATGGGTCAAGCAGGTCCTCAAGGTCCAAAATACCGGACTGATATGACCGGTAGTACAAAGATGTGGGATGGTCTTTCTTGGGGTTCAGGCTTGATGGATGCAAATGAAAACTTCTTTACAATTGAGTGGTTCTTGTATAACTTTATACCAATTATAATTCTTATATCTGCTATTTCTCTTTCAATTACGGCTTTTAGAATTTATCGTAGAAACAAAAAACATGGTCTTGGTCCAAGAATTATATCGATGTTTTATATTGACGGTCCAAATCTTCATACAATTGGAAATATCTTATGCTTTGTGGGAATTATAATCGCAATTATTGGTTTATTTGGCACATGGTACACAGTTTCAGCAGATATTAACATTGATCTTTATCCAACTAGTGGAATGACAGATATTATCACCCTTAATGGAATGGAAGGCATGCAGATTTTTATGCCCTCGCTTTATGGACCTGTTCCAATGGGATCTGTTGTTTTTCCATTTGCTTTTATTGTTTTGATAGGTTTTGTTTTCATGGTTCTTGCAACAATTGGTATTCCAAATAGTAGAAAACTTGGATACAAATATATTTTCAAGGGAGTAAGACTTGTTTTGATAATTGTTGTCTTAATTGTTGCTTTGATGCTTATTGGAAATCTTACTGGTCTAGGTTCTCAAAGTGGAGTTGACGATAGTAATTTTATTGCTGGTTTAATAGGTGAAATCAGCAGCAATCCTGCTGGTGGAACATATAATGCTCAGGATTTTATACCAGAGATGACTGGGGATATATCATTTCAATGGGGGCTTGGATCAGGAGCAATTTATCTAATTATAGGAGGTTTTATCCTTATCTTTTCGGGTGTTTTAGAGTTTATCGAAAAAAAAGATTTTTTTACACCTAAAGTACCTTATAAAAAAGATAAAACAGAGAAAAAACCTAAAGAAAAACCTGCACCGCCTAAAGATAAATCCGCTGAAAAAAAACCAGGTTCTGTTTGCCCTGATTGTGGTAAAAAACTTAAAAAAGATACTAAGTTTTGTACAAGCTGTGGTAAAAAATTATAAGTTTTATCAGTAAACTCAATAAACAACTTATAATATATACCAAATTATAGGGGGATTTAAAACTAAATTATGATAGTTAACGCTGATTTACATATTCATTCTCGGTTTTCAGGTGCAACAAGTAATAAGATGAACATAGAAACAATTAGTCTTGAAGCACCTAGAAAAGGTATTGATATCGTAGGGACTGGTGATTGTCTTCATAGTGGTTGGATAGAGGAGATAAAAAGATGTAACCTTGTTGAGGAGGGAACATTTGAGATGAACAACACCCGTTTTATTCTTAGTACCGAGATTGAAGCGATTGGTCGTGTTCATCACCTACTTTTTTTCCCTAATCTTCCATCAGTTCTTGATTTTAAAGATAGAATTAAATCTAAATCAAAAAACGTGGAGACAGATGGCCGACCTAATGTTTCAATGACCGGTGAAGAACTTGCACAAGTTGCAAAGGATGTAGATGCCCTTATTGGCCCGGCTCATGCTTTTACACCATATACTGCGATTTATGCTTATCATAAATCCCTTAAGGATTGCTATGGTGATATGGCTAGTTATGTAAGTTTCGTGGAACTTGGACTTAGTGCCGATAGTTATTTTGCTGATAAAATAAAGGAACTTCATCGTCTTACTTTTCTTACAAACTCAGATTGTCACAGCCCACATCCTGTACGACTTGGTCGTGAGTTTAATCGATTCGAAGTAAACGATGCTACTTTTAAAGAACTTAAAAAAGCAATCCTGCGAGTTGATGGTAATAAATCTGTTCTAAATGTTGGGCTTCCTCCTCAGGAAGGAAAATATCATGAAACAGCTTGTAGAAAATGTTTTACTCATTATGAAATAGATGATGCACTGCGTAGACGCTGGAAATGCAGTTGCGGTGGCAGAATTAAAAAAGGAGTAAAGGACAATATAAATGAAAAAGCAGATTTGATAGAGCCAGAGCACCCGGAGCATAGGCCGGAGTATATTCATCTTATTCCTATGGCTGAGATTATTACCAAGGCAGTAGGCCAGCGTAATCCATTCACTCAAACCGTTACAAAACGTTTTAATGAACTCGTTGACGTCTTTGGAAGCGAGATAGATGTGATGCTTGAAGCAGATATCTCAAAAGTTGCAAAAGTAACAGCACCAGCAATAACTGAAGCAATACAAGCTTTTAGGGATAAAAAAGTAATAATTATTCCAGGGGGGGGAGGAGAATACGGTAAAATAGAGCTTCCAAAAGAAGAACTTATAACCATCCCTAATCTTGGTCCAAAGGATAGACAGGCTAGTCTTTCTGATTATTAATTTTATAGGAGAAAAAAATTATGGATTATGATAAAGCACTTGATGAAATCAAAGGTATCATTGAAAGTTCCTCTGATGTTTTAAAAGATGTTGTAGATTATTTATGTGAAAGTTTTGATCATTATAGCTGGGTTGGGATATATGTTGTAGAAAGAGATAATTTAGTTCTTGGCCCTTGGAAAGGACCACATGCAACAGAGCATACAAAAATACCTATCGGCCATGGTGTATGCGGTAGTGCTGCATTTTCTGGTAAAACTGAAGTTGTAGATGATGTACATTCGGATGGTCGTTATCTTGCTTGTTTTGTGTCAACTAAATCTGAGATAGTTGTACCGATTAAAAAAGACGGGAGAATCTTGGGAGAAATTGATATTGATTCAGACAGGTCTGCTGCTTTCACAGATG
>CAZQEU010000075.1:0-6327 GCA_964592335.1 uncultured Thermoplasmatales archaeon
TAACGTTAAAAGAAAAAAAGAGTCCTAAGGAATGTTCAAATCCCTTCCCCTGCATTTTTAAATTCAAATTTTTATATGCTGTTCTTCTCAATCTTTACAAATAGAAAATTTTTAAAAATTGTCTACATATGATGACAAAAAAAGACATTATTGTCGACTGTGATAGAAACACAAAGATCATAATAATTTTTATCTAAGTATGATACTCTGCGTTGATCCGGACATATTCATAGGAGAAGTCACATCCCCAAGCTTTAGCCTCATAATTTCCTTGGTTTAATTTTACTAAAATGCGTAACTGGGAAGATTTTAGTATTAATTTTATTCTTTTACGATTAAAATCCAGACCGTTTCCATTTTCAGCAACCTTCACCATTTTTTTACTTGAGCCAAGATAAATATCTATCTTGTCAGGATCAATTTCAACACCAGACCTACCAACAGCAGCAATGATTCGACCCCAATTAGGATCTCGACCAAACAACGCAGTCCTCACCAGATTTGAATTAGCTATTGTCTTAGCAACCTGCCGTGCTTCTTCTTCAGAGTGAGCTTCAGTTACTTTATATTCAACGAATTTTGTAGCACCTTCCCCATCAGAGACAATAGCTTTTGCTAAATATTCAAGAACCTTTTCGAGTTTCTGTTGAAATAACTCATAATCTTTATCTTTTTCAGTAATTCTCTTATTTTCTGCCATTCCATTCGCCATAACAGAAACCATATCATTAGTGGAAGTATCGCCATCAATAGTGATCATATTAAACGTTCTTTTCACAGATTCAGACAAAGCTTCCTGCAACAAATCAGGTTCAATATTTGCATCAGAAACAACAAAACACAGCATAGTTGCCATATTTGGATGTATCATCCCGGATCCTTTAGCAATACCTGCTATATTCACTTTCTTTTTTCCCAGTCGAAATGAGGTAAATCCATCTTTCTGAAATGTATCCGTGGTCATAATAGCATTTGCAGCCATGTCCCCTGCAATCTTTCTATCAGAAAGAACACTTACATTTTTTTTAATGCCTTTAACTACTTTATCAGTTGGGAATGGTTCACCAATGACGCCAGTTGCGGCAACAATTACATCATCAACAGAAATATTCAATTCATTTGCAAGCACAATAGCTATTTTTTTTGCTCCCTGCATTCCTTTTGGCCCATTACATGCATTTGCGTTACCTGAGGTGACAATGATTGCTTGCGCAGTTTTATTCTCAAGATGTTTTTTTGTTAGTTTAATAGGATGAGCTTGAATCTTATTTTGTGTATACACTGCAGCAGCACTAGCTAGTACTTCAGAGAAGATAAGTGCTAAATCCCGTCTTTTGGATTTTATGCCAATATGACATCCTCTCACCTTAAATCCTGTTACATCAGTAATATTATTCTGCATTCCTAAACCATCCTTTCAATACAAATAACAGTTTATTATAATACCCTTATGGTGAGAGAGGAATATGAGAAATACCTTGTTTTTCATCGATATCAAGCATAATATTCATATTTTGTACAGCTTGTCCTGCGGCGCCCTTCACCAGATTATCAATAGCTGAAAGTAAAACAATTTGTTTCGTACGCTTGATTTTTAACTGATACACATCACAATAATTAGAACCTCTAACAGATTGAACATTAGGGGGATTTTTTCTAACTCTTACAAACGGTTCATTTCCATAGAACTTATTATAAGTATTAACTAGTTTTTCTTCTGTCACATTATTTTTTTCTTTGGCATAAACTGTGGTTAATATTCCTCTATTCAATGGAACCAGATGTGGTGTGAACAATACACTGATTTCTTTTCCACTATTATCAGAGAGGATTTCTTCTATTTCTGGTGTATGTCGATGTTTTCCCACTTTGTAAGCTCTAAAGTCCTCGTTTGCCCTTGGAAAATGAGTAGTTTCTGAAGGTTTTGCTCCAGCGCCAGTAACCCCTGATTTTGAATCAACAGAAATACTTGAGACATCAATTAAATCCTGCTTAAGAGCTGGTGCTAAGGCAAGAACCGCTGATGTAGGATAACATCCAGGATTAGCTACTAATTTAGCATTTGCAATATCTTTTCTAAATAATTCAGGAAGACCATACACCGCGTTATCAATTGCATCTGGAAACACATGCTTCATTTTGTACCATTTTTCATACGTTTTTTTGTTTTTTAAACGAAAATCACCTGATAAATCAATGATTCGAGGGCCGTTCAACCCAATTTCTTTTACAAATTTCATTGAGACACCATGCGGTAATGCTAAAAATACAACATCTAAATCCTTGATATCCTTAGTTGGAGGATTAGATAATTTCAGATCACAAATCCCATCCAAATAAGGATGAATATCAGAGATTTTTTTACCCGCAAAACTTCTTGATGTAATCATAGACAAATTAACCTTATTATGATGAGTAAGAATTCTTGTTAACTCTGAACCAGTATAACCTGTTGCACCAATGATTCCAACATTAGTTATCACCAGAAAAAACCTCCTCAATAGCATCTATTAACACACTTACAGCAGTATCAAGATCTTTTTCAGAAATAGTTAATGGTGGAACAAATCTAATTACATTTTCTGCAGTGCAATTAGCAAGTACTCCATGTTTCATCATTTCAGGAACAATTTCTTTTCCTTCTTGATCAAGTACTATACCAACCATAAGGCCTTTCCCACGAACTTCTTTAATATGATTTGTTTTTTTACGTTCCCTGTTAAGTCGGTTCATTAAATAAGAACCAGTTTGCTGAGCTTTCTCTGCAAGTTTTTCATCGATAAGTGTTGAAACTGAAACATATGCAGCAGATGTAGCTAAGGGATTACCACCAAAAGTAGTTCCATGATCGCCTTTGTCAAAAGCATTTGCTATTTCTTCTTTTGCTAACAAAGCACCGATAGGAAAACCACCTCCTAGTGCTTTGGCAATGGTAATCATATCTGGTATAACGTTATATCCTTGATATGCAAATAGATGACCAGTTCGTCCCATGCCACACTGTATTTCATCAAAAATCAATAAAATATTATGCTCATCACATAGTTTTCTTAGACCTTTAAGATATGTTTTATCAGATGGAACAATTCCTCCTTCGCCTTGTACAGGTTCAACCATAACAGCACAAATTGAATCATCAATAGCATCTTCAACAGCTTGCAAATCATTAAAAGGAACTATTTTGAAACCAGAGGGGAGTGGATCGAAACCAACACTATACTTTTTTTGACCAGTTGCAGTTACACAAGCAAGACTTCTTCCATGAAATGACCCATCCATGGTGATAATACCGCCACCTTTTCCATGTTTACTTGCCCACTTCCGAGCAAGTTTAATTGCTGATTCCACTGCTTCAGTTCCACTATTTACGAATAAGGCACGATCCATATCACAGTTGTCTAGTAGAAGTTTTTCTAATTTTGCTTGTGGCTCAATATAATAAATATTTGTACAGTGAATTAGTTTTTCAGCTTGTCTTTTAATGGCATTGACTACGTTTGGATGACAATGACCAAGACTATTTACTGCGATTCCACCCAGTACATCTATGTATTCTTTTCCATCTGAATCCCATACATGAGATCCTTTTCCTTTTTCCAATAATATAGGTAGTCTTCCATATATCTTAAAATGATATTTTGAATCAATTTTTTCTGCTTCCTTAAAATTCATTTTTAATTATTCCTCCTTGTCTGCATAAATAACTGTTCCGTAATCAGAACTTTTTTCAAAAGATTTTAGAAGTGAATGTTTCTTTGTCCCATCAATAATTCTTACAGTTTTTACACCATTTTTTATTGCTTTTACTGCTGATTCCACTTTCGGGATCATTCCACCCTCGATTTTATTGCCAATTAATAATTCAGCTTTTTTAACATGGATTTTTTTCAAACGTGTTTTTGTATCGTCTTTCTTTTCACGGATACCATCAACATTTGTTAAGTAGATAAGCGAATCTGCTTTTAAAGAAGATGCAAGTTCACCGGCCAGAATATCAGCATTAACATTAAAATCGCCCTTGTCATCACCAGCACAAATTGGTGATATCACAGTAATAAAATCATTTTCCATGAGTGTTTCAACAAGTGTTGTATCTATACTATATACCTCTCCAACTCGTCCCAGATCCACTTGTTTCATTTTTCCATCTACTTCCATTTCCCTTTTTGTCTTCCTAGATTTTACAAGTGTTCCATCCTTTCCAGAGATACCAACAGCATTACCTTTTCGTTCATTGATAAGTCCAACTAATTCCTTATTTACCTTACCTGAAAGAACCATTTCAGCAATTCCCAGTGTTTCTTCATCTGTTTTACGTTGACCATGGACAAACTCTGGTTTTAATCCTTCCTTGTCCATTTGATCGTTTATAGCAGGTCCTCCTCCATGAACAATAATTGGTTTAAAGCCCATTTTTTTTATTTGGACAATATCCTCTGCTACTGAACCTTTGAGATCATCATCCAACATGGCATTGCCGCCATATTTGATGATGATTCTTTTTGATTTATATACCATAATTTCACTACTCATAATTCTTGTAAAAATTTTATTATTGTATTAATTTATGAACTGAAATAAAACATGTTTCCATCTTTTCTTAGTATCCTTCTTTCGCTAATCTTTTGTACTCCTTAAATCCAATTTTAATAAATAAAACTTTATAAACCTTTCTCTTCTCTTATAGCCAAACATATGAATCAAAATTCCAAAATAAATTGATTAACTTATGTTTTTTTGTTGCCTATATCTTTTATTTTTCTTGTTTTTTCTTAATTTCATTAAACCAAACTGTTCTTTGTGGGAATGGTATTTTTACATTCTCTTTTCTAAACCGCCTGCCAATCTCTGCAATAGCTATAAGGAAGCATACAGAAAAGAACTAGAATGTCGGAGTTATTGGCCGTAAGTCATTTTCATAGGTAAGAAAAAATAAAAAAGTGTGGATACAGCTTTTTTTAAAAAAATATAGTGATTATACCCATTATACTTTTTACAAAACAGAATTTTGATATTAACATGAAACCCAAGTGAGAAATCCCCAAACTTTAGTTTGTGGGATGAATCGCATGGAACGATAATTTAAAACACTGTTAGGTGTTTTGTTCCCCTAGAGGGGAAGCCATGACATTTATGTCATGGAAGGGGTAACTATATATTTTCAATCATATGAATTGTAAAGACCGTCATCAGAGGCCATTTTTTCAACTTTGGAATCAATTTTTTTATGTTTATCTGATAAATTATTTTTAATATTTTTAAATGCTTCCTTAGAAGAAGATGCTTTTCCTCTCACAGGAATTTTAAGACCGTAGTCTTTTTTGCCTTTAACCGCCTCATTATATATTTTATTTGGTTTTATTCCTTTTTCAAGGTTTTTAAGTATTTTTTGAAAATTACCTTGCATTATACCAAAATCACCTGTTTTTTTTGATATCTCTGATTCTATCTCATCATCGACTTTCCTTGCTATTTTACCACCGATTCCTTTTACATGATGAGGGTTTTTGTTGTATTCCTTTAGAAAATATACTCCAGTATCACGGTTTAAAATGTAATAGTCTCTTGAAAAACGGTTTTTATCTTCTCCTAATATTGCCTTCCATCCTTTAGGATGTTTTTTCCCGTCTCGTATTACATCATTTAAAACTTCGTTTCTATTTTTGATTTTCACAGCTATCTATTTTATCATTAATGCACTTGTTATTTAAGTATGTTGGTTGTTTACGGTTTTTGTATAATATTATTGTGGTGGTATTTAGTGTTAGTAAAAGAAGCTATGACTAAAAATGTGGTTACAGTTAAACCAGAGGTATCTGTTTTTGATGCATGTATTTTATATCGTGATTTTAAAATTGGAAGTTTAATTGTTGCAGAAAAGGATAGATGCGTTGGTATTGTAACTGAGCGTGATCTTATTGAAAGAACTATTTGTGAGAAAAAAACCCCTGAAGAAACAAAAATAGCTGATATCATGTCAAATGATATTAAAACAGTTCATCCACTTGATACATTGGAAAAAGCATTGGATATTATGGTTAAAAATAATATTAAAAAATTACCTGTAAATCTTAATGATGATATAATAGGTATACTCACTGTTACAGATATATCAAAAGCACGTCCTGAGCTTTCAGAAAGATTTATGGATACCTGGGTAAAACCCATATGGGAAGATTAAAAAAATTTTTAGACATTTACCCATATTATTGGTATTTCATCAGGTATTGTTTTTTTGTTTTTAAAATTAGATTTCTTTTTATCTTTTTTATTCATTTTTTACATGCCTTCTTTTATTTGTGATGCTAAAACCCTGGCACGGTTACC
>CAZQEU010000076.1:0-3421 GCA_964592335.1 uncultured Thermoplasmatales archaeon
CATGATGGTCGAAGAAGCAAGAAAAATCGCTAAAAAATACCCTGGAATAGATATATGGGAGACAAACATTGATGCTATGTGCATGTGGCTTGTCAAAAACCCACAAGACTATGATGTTTTAGTATCATCCAACATGTTTGGAGATATCCTCTCTGATCTCTGTGCACAGCTTATAGGTGGCCTGGGTTTTGCAGCAAGTGGCAATATTGGTGACAACCTTGGTGTTTTTGAACCAACCCATGGTAGTGCACCTAAGTATGCTGGGGCGTACAAAGTAAATCCTACTGCTATGATTCTATCTGTGAAAATGATGCTTGACTGGCTTGGTGAAACAGAGGATGCAGAAAAACTAATCAATGCAATATCACAGGTTATAAAAGAAGGAAAAATCAAGACATATGATTTGGGTGGAAAAAACACTACACTTGAAGTAGCAGAGGAATTTGCAAGAAAATACAAAGAACAATAAATAAAAAAAAAATCTCTTTTTTTTCTTTTTTTTGCTAGAAAACATTTTAAATAACGATTTGTTACCGGTCTAGCGATTAGCGGAGGCATATATTTTATGACTGAAAAGAAAAAAGTAATAATCATGGGCGCAGCAGGTCGGGATTTTCATAATTTTAACACTTATTTTAGAGATAATGAAAAATATGAAGTTGTAGCTTTTACCGCAACACAAATTCCTGATATAGAAGGAAGATCATATCCCTCTGAGCTTGCAGGTAAACTATATCCACAAGGTATACCAATACATGCAGAAGAAGAACTCAGTAAGCTTATAAAAGAACACGATGTAGATCAAGTAGTATTTGCTTATAGTGATGTTCCAAATGAGTATGTAACAAGTAAGAGCAGTGTTGTTAATGCTGCTGGTGCAGATTTTATATTGATGGGTACAGATAACACTCAGATTAAATCAACAAAACCAGTGATTGCAGTATGTGCAGTGCGTACCGGTTGTGGAAAATCCCAGGTTAGCCGAGCGATTTTTAAAATACTTCGTGAGAAAGGAATAAAAGTTGCTAGTATCAGACATCCTATGCCCTATGATAAGGATTTAAACATGCAGACCGTGCAGCGTTTTGCAAGCTATGATGATCTTGATAAATACAACTGTACTATTGAGGAGCGTGAGGAATACGAGCCTTACATTGACATGGGTGGAGTAATCTATGCAGGTGTAGATTATGGTAAGATCCTCAAAGAAGCTGAAAAAGAAGCTGATGTAATTATATGGGATGGTGGAAACAATGATTTTAGTTTCTACAAAACCGATCTTTTAATTACAATAGCTGATCCACATAGACCAGGTCATGAAATATCGTATTATCCTGGTGAGGTAAATACTCGTGCTGCAGATCTAGTGCTAATAAACAAAGTAAATACCGCAAAAAAAGATGATATCGAGCTTGTTAGAAAAAACGTGAAAAAAGCAAATCCAGATGCAAAGATTATAGATGCAGTTTCTAAGGTTTCAATGGATGAAAAAGAAAAAGTATCTGGTAAAAAAGTACTTGTGATAGAGGACGGTCCAACAGTTACACATGGCCGTATGGCCTATGGTGCTGGTACTGTTGCTGCAAAAGATGCAGGAGCAGGTGAGATAGTTGATCCTCGTCCATATGCTGTGGGAAGTATTTATGATACGTTTAAAAAATACACACATCTTACAAATGTTCTACCAGCTATGGGTTATGGAAAAAAACAGACCTCTGAGCTTGAAGAAACAATTAATAAATCAGATGTAGATGTAATCGTAAGTGGTACACCTATAGATATAACAAGAGTTCTTAAATCCAGCAAGCCTATTGTTCGCGTGAAATATGCTGTAGGCGAAGATACCTATAAAGAGCTTGAAAAAACCGTTATAGATTTTACTAGAAAACATCTATAAAAAAATCTTTTTTTCTTTTTTTAATATGATTTAAACAAATATTTATATATTATGTAGTAGATAATTGATATTGTGTAAAAACTATGAGAAAATATCTAACCATTGTATTGGTATGTTTTTTATTTGCAAGCCTCTCATTTACAAATGCATTTGCTTCAACAGAAATCAAAAAGAGCACCCAACAAGCTGTTGAAATAAGCTCATATCCTGAGGATGCGCCCAACTGGGCTGTCGGTAACTTTACTGGAACATGGGGTCTGAACGTATGGGGGCATAACTGGTTTTCAATAGGCCCGGTAGAAGGATACTATGGTAAAGGATTTATTAGAAACATTAAATTCGGTCGTTTTTTAATAACATACATGCAAGCCGATGGAGAAAACGGTACAATACTTCAGGGTCTTTTTGTAGGACCTTATCTTCTTGGTACTTCAAAGGATATAAGAACAGAGAATAAAACAGCGTTTGTAGGACTTGGAAGCTACAATGAAACTGATTTTGGCTGGAGAATAATGGGTATGAAAGGACCAACATTATTTATGAAAGGTACCTTTAACAAGTTTTAAAAAAATAATTTTATTTTATTTTACTTCCCTCAAGGCTAAAATGAGCTAGTAACGATTCTAGTTGTATATGTGCATTACTTCCTTCTATTAATCTAAACTCTATTTCACCTGTCTGCTCTATAAGTCTTATTTTGCTTTCCTCAGGGATAGTAAGATCAAATATGCTCTGATGAATCTGCTTGATTATATCCTCACCAGAAAGACCATATTTTATTAAAAGATCATAGAGCTGGTTTCTAGCTGCCATAAAATCACCACTAAGCGCGGTATTAATCAAGTTTTTAACATCCTCAGGTTTTGCAGTAGCAGTGGTTTCATAGAGAAGTTCTGCAGTGATTTTTTTATTAACTGATGCTCCTACTTGAAGTATGTTTATTGCTTTTCTCATATCTCCACGTGATATGAATATAAGGGTTTCAAGACCATCAGAGGCGATCTCCAGTTTTTCTTTTTGAGCTATTTTTCTCATATATTTTTTAATATCATCAGGTTTTATCGGACTGAATCGAAATACTGTACATCTTGACTGGATTGGCTCTATTACCTTTGAAGAATAATTTACAGATAAAATAAACCTGCATATATGTGTATATTTTTCAATGGTTCTTCTAAGTGCTGATTGTGCATCGTTTGTAAGTGAGTCTGCCTCATCTAAAAAAATTATTTTAAAATCTGCTTTTCCCATGGGTGCTGTTCTTGCAAAATCCTTTATTTTTCCGCGTATTATCCCTATTCCTCTCTCGTCACTAGCATTTAGCTCGTTGAAATTTTGTTTCCAGGTATCGCCAAATAGTTCTTTTGCAAGTGCTAGAGCAGAAGTGGTTTTACCTGTACCTGCTGGCCCTGCAAACATTAGATGAGGAACGTTTTTTGTTTTAACATATGCTTTGAGTCTTTCTATTATCTCATCTTGACCTGCTACATCATCTAGTTTTTTCGGCCGGTACTTTTCTATCCA
>CAZQEU010000076.1:3521-6322 GCA_964592335.1 uncultured Thermoplasmatales archaeon
TATCCATATCTCTTCCATAAAAGCCCCCATTTGGATTTTTAATACTTTATTGGGTAATGTTTCCTGTTAAATAATGTTTTTTATAAAGCTTGGTAATTGATTTACATAGTATGATAGACTATGATCATCATTTAGGAATTGTATTTTTGCTTCTTGTGTTTTTGCAAAATTTATTGGCCAACTATTGGGAACAACTGTGTCTTGTGTTCCAATAAAAATGCTTATATCTGAGTTAATCTTCTGAGTAAATAGTTTTTCATCTTGCATATCTCTTGTTATTTTTTTTGGCATATCTTTTATTTTTGATATGTCATAGTCCATAGGAATTATCGCAGGGTTTAGAAGTATTAGTTTTTTTACAGAAAAGTTAAGTGCTGTTTTTGCAGCAAGAAAACCCCCTAGTGATGAGCCGATTAGTATTATGTTTTCATCATCGCTGATTTCTTCTGAAATATTTTTTAAACAATCAGATATCACAAGTTGTTCGGGTGGGCAATCCCTGTATTTTACAGCTTTTGCATTTAATGTTTTTTTAAAAAGTGTTCCTTTAGTACTATCTGGGTTTGACATGTATCCATGAATATAATAGATCATATTTTTTGTGATACAAAGCTTTGTATTAAAATGATTCTACATTAAAAAGAAACACTCAATAATTTTATATACCAATAAAATATTATTAAGTATATAATTATTTGGTGGAAAAGGAAATATGAAAAAAATATTATTAGCATTGGTTTTAAGCCTGTGTTTCATCGCAATGTCTGCAAATATAGTCGTTGCAACAAGTGTAGAAGAAGAACTTAAAAGTTTTCCAGAAAACATTAACGTGCCTGAAATCGACCTTGAAAACCTTAGTTATTACGGTGTCATGACCGCAGGCCCTGCAAGATTCATAACAGATATTGATTTTATCGAGGGAAACGAATTTCAAATAAAGAAAATACAAAATCTTATGCGAGTAAGTATTTTCAAACCTGATCTTAGAACAGTAGTTGTTACAAACATGACTTTTGAAATAACATATAATCGCGCAGTCAAAAAACTTTCAAGATTTTCATATGCAACAGCTTATGGAGAATTCAACTCAGATTTGAACATGACTGAACCTGAAACAATATATAATCTAAGACATAATGTTACAGTTACTAACTTTACAGGATTATTTCATTTCCTCAGACCAACATTCTACAGACCAATCATGTTTAAATTCTTTGTACCCGCACAGTTCATATTTGCAGGAGCTGCAGAGAACGTAACATCCCACGTTTATTAACGTACTATAAAAAAAATCTTCTTTTTTTCTTTTAAATTTAGTAAATAATCTCTATATCCAATTTACTTGCTAGTTCTTTGTAACGATTACGGATTGTAACCTCTGTTACACCAGCGATATCTGACACTTCCCTCTGAGTCCTACGCTCACCACAGATAACAGAGGCAATATAAATAGCAGCTGCAGCCATACCAGTTGGACCTCTGCCACTAGTTAGTTCTTCTTTTGCAGCTTTTTTCAAAATATTAGTTGCCTTTATTTGAACATCATTGCTAAGGCTCAAACGACTGCAGAACCGTGAAATATAATCCTGAGGCATAGTCGGAAGTATCTTCAACTCGAGCCTACGTGATATATTCCTATAATTTCGCCCAACATCCTTTTTCTTAATTTCTGATACCCTACTTATCTCTTCAAGAGTACGTGGTACATTACATTGTCTACATGCAGCATATAACACAGCTGCGGTAATCCCATCAATTGTCCTTCCACGAGTAAGTTTCATCTTCATAGCTCTTCTATAAATCATAGCAGCAGTCTCCCTAACATTTCTTGGAAGACCCAAAGACGATGACATCCTATCAAGAGAACTAAGAGCCATTGCAAGATTACGCTCTGTCCCATCACTTATCCTTGTTCTGGTATGCCATTTCCTAAGCCTGTAAAGCTGCGCTCTGTTCCTAGGCGGAATCGTGTGCCCATATGCATCTCTATTCTGCCAGCTGATAGTAGTAGAAAGACCTTTATCATGACGAGTATAGGTCATCGGAGAACCTATCCGGCTTTTTTTCTGCCTTTGCTCACTGTCAAACGCACGCCACTCCGGACCATGATCTATTAAATCTGCATCAATTACCAGGCCACAGTCCTCACAGACCAGCTCTGCACGTGAGTAATCCTTTGTAAGATGATTGCTTCCGCATTTAGGACATTTCACTGTTTCTTCTACTTTGCTTTTTTCTTTTTTCAATTTATATCAGACCTGAAAAAACATTTTAAAATAATAAAAATAAAAAAAATTGCTTTTTATAATTGATTGATAGTTTGATAAAAAAAAACAATTTTTATTGTTTTTTTACATTTATTGCTTTTTGTCCTCTATCTGTTTCTTCAGTTTCGAATTCAACTGCATCATCATCATTGAGTTGTACACCTTCTGCGAGATCTGATTGATGTACAAAGATGTCTTTTCCATCTTCACCTACAATGAATCCAAAACCTTTTCGAGGGTTGAACCATTTTACTGTTCCTTTCATATTATTTTTTCACCTCCTCAGCCTTTTTTCTTTTTTTTGAGCTGAGTTTGTTTTTTTTAAAAGAAAAAAGCAAAAACAATATTTCATAGTTCGGTTAAACGAAAATGATAGGTTTTTATTCTTTAATCTTTTTTCTCAACAAGGTTTAGCTCTTTATATAGATTACTATGTAATTTTAATATAAAAGGTTAAGGAGTATCTTCATAAAAACATATTTTTATTTTTTAAAAAAATCCAGATATATCTTTCTATTTCTAGGTCCATCTCCC
>CAZQEU010000077.1:0-6208 GCA_964592335.1 uncultured Thermoplasmatales archaeon
GGGTCTTACACACTTACGTGTTTCAGACCGCGCAGTATTCCCAGCCTGTTAATAACATTAAAAATTAAACCCAACCCGCCAAGAGCCATTCCAACCTCTCCCTTTTTATCGCCTAAATTATTTGCTTTTGCTCCTACTGCTAATGGGACTAAAAAATAGAGGGATATAATCGACCTAATAATATCATTATAACGAATTGTTCTTTCAAATAATAATAAAGTCAGAAAAAAACTCAACAAGCCTAAAAAAATTGACAAAACTCCCATGTTTGAATTTTTATTTATGATTTTTACACCAGATATTGGACAATTCGTTTATATTCTTAAATATTTTGGAAATATCTATAAAAACTTTATAATAAAGCATATTATTCCTTTGGTTGTGAAAAAACTAAAAGCAATCTGGGAACTGATGCGTCTTGAACATGGAGTTATGCTCTTTTTGGGAATACTTATAGGTGCTGTTATTGCTTTTAGCAATAATGTTTCACTTGATTGGAATCTTTTTATCACTAATTTTTGGGACAAAATAATACTTACCTTTTTCACGGCATTGTTCTTAGAAGCAAGTACCTTTGCATTAAATGATTATTTTGATTTAGATATAGACATTGCAAACAAACGCAATGACCGACCTCTTGTAAGAGGGGACATAAAACCTAAAACAGCACTTATTTTGTTTGGTATTTTTTTCCCTCTAGGTATTATTTGCTCATATTTTGTAAATCTTACCTGTTTTGTTATAGCACTTGTTACAGCTATTTTTGCGGTTTTATATGATTCTCATATGAAAAGAGTGAAACTTGTTGGTAATTTTTATGTCGCATATACCATGGCTATTCCTTTTGTGTTTGGAGGAGCAGCAGTACTTGAGACAAATACACTAGCTTTTGATATTCATCCAGCAATTTTTATTATCGCTTTTATCGCGTTTCTCACTGGTTCAGGTAGAGAGATAATGAAGGATGTACAGGATTTTGAGGGTGATAAAGAAAAAGGAGTGAAATCTTTTCCTAAATATATTGGCAGGAGAGCATCAAGTGTTCTTGCGGCTTTGTTTTATGTTTTTGCTATAATTCTTAGTTTTATTCCTTTTGTTATGTCGCAATATGCGCCTTATTACTCTAACATGGCTTATCTATTTGCTGTTTTAATATGTGATACTATGCTTCTTACCACTGCTATTCATTTGATTGTAAAAAAAGAACCACATTTCAAGATTTATCGAAAATTTACATTGTTTGCAATTTTTATTGGTCTTCTTGCTTTTCTAATCGGTGCATTTGTTAATTTTTAAAAAAGACATATATGTATAACAAGATTTATATATTAATTAGAAATAAACTTATCTTGTATGTTTAAAAAAGAACTAATGCTAGTGTTTATCAGTTTTTTTGCGATGACAAGCATTGCTTTTTTCCCTGTAATTTCAGCAGATATAATAATTGATTCTAAAAACACAAAGGTTAGTTCAGAAGATGACTTTTATTTTGTACAAATTACAGATACCCATGTTATGCATAAATTGTTTGACAGAGATGAAAGATATAAAAATAGATTCTCTGAGTTAATTGAGCATATAAATTCTTTTGATGACAAACCTGCATTTATTGTAATCACAGGTGATCTCGTTTCAACTGGCGGAGGAATTCTTGGTAGACTAAATTATAAGGCCTTTTTGGACTGTGTTTATGAAAAAGAAGGGAAGCTTTATGCTGATGAAAATTTTACAATACCGATTTATACGATACCTGGAAACCATGATTATTTACCGGGTTTAAATCTTTTAAACTATCATAGATTTATAGATAGGGAACATGTAGCTTGGAATAATATACTTGATTTACTTGAAAGTCGTAATTTAAATGATAGATATACTGTTGCATATGAGAATTTAACATTGTTTTTCTTGGATTCAGGGCATGGTTATTTTTTAAATCCTTTAGACTGGTTGCATTTTAAGGGATCAGGTCTTTCTTACTGGTTTGATATAGAATGGTTGGAAAGAGAGTTTAATAACTGTGATTCAAAACATAAAGTTGTTCTCATGCATCATCCAGCGGTTAACTGGGGTGAACAAGATGTTATATCTAGGAATCAAGAAAATTTCATTAAATTATGTGAAGGATTTAATGTTGAGTTAGTGCTTTCTGGTCATACACATGCATCTAGGGTTTTTGATAAGGATAAAAATTTTTATCCAAATAGTGATCTACCCTTGAATTGTAGTAGCTATTCAACGTTTTATGTTCAAACAAATGCCTGTAAAGAAGGTAGTTTTTACAGAAATGTTACAGTTTCAGGAAATGATATATGGTTAAATCCATGTGAAAAAATTAGTGTTAATTAATGATGAGAAAGAAGAGAGGTAATATATGTTAAGCGGTGATGTATCAGGTGTTTTACTTGTTTATATTTATGTTGCGATTTTATTGATTACAACTGAAAAAATAATTGAGGGGAGACCTGAGCTTTCCCGTAAGTTTTTACATATTATGGTTGGAAACATTGCTTTTCTCCTACCTATTTTTAACACTGGATGGATTATGTCATTTATAGCAGCAGCACCTTTTATTCCGCTTACTTTTCTTATGAGTCCTTATACACCTATTAAATCCATTAGAGGTCATACTAGTGCCGCGGGACACGGAATGGGGCTTGTTTATTATGTTATTACCTGGACTATTCTTGCATACTTGTTCTTTGATAATATGGTAATAATCGCTGTGGCTATTCTTGCGATGAGTTATGGTGATGGTTTTGCATCTGTGATAGGTATTCGTTTTGGTAAGAAAAAGTACAATGTTTGTGGTGATGTAAAAAGCTATGTTGGTAGTTTTGCAATGTTTGTTTTTACTTTTTTGACTACAATTGTTGCAGTTCTTTATTATGGTATAGATATCACTAATTATCTTCTAATGGTGCTACTTTTAATCTCTTTTGTCGCTGCAGTAATTGAGGGGATAACACCAAAAGGTCTTGATAACCTAACGGTTCCTTTTTCAGCGGTTCTTATATATTGGTTTTTAATACTTTTATGAGGATCTTATGCGTCTTGTGATTGTCGATGGTCTTGATGGAGTTGGAAAAGATACTCATGCCAAGCTTATTGCAAAAAGATATGAGAGTCTTGGTGAGAGGGTAGTTATTCGTTCTCATCCTAGTATTGATAATTTTTTTGGACGCAGGGCAAAAAAGGCTTTGCTTGGACGAGGTAAATCTGATAAGATTAAGGCTAGTATCTATTATATGTTTGATGTGCTTCGTTCTATTAGGAAATATAGTAGAAGACATGATATTGATACTCTTATTATGGTTCGTTATCTTGTGGGGACTGCGTATCTTCCCAAAAAAATCGCGGGTTTTGGTTACAGGTTTTTTTATAATTTTGTTCCTACATCAAAATACATGTTTTTTCTTGATGCAGAGCCTGATGAGATATTAAGGCGTATTCAGCAGAGGTCAGAGCTTGAGATTTTTGAGACTCATGATAATCTTGTAAAGGTTCGTCGTAAAGCATTGAATCTTGTGGAAGACTGGTTTATTGTGGATACATCTGGTTCTATTGATACTACTTTTTCTAAAATTGAGGAAAAACTTGGTGAATTAGACTCTTTTTGTTAGTATTATCACATTTTGTATGTATAAAACCATATTTATATAGTATTATTATAATAAGATTTAAATACTTATAAAACAATTATAATACGTAGGATGGGGGAGTTAATCCTAATTTTTTCCTATCTCTCCTCACCACCTCCACGGCTTCCCCATCCATAACTCTCACATTTTTAGAAGCTTTGACACCACATCAAACAGACGGGGGACCGTATCGAACTTCTCCAGTTCAGATGGTTTAATCCATCTGTAACAAGTATGCTCCCAGTCTATTTGTACTTTACTTTTTTTTCTAGTTTTAAAGAGTAAAGAATAAACCTTCCAACCGTAGGTTTTACCTTTATAAATATCTGTAACTTCTATAGGATCAAATGTTTTTAAAAGTTCAACATCTTCCTTATCCAAATCCAGTTCCTCATGAATTTCTTTGTAGGCTGTTTCAATTGGTGTTTCGTCTTCTTCAACATAACCTGAAACCCCGCTCCAAAGGCCTTTGTAGGTTCCTACTTTATTACTTCTCTTAAGGATTAGGATGTTTTCTTCTTCATCTTCTAAAATACAGGTTACAACACTAGGCATTTTATTTAATCCTTATCTTTCTTCTTTTAGTTTGTTATAAAATCAATATTAATAAATATAATAGATGAAAAATGATCATAAATCTTTAGATATATTATTAGAAATATATTTTTATGTAAATTAATAGTTTTAATTACCTCTTATGCCTCTTTATTAACTTAAAGCAATATGTTCAAGTTAAAATATTGAAATATGGAGGTGAAATAATAATTTGATAAGAAGACAAAAGATATTATAACATTAAGAAAAACCAGGATTTTAGTCAATTATATATGAAGAAAAACTATAAATAATGTTATGCATATACATATATACATGCAATTACATGAGGTTGTGTAAATGGTTAGAATGACATTTTCCATATCTAGTGACTTAAAAAAGAAATTAGACACAAGACCTGACATAAATTGGTCAGAAATCTTTAAACAAGGTATAAAAAAGAAACTCATAAAATTAGAAAAATTACATGCAAAAGGAGAAATTTAAAATGGCGTGTATAACAATTTCTGTTGAAGAATCATTAAAGAAAAGATTATCTGAATTTCCATGGGTAAACTGGTCAGAAATAGGTAGAGAAGAGCTGTTAAAAAGATATATTTTTGAAAAATATATCAAAACTAAAAAACTTACAAAAGAGGAAACTGCTTTTTGTGAAAAAATTGATTGGCATCCTGTCGATGAGCTGCCACTACGCGAAGAATTCATTGAAGAAATGAAAAAAATTAAGAAAGGCAAATATCATAAATTCAAATCTATAGATGAATTAAGAAAAAAAACTAGTTAATGATAACATATGTACAAGTTTTTAATAAGCGATAAATTACATAAAAATTTAGGAAAAATTTCTAAAAAAGATAAGATTTTTTATGATAAAATACTGAGTAAAACCAGTGAAATAATAAACTCAGGAAATATCAATCATTATAAGAATCTAAAATATAGTATGAAAGATTCAAAAAGAGTGCATATCGGGCATTTTGTATTGATATTTCAATATGATAAAAAATCAAATACAATAATTTTTGATAATATACGGCATCATGATAAGGTTTACAAAGAAAGATGATGTTGTAATAAAAAAAAACTAAAACTTTTTACAAACATAATCTAAAGCAGACTCAAATATAGCCATTCCATCTCCTATGTTTTTATCTAGGCCATTTTGAACCCAGTCAGGGTGTTGATGACGGTAAAATGTTCTCTCGGGATGCGGCATCATACCAAAGACATTCCCTATATTGTTACATATCCCTGCAAGGTTGCTAAATGATCCATTTGGATTCCAAGGATAATCTGCATAATTTCCATCTGGATCGACATAACGAAATACAACCTGGTCATTTCTTTCTAGTTTTTTCAAATACTTTTCTTGTTTATCCAAGGGAAACAAGAGTTTTCCTTCGGCATGTGCACTAGGGATAAGTCTAACATCGTCTTTAGGAATTTTGCTGGTAAATACACATTTTCCATTATTTTCATGTTTTAGCAGCGTTGGTCTGCATTCAAAACGATTTGAGTCATTGATATTTAGACATGCATCAGGAACAGATACCATTGCAGCATCTATTGCTGGTAAGAGCCCCAGCTCTGTTAATACCTGAAAACCATTACAGATTCCAAGAATCGGGTATTCTTCCTCTACAAACTTTTTTAGATCATCTCCAAGCTTGCTTTTCATACGTGCTGCAAATATTGCGCCTGCTCGTATGTAGTCTCCAGCGCTAAAACCACCTGGGATCATTATACATTGATAATCAGAAATATCTCTTTTTTCTTCTTTTGTACAATCAGTATGTAGGAGTTGTTTTAAATGAACAAACTCAGGGCTGGCACCAAGACGTTTGAATGCATCTAGTGATTCTTGCTCACAGTTTGTCCCTTCAATTCTTAGAATCGCGACTTTTACATCACTTTTTTTCACAGTAATTCACCTTGTTTGCAAGAGAGGTAATAGTAAAACTATTATTTGTGCTTTTATTATCAAAAAAGTATAAGGGAGATAAAAAATTGGA
>CAZQEU010000078.1:0-5960 GCA_964592335.1 uncultured Thermoplasmatales archaeon
TATTCTTACAATAATCCCATAGGAATTTTTGAGGAGATACATATCCAAGTTTTTTTGAACATCCTGCTATATAATTTTCCATCATGTGATAATAGCTTTTATCCATATAAAAATTAATAAATAAATATCATAAAATACTTTTGGTAGGCGAGTTTGAAACTTTTTAGCAATCTATAAAAAATCATTAAATTGATCTTTTGTTAATCTGTAATAAAGCCAGTTTGATAAATGTTTAGCATGATTTTTTTCATAAAAATCAATTCCTAACTTGTTCCAATCAAGTACATGCCATTCTATTCTACCACATTTTTTTTCATCTGCTTTTTTAACGCAGAAATTAAACAATTTTTGACCGATTCCTTCTTTGCGATATTCTTTTAATATAAATATATCCTCAAGATATAAAGTCGGCAATGCAAGAAAACTGGAGTAGTTCATAAAATAGATTATATATCCAACATATTTATCATCTATATTTGCAAGATATGCCTCATATTTTGGGTTTTCATAGAGTCCATCTACTTTTAGTCTGTGTTTTGCTCGTCTGTCTGGTGGATCAAGTTTTTCATATTCTGCTAGTTTGTCTATTAGATATAAAAATTCGTTAAAGTTCTCATGACTGATTTTTTCTATTTTTATTTTAGACATTTTAAATGCTAAAAACTGTTTATAATTAAAAAATATTTATATTTATACAGTAAAAAACATTATAAATAGTAAGTTTATTTCGCTTTTCTTACCAATACAAGAATTATGGTGTAAAGTATGGCACGAAAACCAGGTAGTATGTACAGATATGTCAGAGGACAGCCCTCCACTCGTAAAGAATATACAGGTGGAATTCCAAACCCACGTATAACACAGTTTGTACTAGGAAACAGAACAGATGATTTTCCTGTAGAGCTTTCACTTTTTCCACTAGAGAGATGTCACATAAGACACAATGCTCTTGAAGCAGCACGTATAACTGTAAATCGTACAATGGAGAAAAAAGTCGGTCCACAAAATTACAGACTAAGAATTAGAGTTTATCCACATGTGATCATAAGAGAAAACAAACAGGCTACAGGTGCTGGTGCAGATCGTGTTAGTCAAGGAATGCGTTCATCATATGGAAAAAATGTTGGAACCGCTGCAGAAGTACAAGCAAATCAAAAGATAATTACGATTGAAACAAACGAACAATTTATTCAACAATCAAAATCAGCTTTAAGAAAAGGAGGTATGAAAATACCTTCACCCTGCCGAGTAAGTATTGACGACTAACTTATATACTACTATTTTTTCTTATATATATTTTAGAAAAAACTGTGAAACTATTGCAAATAGAATAATTAAAGATGTAATTAAAACAACATTTTTTGATATTTTCTCTACTTTTTTCTCACTTATATTCTTAGATATTTTTTTCAAAAATAACGAAAAGGCATCCTTTAACAAATAACCTCCATCAAGAGGAAGCATTGGTAGAACATTGAACAAGCCAAGTAAAAGATTTAACCAAAATATCCAAAATAGTATTGTAAAAACTATCCAAAACATATCTGGAGGAATAGCGCTCAATGGGCCTTGGATCTCATATGCATTAGTAAAAGGCTCTGCAATTGGATCATATCCATAAAAATAGTTCGATAAAGGCAACATTAACAAAAATAAAAAACTAATTGGAAAATCATTTGCAAAAGGGTTTTTTAAATAATCAAAAAAATAAGTATAAAAGTTAATATTATAACCTAGAAAACTCTGATTTTTATATGACTCATTTGAAGTATCATATCTATATCTAGATGTTAACTCGACTTGTTTATCTATGTAATCTCCTTTCTTGAAATATGTAATATTTATTGTCTGATTCGGATAGGTTTTATCCATGGCTTCTAAGTATTTATACAAATCTGTTACTCTCGTATCATTAACGCTTGTTATAACACAGCCAGCTGATAATCCAATTTCTTCTGCAGGTGAATCTTCCAAATCCAAAGTATATAATACATCAACACCTTCAACATGTGATACCGCAGGCATAAAAACAAATGTCAGAATTAAAATTATAATCATAGCCACGGTAAAATTAGATAATGGACCTGCTACAAAAACTCTCATTCTTTTGATGGGTTCTGCTTTTTTTAATTCTTCATCATCAGGCTCACAAAAAGCTCCCACCGGCAATATCATAAGTAATAAACCTAAAGATTTAACCTTGATTTTACCTACAATGGCTAATATCCCATGTGAAAATTCATGTACTATTACAGCCACGATAAACGCTATAATGAAATAGCCAAGAATTCCAATTGGTAATGCAGGGTTTAAAACGGGATATACAAGTGCGACTTGAGGACCTGGAGCAGTTGCTTTTTGTTCAGGAGTTGCAGTTAAAATAAATGAAAGATTAATGTAAACTAGGAATATCGAAAATATTATCATTATAGAAATACAAATTATGATACCCCACGTACCAAATCCTTTCCAGAATCGTTTATGACTTGCTAGTCTTTTAAGAAAATTTATTCCTTTTTTTGTTCTAATCATTAATATAGGTCCTGCTAGAGAGGCATTATATTTTTTTAGTACTCCTTTTATTTTTAGAACATACAATATAGTAAAATAACTAATAAGAATCGCAGCGAAAATCAATAAACCTTCTAAAATTGTCATAGCTTACCACACTGCAATATTTCTTTGTTTATTAAATTTCCTGGAAAAACAAGTTTATAAAAAAATTATATTTTTATTTTGCTTTATAGCTTCCTTTATAAGTTTTTCAGACCATTTGAGTTTTTTAATTTTATTTTTTACATCTTTTTTTTCTGGAAATGAGTATTTTCCTATTCCTTGATTAAAATCAAATCCTATTAAAAAGATTTTTTTTGCTTTGAAATAGTCTGCAAGAAAAACTGCTCTGTCTCCATCTGTAAATCCTCCAAAATTATACAGATTTTTAAAATCAGAGGGATCAATCTGAGTTGTTCCAATTATGTTTCCTTGGAAATTTTTTACATGTTTTTTTAAAGACTCTATGTTGTCACCATGCGCATGTATTAAAATGATACCACCATTAAAGTTAACATCTATCTGATCAAGTATATATCCATCTAAATCTGAGACTATAATATCTGGTTTAATACCTGCTTTAATCAGTGCAGATGTTGCACCATCAGCTGTTATTTTGATACTATCGTTGATTTTTTCTTTGTATTTAATGATGGATTTTTCTAGAGATGGGGCTGCACCAAAAACAATTACTTCTTTGTTTTTTATTAAGTTTTCAAGTGTTTTTAAATCAGGTTTTTTTTTGTTTTCTAAAAGTGAATCTAACATTAATGATGCGTCTTTATCTTTTTCAAAATTAAGATTTAGTTCATTTTTTATTTGTTCATAGAAAGGTTTCCAATCGCTATATCGCATTTTTAAAAATCCTTCTTTTTAGTTTTTTTCTGCGATTTTTCCTTTGTTTTTTTCAAAGTCTTGTTCTTGATTGTTTTCTTTTTTGAAATGATGTATTAGTGCGCCTATTAAAGCTATTGTTATTCCTATGAATATTAAAAAAATAAAATTGCCTGTGAATACATCGTAACTTATTTCTGCAGGCATATTAGCTACTGCTCCTTTTATAGCATTTAGGATTGCATAAGATATAAAGGCGGATGCAAGTAATGAGAAGGGCATCATCTGATATGATAGTGGGACTTTTTTGTCTTTGACATAAACATCAACTGAACGGCCAAATGTCACCAGCAAGCCTGAGATGACTATGCCGGGTATCATGTATAATATAAATTCCAGTATGGGAACTGCCCAGAAACGTATTGTATTGTCTTCAGCGTTGTAAGCCGCGGTATATGCATATATTCCAAATGCGATTAGTATTACCATGCTAATTATATATGTGTAAATTGATAGTTTTCCTGTGAGAAAACCTGATTTTATGTCTTCCCACATCATAGCTATGTTTTTTTCCCATTTGAATACTCTTATCAGTAAAAATACGCCTAGTGTTAATATTATTGCACCTGATCCGCTGCTTGACATTCCTATTATTGCAAAAAATGCCCATACGATTAATACTAGTGATATTGGTAGTACAAATTGTTTTAGTACTTTTTCGTCTTCAAGTATTTTCATCACGCGGTAGTATGTATCTTCAAGTTCTCTGCTTTGTTTTACTGATACTCTGTTTATTGATGTTATTTTTATTCTTGATTGAATTATAGGCAGGATGTGTTCATCTTCTGCTCCATCTGATATGAGTATTACGTCTTGTACACCTGTTTTTTCTATTACTGTTTCTAGTTGTTTTGCTAGTATTTCATCTGATTTAAATCCTACACTTATATTTCCTGTTAGTGTTGCTATTTCTACTTGTTTGTTTTCTTTTTTCAGTTGATTGTATATTGATATTGCGTAAAAAATTGCGTTTAAATCCGAATCTTCTGGATCAGTTTCACCTAATTTGTTTGCTGCTTCCAGGTTTGCAGCGTATCCTATAATCGGTCCTTTTACTTTGGCTTTCCTCCCAAAATCATCGTCTCGATCCACGTTTAAAACTAGTGTTTTCATATCTCTTACAAAAAATTGTATTATTTGTTTACTATATAAGAATGTTACCTCATTTTTGTCGTTGATTTGAAAAAATTTCAAATAAACCACAATTTACAGTAAGTTTTATATGGTATTAATTACAAAGTATAACATGAGGGGACAGTGACAAATGAGCTATGAAGACAAACTACTTAAAATAAGATGCTTCGTAAAAAAATGGAACGTAGCATAAAAAAAGAAAAAATAAACCTAAGATTTTTAAAATTAGTTTTTTAGAACTAACTATATTTCTAGCAGTAAATTTCAATAATAAAAGACACATTTCAATTTATCATATGACCGAAATACTATACATGAAAAACATCGAAGCAAACTACATAAAAGAATTCGATGCAACTGTTACAAAAAACAAAAAAGATTATATTTCTCTAGATAAAACAGCATTTTATCCTTTAGGCGGTGGACAACCAAGCGATACTGGCCATATGGTCTGGGGAGAAAAACAAGTAAAAGTCAAAGAAGTAATTAAAAAAGGAAATACAGTAAAACATATCCTGGAAGGTGAAAAACCATCAGCTGGAACAAAAATACATGCTTATATCGACTGGAGCAAAAGGTATGATCATATGAAAATGCATACAGCACAACACATTTTATCTGGAATAATATTTGATAAGTATAATGCAAGGACTGTTGGAAACCAGATATATGCTGATTACTCACGTGTAGATTTTCATCCTGTAAAATTTTCAGATGAAGATCTTAAAGATATCGTTACAAAATTTAATGAAATCGTCTCAAAGAATCTACCTGTAAAAATCTATGAAGAAGAAAGAGCAAGTCTTGAAAAAAGAGTAGATTCTCAGAGGTCAAATCTTGATCTATTACCAAAATTCATATCAAAACTGAGAATCGTTGAAATAAAAGATTTTGATATTTGTCCTTGTGCCGGAACTCATGTGAAAAACACAAGTGAAATACCTAATATAGATAAAATAAAAAGAGACACAAAAGGAAAAGATAAAGATAGAATTATCTACTCATTAAAAGACAGGTAGCTTATAATTTAAAAAAACCCACTATTTATGATATATGTAATATTTTATTTTTATATTTTTATTAATACTTTCAATGATCTGTAGATGATATTTATATATCTAGAAAAACTTAACTTTTTAGTGATATTTATATGAAGCTTCGATGTAAAAAATGTGGAGATATCATTGAAGGTGATAAAAGAGGCACATTCATTGAATGTAAATGTAGATCAATTGCAATTGATGAAACTAAATGGTATACTAGATTAATTGGTAATACTGAGGATTATGAGGAGATAAAATAGCTGAAATGTAATTTTTTACCCAAATTATTAAATATATGTTTAAACATAAACATAATTATGGCATTCAAAACATTAA
>CAZQEU010000079.1:0-5768 GCA_964592335.1 uncultured Thermoplasmatales archaeon
TTTTTTCTGATATGAATCTTAATTTTCTTTTTATTAACAGGTACAAGTTTTTTAAGTTTTAATGTAACATCTTTTTTTGGTTTATATTCATCTATTGGTTTGTTGGGTGTTTTTCCATTTACTTCATAAATATAATAGCCTTTTTCACCATCTATAGATGTAATATACTTGTTTTTACCCTGCGTTTTTGTCTCAACTTCAGGCAGTTGATTTAACGCATCTAAAATTGAGGTATTATTCATAATTTCTATATCTGATTCGTCTATAAAAGGCTCAAATGCTTTTTCTAAAACTTCTACATTTGCTGATAAAAGATGAACATTACCGATTATCCTTCTTTTAACCATATCTATGTCCTCTAGTATTTTTATATGCCTTGAAATAACTGGTTTTGATATTTTAAGCTCTCTTGAAATCTCAGAGACATGTATCTCTTTTTGCGCTATCAACTTGATTATCTTGATTCTTGTTTTGCTGCTCAATGCTTTAAAAAGTTTGTTGTTATCCATTTTGCTAACATTTGTTATTAACTAGATTATATTTAAAAATCTTTGCTTTATATTTTTATATTAATAGTATTATTTGAGTGCATGCAGATGAGATATAAATCAGTTTTGTTTTTGTCTATAATCCTAGTTGTTAACTCAACTACTATGTTATCATCTGCAGAAAACAATGACTTTCCATATAGTTCAAATGATGATATAATAACTAATGCCTTGGATTTTTTAAAAAACCAACAAAAAAATGATGGTAATATAGGTGGTATAGCAGTTTCTGCATGGGCATCTATGGCAATATCTGCAGCGGGAGAAAACTTAGATGATTGGGGTAATTTTATAAGTTATTTAGAAAATAAAACAAGTTTACTTGATGAGGATAAGCCTGAGGATTGGCAAAGACACACTCTTGCTGTTGTTGCATGTAAACAAAATCCTAAAGATTTTGCAGGAATAGACCTTGTTGAAAAAATAATTGATTTCTATGATGGTAATCAAATTGGCAGCACAACAAATCTATTTGATGATTGTTTTGGAATTCTAGCGTTGATTTCTGCAGGTGTAGATAAAAACGAGTCAATAATTCAAAGTACTAAATCTTTTATCATAGATAATCAGAACCCTGATGGTGGATGGGGTGATTCTGATTCAACAGCAGCCGCAGTTATGGCTCTTATAGCTGCTGGGGAAAACAAAAATTCATTTGTTATATCTGATGCACTATATTTTTTAAAAACTCTTCAAAGCTCAGATGGCGGCTTTAACTCATGGGGTAACGCAAATATTGCTTCAACAGCATGGGTTGTAATGGCGATAAATTCAGTTGATGATGATCCCTCAAGTATTAATTGGCAAAAAAATGGTAATACTCCTATTGATTATTTTATTTCACTTCAACAAAAAGATGGAAGTTTTAATTGGACAGATAGTAAAAAAACTAATTCCGAATGGATGACTTCATATGTTATACCTGCTTTGCTTGGTAAAACATATCCCGTAAAAATCAGTGAAGAATCTTATATTTTAGATGATAACTCAGATGATGATAAGTCTCTTGAAGAACCGAGTTCAGAAAATGATGGTGAGGATAAAGATAAAAAGAAAGAAAAAATAGAGTCAGAAAGAACAACAACCTATCCTGATGAAGACGATACAATTATTTTTCCTTCTGAAAAAACATATTATTTACTAAATCAAAAAATTTTATGTCATGATAAATTAAAACCTCAAAAACCTGTTGTTTTTGGTCTTTTGGATATAAAAGTTGAAACTGATGAAGATGTTGTAGAGGTAGAGTTTTATCTCAATGGTGATTTTGTGTTTGTTGATTCCAAAAAACCTTTTAGTTATAGGCTAAACAATATTTCATTATTTAAGCGTACAGAAATCCTTGTTAAATCATATATCTATAAAAATATAACAGTTGAGTATAAACTTTTTTTAGAAAAAATCCAAGATATACTAAATATCATAGGAAAAAAAGATTTTTTTGATTCAATTAAAGATTTTTTTAAACCGGGTACAGTAAATATTTTAACAGTTAAAGATACAGATTCTACAAATATTATTTATACTAATCTTTTTCCAACTAAATACTCCAAGATTTTTTAAAAAAATTATTTTTTATCTGCGTTCATGCATAGACTGGACTATTTCTTTACCAAAATCAGTGAGTTTGTAAATCTTAACGTTTTTAGAGCTTTCAATAAGCTCAACAAGATTTAGGCCTATAAGCGATTCATCTCCTCTGTAACGGGAGTTCATCCCTCTTATTGCACCTATAACATTTGTAGGAGTTGTTTTTACATTATATGCAATATCAGAGGTATAACTACCACTTGGACTAATCTCAAAAAGGTATTCAGCTATCTTTTTCCTAACGCTACTCCTCCTTAGAGACCTCATGACAAGCGGCCTTATAGTCTCTGGAGTAACATTACTCTCTCCATCTTGCATCCCATCCACTTAATAAAAAGAATGCATATTTCTTTTAAGAACTTATCGCTTATTTAATTATTCAGTTGCATATTCACCTGCATAATTACATGCAGTAAAAACCTAATTTTTAGTGTTTTTATATGTCAAAATTAGACATATGTTTGTTTATTAATGATTTAATCGTACCTGATGTGGCAAGGGTCTTTATTTGTATTTTTTCATTATTTATTTCTTCTATATCTCTTAAGATTTTGATAGAGTTTTCTTTTTCTATGTGTTTGCATCTAAGTATTCCCTGAGTCCCATTAAATCTTACTAGATAAAGATTCATTTCTTTGAAATCCTTGTTAAAAAGTTCTTGTGTTTTTTCTCTAATTTTTTTTATCATAGTTTTTTTTAGAATAGGTGTTTCTGTCTTTTTGTTTATAGTAAAACCAATGTATCTACGGCGTCTACCCTCTTTAATGATTTTTATGCACCTCAAAGTAAATAAATTTTAAAAAATATTTTTTTTATTCTGATTCGATTCTTGGTGCAAGTAGATATGTTACGTGTCCTTTGTTGTTTGCAATGTTGAATTCGACTTTTATAGGGTTATCATTTCCAAGCATAATCGTGATTGGATCATCACTTCTTACAGGTTTTATCATGTTGCTAAAGTAATCTATTGAAAACAATGATTTGCATTTAGAACCTGTTTTCAGTTCTTTTAAAAGATCCTTTGGAAGTTTCAGGTTCACTGTATCGGTATCGCCTTCTGCAAAAAGTTCAAAGTTGTCTTTGTTTGCAGTAAGTGATAGATGATCTGATACTGTCTCTGATGCTCTAACGCCTTGTGTAAGCTCAGATGCGTTTAATACGATTTTTGCCGGCAGGTTTAGGTTAGGCATTTTAGGATCAGGCATACCTGCTGTATCTATAAGACCCATTTTACGTACCAGGTTACCTATTTTTATTATCAACCGGTTTGTATCCTCGTCATATTCTAGGTTTACCATGTCTCCTGAGCTTGAAAGACGCATAATACCTGCGAATTTATCCATGTCTATTCCTAGTTCTATTTCTTTTGCTTTAAATTCGTCA
Organism: uncultured Thermoplasmatales archaeon; assembly: GCA_964592335.1. GTDB lineage: Archaea > Thermoplasmatota > E2 > DHVEG-1 > DHVEG-1 > CAZKUB01. The sequence continues at coordinate 3,522 of CAZQEU010000079.1, forward strand.
AAAGCATCGTTTTTTACTTCAAGATCCACCATTGCAACATGTGCAGGATCAACGGCTCTTAGAGAAACACCTTTTGGGTTTATATTAAATTTTACCTCGTTTACAAGAGGCGATACTACATCGATTATTCCTTTTAGTACATCTGATTTTACTTTAGCATTAAACATACTTTGTTTTCCTCCCCGATTTTACAAAGCTTTTATGTATTTTTCTTTAAGGGCTTATAATACGTTTAGTGTTTATAACACTGACGGTATTTCAATAATTTAGTTAAATTGATTGCATACAACATATTTGCCTATGCCGCTGAAGGCTCTAGGTATAATTTTTGTGAAAGGACTTGAGAAACGCCCTGTCCATGTTGTATATCCTATGAAGTTTCTAACAAATACACTATGATTACCAGTGATAGTAGTTGATGTTGAATTTTTGTTCATATATGATTTAATAAGTGAGTTATAGGTTGTTTCAGCTTTTTGATCAGCATCATATTTGCAGAAAACAATAGGTTTTCTAGCAGTTATCCTAATTCTTGGAAGCATTATTTTAAAAAACTTAAATTTTGTAAGAATCCTAACCCGGGTCTTGGTTTTAAAATGAAAACCACGTCCATGGGATTTAACACGTACCATACCAAAAGCAAATGATAACTTTGAACTTTGATTACTATTATTTTCTTGTGCAGAGGCACAATACTTTTGCATTTCCAAATCGTTTTTAAAAAGTTTTGTACAGATATCTTCTAATGTTTGACCGATATCATTATTTTTTATATTATCTAAGTCTATTTCAACTTCTACTGGAGATATCTCTCCATTGGAATCAACTCTATAAATCGTAAATGTTTCATCTTGTTTTTCTTCAGCTGTTGCTGATGTTACAAGCCCCATGCTTGATGTTAGAATGATAAGACAAATAATCGCAGTCATTATTTTTTTCATAGTGTTCCCCCTTTTCGTTTAAAAAATAAAGGTTTTAATATTATTATAACATAGTTAATATATAAAGTTTTCTTTAATCCTCACGCCATTTATGACTGCATTTTGTACAAGTATAAAAACGACTTTCAGGTTCATCACTACTTCTCATCTGTCTGATCATCCAATATGCCTCGTTGTGACCGCATTTAGGACAAACAATTTTTGTTTTTGGTAAAATTGATTTTTTATCTTTTTCTTCTATCACTGTTATCTCTTTTTTTTCTTGTTTTTCTACTACTATATTTTTTCCTTTCTTCTTTTTTTTATAACCGCATTTTTTGCAGATCATCTCATCTCCTGATGGATACATCAGTACTTTGCATTTTGGACAAAACATATTTTATCACATCCTCTTTATCGTATCATCTATTATTTTTCCATGATCAAATGAGAGCTTGGGTAACTTTTTTAGTTCAAAAAACTTTGCATCAGCTGCATCATCTCCGCCTTTTAACTCTCCTTTCATGTATCTTAACAAATAAGCTATTGTTATAGTATGCCCTCTAGGGTCTCTATCGGGTTTTGAGTACACTCCAACTAATTCTTTTATTTCAGTTGATACATTTGTTTCTTCTAGAAATTCCCTTACTACTGCATGCTCAACAGTCTCACCATATTCTACAAATCCTCCGGGTAACGACCATTGACCTTTGAAAGGCTCGTTTTTTCTTTTTATCAAAGCTACCCTATCGTTTTCTATCAGTATTCCATCAACTGTTAACTTAGGATTTTTGTACTCCATAATCATTTTCATCATATATATTTCGGCTATTTAATGTTTAACAAATACTTTGTTAAAATAAAAAAACCTTTTTTTGAAATATTATCTATCGATTAAGTTACTTACTTCATTCTTGTTTCATTCATTTCTTGCCAAAAAGAAGGAAGTTCTTTTTGCAACTCAGATTTCCATAGATTAAAAGTTGGTTCATCTAACTCTTCTTCTTTTTTAATAATTCCAAAAAAACTTGTACGCGGTTCTTGTATTAATATAGTCTTTTCCATCATGCATCCCTTCCCAAAGAAAACTTGGGAAAAAATATAATGTTTTATAGCTTTATTACTATTTTCAGTAGGTGTATATGTACTTGCACATGTACATGCAAAAAAAGCATTATTTGACATAGTTAACATTATAATATAGATAAATCATTTCTGCCGACTGAACTGCCGACTGAAAAATTTAAGAAACAGTTCTTAATTCAGTGCTTACAATAAAACAAAAAAATGGGCTCGTGGTCTAGTTGGTTATGACGTCGCCTTGACA
>CAZQEU010000080.1:0-5685 GCA_964592335.1 uncultured Thermoplasmatales archaeon
CTGCGACCATCTGGTTATGAGCCAGACGCTCCGCCAGACTAAGCTACGAGCCCAAATTCAACTCCCGGTAATAGCATTTATAGTACTTAAAATTTAGAGTCAGACTATCCTTAATTATTTTGACTTAAAAATTGAAGAATATTTTTTTTGTTATGGGTGTTTTTTTTATTTGTTAAATAAAGATTTCCAAAATGACATGAGTTCTTTGTTTAGTTCTGCTTTCCAAAGCATAAAACTTAGTTCTTCATTATACTCTTTCATATGCCCAGGTTTTTCAATTTTTTTCATCCCTCACAACCTTTTTTCCTTCTCTCAAGTATATTCTTTGTTAATAGGAGATATTTATATTTATTCTGGTAAAAAGTCAAAAAGTTAGCTTTCCAGGAAAAAATTAATTAATAATTCCTTGTTAAAGTATAACTGCGTCATGGTGGAGCTAGCTATTCTTTCAAAATATCCGTTTCTTTCTGATTCTAAAAAGTATGTTAAAGAAAATAATCTATCAGTTATGGAGATACTTGATGATCCATTATATGAGCGGGCACGGGCGATTGGTGTTGAGCGGCTTGATAATGCTTTTAAAAATCGTGATGTGGGAAACCGTAGTCTTGCATCAGAATCAGATTGTATAATGGAGCTTTTGTCTTATCCTATTTCAAGGATGATCGCGGTTTGTATTGGTGATACTTATTTTAAGAGACGATATGCGCTTGGTGAGGCGGTTCATGCATATAAAAATCTTGTAAATGAACAAACAGATTTTTTATTAAAAATCGCAAAAGAGTTTAATTTTAGAGTAAGATATGATGAAGAAAACAACAAATTATATGTTTTTTTTGTAGACTACTTGCGAAATGCTCCTACTCGTTATAAACAGTGGAAGATGATAAATCGATCCATGCGAAGAGGACTTGTTGAAATATCACATAAGGATTTGGCAAGATTAATTCAGGAGGCTTTAAGGGAGAGGATAAATAATGAGCTTGATCAAAGAAGTTGCAGTCAGATTGTTTCAAAGGTTTTTTCAGATGATATAAAAAGAATACAAAACTCTGTTCAGATGCATCGTAAAAAAATTGAGGCAGCACCTGTTGGAAGAGTAGATATTAAAAAACTACCTCCTTGTATGAAGGATATACTTGCAGCGATTCAAGCAGGTGAAAACGTGCCTCATATGGGTCGTTTTGCACTTGTTGCTTTTTTAAATTCATTGAAACTTAATACAAATGATATTTTAAAGTTGTTTAGTACGGCTCCTGATTTTGAAGAAGAAAAATCAAGGTATCAGGTGGAACACATTACAGGGGAGCTTTCATCAACGTCATATAAGGCACCTAGTTGTGAAAAAATGCGTACTTATGGTATATGTCCAGTGGATAAGATGGATGATTTATGTAAAAAGAAAAGACATCCTCTTGGTTATTATCATGCTAAATGGAGAGAGGAGAAAAAAAAGAAATGAAACATTTTGTAACTTTTGAAGGAATCGATGGATCTGGTAAATCAACTGTTTCAAAGAAGGTTTATAAGAAACTTAAATCAAATGGTTTTGATGTTGTTTTAACATATGAGCCGACAAATAGTTGGATAGGTAAAATTGTTCAGAAAAACATTGAGACTAAATCTGATCCTTTTATTACAGCTTTTACTTTTATTGCAGATAGAATTGATCATTGTAAAAAAATAAAGAAATGGCTTGAGGAGGATAAGATTGTTCTTTGTGATAGGTATTCTGAGTCCACTTATGCATATCAGGCAGCTCAGATGCAGGGAATAATTGATAGTCCTTTGAAATGGCTTAAAGAACTATCGGCTGATAGGATACTGATTCAGGATAGGACTTTTTTGTTTGCAATAAAACCAGAGGATTCACTTGCAAGGATACAGCATAGAGATAATTTGATTCCTTTTGAAAAAATTGATTTTCTAAAAAAGGTTCATAAAAATTATTTAGAGATTTGTAAAGGCTCTCGTTTTAAAAAACTGGATGCTACAAAAACTGTTGAAGATTTAACAAAAATATGTTATGAAGACATTACAACTAAATAAATATAACAAATATTTAAAAAATATTTTATATTAGATTTTATATTTAATTTACAGGAAAGATATGTGCTGGTAGCTACTTTTGGAGTGTATCCCATTCCCTCTTAGCAGCCCAGCACCTCTTTCCAAAAAAAACTTTTTTTTAATCTTTTAAAACATTTGAAATTTCTTTTGGATTATCAACAATAAAATCAGGCTTGACTTGTTTTAATTTATCTTTATCATGCCAACCCCAAGCAACAGCAACAGTTGTAACACCTGCTTTTTTTCCCTCAATAATATCTCCCTGTGTATCACCGATATAAAAGTATTTTTTATTAGGATATTCTTTTTTTATTTTCTCTATTTTCTCAATTTTACTAGCTGCTTTATCAGAACCATAAACTTGGTTGAAAAACTCTAAGTTTCTTGCTTTCAAAAAATTTTTGACAACATTTGTCTCATTAGATGTAACAATTACTAAATTGTTTTCTTTTGAAAGATCTTTTAGTATCTCTGCAATGTTTTCAAATAACTTTATCTCTTCTTGTTTTTTAATTAAGGCGTCTTTCATATAATAAACAATCTTTAAGATCTGCTCTTTTGTCATACCCATTTCAAACATTGTTTCATACATGTTTTTTTCAAAGAGTTTTAAAAACTCTTTTTTTGAAGCAATCTGAGAAAACCCCTGTATTTTACATGCTTTTATAAAATTCTTCATGAAGATTTCTAGTGAATCAACTATTACTCCATCGTAATCAAAAATCAATATATTCTTCATATAGGGGAGTTGAAAATAAAGATGATTTATAAATTTTGTTAAAGTATTTATTTATATCCATGGCTTTTAAAACATATTGGACACAAAGTTATTAGTTCTCCATCGATATTTCTTTTGTAGTTATCATTTATTATCTCTTGTTTTTTGCATAGCTGACAAGTTTCTTCATGATTCATTTTTTTTAACACCATCAGTTTTTGACAAAAATTGTTTTATCTTAAATAGATTACTATAATAGTCTATATATAGCTATATATCTATTGACGCAGTTTAGGTGTTACATTGGTCTTAATGTCCCAGCAAAAACCTGCCATGCAAGAGCGCTTTTTGCAACAAGACTCAATATGATATACACTTTTTCTCCATATAAGTAATCAGCCCATTTTCCAACTTTTTTGTATTGGAGAACCATGTTTATTGCAAACAGGTTGAAAAATATTGCAATTGATACAAAAATGTAGATTACAAAATCAGGAACTGATTCTGCAGTGATCAATGGAATAAATATTATGATCCATGGGACAAAACCTGCGATACAACCGATGTTATAAGAAAGCCAACTTGTTTTCTCTGTTGTTTGGTTATGAACCTCCATTACAAGCCCCATGAGATTCATAACAGCTGTAAGCGTGAACAATGCAAGAAGTGTTCCAAAATCATAAATTGTGACAAGCATCGCGATTACAAATATCATAAGTGATGCACTAAATGAATATTCATACCAACGAGCAGGATTAATATGTTTTTTTAGTTTTTCTACATACCAATCATAAAGTACTGTTGCCAATAAGAAATGAGCTATTGCAGAGATAAACAAAAACAAGGCAACCAATGGACCTATCTGTATTTCAAATAGTGTTTCTGATGAAGGAGAAATTGAAATCTCCTGGGTAATTTCATTTAATGTAGCTATTGGGGTTGTATATGTCAGGGGAAGCTTAAAATCATTGCTTAAAAGAAGCATTAAACTGCCTTGGATAAGATGTAAAACAGCCATTACTCCATTAAAGATTCTTAATCTTCTAAAACATTTGTCACCTAATGATGTGAAACAATCTGTTTTTTCTGATATTTTTTCATTTTCTGGGAATGTAAACTTACCATAAGTATTACACTTTGGACAAGTGATATAAATTTGTTCTCCAGGAGCTCCATTTATTATAAATTTATGTTTGCAATTTGGACACATAATATTTTTTTGAACCATGTTTTTTCCCCCAAATAAAACAAAGATTTGATGTTATATATCTATTATCTGTACTTAACATTATTTATGTATGAATGCTCCTGCCGGGATTTGAACCCGAGTCTATGGCTCGAGAGGCCATGATGATTGGCCGGACTACACTACAGGAGCAAAATATTTTTTTATCCACCAGATGAAACTTGTAGTACTGTTAGTTCTTGACCATCTGCTATTTTTTCATCTATGGGTATTGGTTTATTGTCAATCATGATTATTACTGTGTCTGGTTTTAAGTTTATTTTTTTTAAAACATCTTTTGCTTTTGATCCTTTTTCTAATTGTATGTTCTTTGTTTCATTGTTTCTCGATAGTTTTACTGTTATGTTCACTTGAATCGATACCCATATATAAAACTCTTTGATTAAGCTTTTGAAGAAAAGACTTGTTTTTGCTGGGGTAGCCAAGCCCGGCCTACGGCGGTGGTCTCGAAAACCACTGGTGTTTTCACCGCAGGAGTTCAAATCTCCTCCCCAGCGTTTTTTTTTATTAAGCAGGCTCCGTCTTTAACATTTATTTTAAATAAAAAGTTTTATATAATGCTTAATATATAAATAATAGAGAGAATTACAAGATAATGGTGATAAATAATGATTAAGAACTTAAAAACATTAAAATCAACACTAATAATGTTAATCCTTCTAATTAGCATGGTTGTTACTTTTACCCCAACTGCTTCAGCAGGATTAATAGATATTCAACCAACAATAAATATCACTTATGAAGAATTAGCTGAAAAAGTAACACCACTTTCTGATGGATTAGAAATAAATCTTAGCACTACTCTTAAGCTAACTGGATTCGGAGCAAACTTTGTTCAAAACTCCCTTTTTAGCATTTTAAAGGATAAATCAGTTATAATAGATTTATCCGTTGAAGAAACACCTGATTGGGCTCAAGCAAGTCTTACCAATACATCTACACAAATAAAACTAAGCGAAATTGATTCTGCTTGGGAATCAAATATTAAGATAACTGCAAAAGAAAACGCTTCTGCATTTACCACAGGTGTTGTAAAAATAAATGCAACTTCAAAGCTGGTATCAGGTTTTTTATTTAACATTTTAGAAAAAACTAAATCTATCGAAATACCGTTTGAAGTCGGTTATTATTCTGCAGTCGATTATGAATTATCTCAAGGAAATCATCATATGATCTCACCTTATAACTCAACAAAAATACCTATAAACATCACTAATTTAGGAAATGGAGATACAACTGTAGAAATAGAGTTGGTAGAATCAATTGAAAACTTTACAATTAATATACCTGATTCTGTAACACTTGATGCATTTGACGGCGAAGAACAAATATTCTTGGAAATCTCTGCAGATACCCATGAATTTGAAAACCGATCTATACAATTCAATTTTACTGCCATCTGTGCTGAAGACTCAGATATTAAAGGACAGACACAAACACTAACCTTTACTGTAGAAAACGATGGAAGCTACGAAGAACCCTCAGAAGATATGTTTGAAATAGATACAACACTGCTTGCAGTAATACTTGTGGTACTAATACTAGTGATAATTGTAGTTGTATTTTTCTTAAGAAAAAGATAAAAAACATCTTTTTTTAGGGTGTTGAAAAATTAATTATGCCCTCCAAAGATTCATTTAGTCTTGGATGC
>CAZQEU010000081.1:0-5261 GCA_964592335.1 uncultured Thermoplasmatales archaeon
CAAAGGCTCTCTGTATTTACCACTATATCAATATCACACTTTTTGTGATGAAGATCCTTACGAACTTCCAGATAGTGGTGATGTAATCTCTGTAATATATAAACCAGCAGGACAATTAATTAAAACCTATGAAGTTCTATGATGTCCTAAAATTACTTTTTTCTGTAGAGTTCTTACTAACAAATCGTTTCTCTTTTTTTTTTAAACCTTTTAGAAATTAACAACTATATTGAATAATAACTTTTTTTATAACTCTGCATTGCTGATACATAAGTATATAAACACAAACAGTGTGCATGGTATTAGAAAAGAATAAAGATAAAAGTTCTACAATTTCACTATTAAGATTTTTTTTTGAGATTTTTATTTTTTTAATCTTTTACTCATCAGAGACTCAATAATCTGAGGAGGTGACAAATATATGAAAGGAACAGTAAAATGGTTCAATGATCGAAAAGGATACGGATTCATCCAAGGTGAAGATGGCAAAGATATCTTTGTACATAGAAATGATTTATCTTTAGAAATAACATTAGATGAAAACGATCAAGTTGAATACGAAATAAACAAATCCGAGCGTGGACCACAAGCAACAAATGTAAAAAAATTAACCAATACATAATATTATAATCAGTCATTTGAAAAAAGGAGTATAAATTAAACCCTTTCAAGGTGAAATGACTAATTAATTTTCTTTGCATTAAGAATAAAAAAATACTCTATCAAACATCAAAATAAGGTATAATATGAGTAAAACTGATGATAAATTTAAAAAGTCAATAGAATTATTTCATGAAAAAACAGGAGACGTAGTAAGAGTCCTTCGATTTAAAAATCTAAAGGATTTTAACGATTTTTTGTATGCATTCCGCTCAATGAGATATCCAGGTTATAGCTGGAAATTTAAAGATAATGGGGAAAAAGGGAAGATATCATGAAGCAGAAAATTAAACAAAACAAAGCAAAAACAACTGTAATTACTACAGAGCAACTAAAACAAATGGCTACTACAAAAAAATTAAGAGATATTCTACAGAAATATATCGAGAATGAAAAAATACCAAGTGTAAAAGCTGCATGGATTGAGTATTTTCTTGATATAAAAAACAATTTTTCTATCAAATAAGAGTTAGAATAAAATGTTGGTATCAACAACAAGCTTCAAGTATGTCAACCTTTTTTACGGTTCTTCTTGTTTTTAAACAATAAAACTAGGTTTTACAGGATAAACAGATTATGTTGTAATTATGCTTTTTTCTTCTATTTTGTTGTACTTTCTCTTTTTTAAAACTAATTTTTAACATATAATATTCAATCGATTTTTTATACAAAACAAATATACACCAGCCTAGAAAATGACTACTAAACCATACGGCTTTAAATTCCTGATACTAATAATCCTACCCGTAACATTTTGGGCATGTGCCTTTCCATTCATAAAAATACTACTACAAGAACTAAGTTTTACAAATCTAACCATTATGAGATTTATAGTAGTATGCATATCACTACTGATTCTTATACCACTTCAAAAAAAGAGGATAAACCCACTAAAAAGAAAAGATATACTACCAATATTCTTACTAGGATTCTTTGGAATAATAGGTTATCATCTGGGTCTAAACTACGGAGAACAATTTGTATCAGCAGGAGCCGCAAGCCTCATCATTGCTACAATACCAGTCCTTGTGACAATAATGTCAATACTATATTTAAAAGAAAAAGTAACAATAAAACAAACAATAGGAATACTACTATCTCTATCTGGTGTAGTAATAATATCGCTGTATGGAACAGCAGATGCAAAAATAGAGATAAACTACATATTTGGTGCGGCAGGCGTGTTTTTCGCAGCACTCATGGGAGCATTCTACACTATTGCTGGTAAAAAAATGCTTAAAAGATACTCGGCACTAAGCCTTACGGTATATGCGATGCTGCTGGGCTCAATAGGCCTGATACCCTTTCTAAATACAGAACTAATAAATCAAATACTAAATCTTTCAAACACTGCATGGTTTGCACTAATATTCTTGGGGCTTTTTTCAACAATTACAGCATATACCTTGTGGTACATAGCACTTGAAACAAGAGATGCAACAGAAGTAAGCCCATACTTATATGCAATACCAGTGATATCAACGATATTAAGCTACTTTTTAATAGATGAGAGAATAACCCTTTTTTTTATACTAGGTGGTTTTTTTGTAATAACAGGGCTAATACTTGTAAACTCTAAAAAAAGCCCGAAAAACCTGCCTTTGCTTAGAAACCTTAAAAGGAAAAAATAAAAAAAATTTATTTTTTGGATTTTTTACTTTTCTTCTTTTGTTTTTTACCCGTGTTTTTCCCTCGTGTTTTCACATAGATTACAACTAGTACAAAAGCTAGGATTATTACCACGAATACTATTAGGTATTGCTCCAAGAATGTTTGAGGTTCTCTCTCGTTTGGATAGCTTGTTGCTCCAAATGGCATATGACCCGCTATGTCTGTGTCTGTATCATATCTTAGTGCTCTTGTTTCTTCTTTTTCCCAGTAGTTGTTATTGCTATAATCAGTGCCTGGTACAAAAGGACGAAGATCAGGGTCACCGAAAAATACCACGTTTTCTGCTATATCCCACCACCATTGAGGTGGATCTGAGATATACAATATCCCTAGGTTTTCAATACCATGTGTATATGCCTCGCCTATAGTATGGCCAAGAGCTAGGTCACGTGGTATAGATTGAATCCATGCACTTGAATACCATGAGGTAGCCCATGGATCAATGATTTGATAGGGTGAACCATGACGAATCAAGGATAGATGATAATATGTATTTGAAACCAGACAGTTAGCAGTTATATAGCCACATGAATGAATATTATCTAGTCTTTCATCCAGCTCAATGCCTTTTCTCATCTCAGAGTTAAGTGTACTTGGAAATACGCTATTTACCATTCCATCATAGTAATCCTCTTTGTCTTTTAGCCAGTCAGGTGCAATATAGCTTATCACTGGGAAAAGATAGGGTCTGTTGAGTACATCTGTGACTTTGTCAAGAACTGGTTTTGTCGCAGGAGCCCATGCTATACCAAGTCTTAAAAACCTATCTTTGGTTGGGTTTCCTAGCAGAGCAGGAATCATTCCATGGACTTCCATCGTCATTGTATCAGGGTTTTCAGTAGAGCCTAGGTACCATTCATAAAGTCTCCATGGGTTTTCTTCTTTTTCACATGCAGCACCAGGTATTGCTATATCACTTAACCAAAACAGTCCCTGGCCACTGCCTCCACAGAGCCCATGTCCATCATGAATCCACATAATTGATCCCTGATTTAAATCATGCATTACAGCATCAAAGCTGGTTGAAAACGCATTTGAGTACCCGCCACGACTTGCATAAAGAGGTGTTATCTCTGAGTCAATTAAATCCGGGTGAAAACTTCCTTCTTCACCTCTATATTTTAGATTTACTCCATCATCAATTGCATTAAACGAGTTTGTTTCACCAGGTATTATCTCATTTGCAAACTGATATGTTTCCCCATAGTATTTATCAAACATTTCATTTAATCTATGGGCATAACATACATATGTGTGAAGAATAGGATATTCAAAGTTTTTCTCCTTAGATGGTTCTATTATTTTCAAACCTAGTTTTCCATAAAATGGGAAACGGCGTACACTTTTACTACCATCGATTAGTTTTACCCCCTCAGGGTCCATCGCAGGGTTTTCAAAAATCAATGCAGGATAGAATATGTTACGAGATATAATATGGGTTGTATCAACGGGTGTACCCCATATTCTCCCAGGATTTGCAGGTCCTGGAAATACTCTATCCCAAGGTGTACCAATATCGAATTGATCTGCGACAGTGATTATTGTCTCTGCTCCTTCCTGGTCAAAATCATGTTTTTTCAGGAAATCATATACTCTTGTCCCTGTTAGATACATCTCTGATACTGAAGGAGTCGTACCAATTCTCTTATTAGAGTATGTTTTCCAAAACTCGTTATGCCATACAACAGATGATGATAGTTCTGGGTGATTATCAACGATTAAAACGGGTGTGCCATGATGCGCTGCGATATATGCGGCAGGGCCAATAAACAATGCTGCCTTTGTTTCTTCTGCGGGTTTAAGTTCTCGTACATACCATTTTGTCCATGGGTCAATTGTGGAGAATACTACATCGTTGCTATTAGTCATACTTCTAATTTTTTCATATATTTTAGATAGTTCTGTATAATGTTTTTCAACATTTTCAAATTCTTCTATCGTTTCTTCTCTCAACTGTCTTCCAATATCAACTAAATGTATGTTTTTTACTCCAAGTTTATACAATGCATCCTCTGTAAGCTTAGGTATTTCAGATTTACTTATGTATAGAAGTGGTGCATTAAGTTGGCTTGCAAGGACTGCGCCTTCAGTGGCAGAGCTAAGGCTGTTTCCTTCCTCTTCACTGATTCTTTGTTTCCATGAGTATTCTACTTCAAAATCAACAGACCTGGATAAATCATCAGTGACAAAAACACATATTTTATAGTTTTCATCTTCAAGGCATTCACCTAGTTCATCTAAATTTATTTCAAGAGTATCAGTTCTACTTTCATTTATAACAGATTTTACTTCTTCTCCACCAGGTCCAATAAGTGAAAAACCAAGGTTTACATTAGGATCATCCCAAGTAATCTTAAATTCGACGTCAGAGCATTCAAAGGAGGGTTTGTCAGGTATTTCAAGGTCAACTCCAGGATACATTTTAAGATCGACGTGATATGTTACTCCTTTGATGATATTTTTTAAAATCTCACCTATAGAGCCTTCAATAGCTTTAGTTGGAAGATCCGTTAAACCTACCTGCCATTTACCTGGTTCATAAACATATGATTTAGCTCTTTCGGCTTCAGGATCCATGCCAAATTGAACATTATTTGTTGATGCAGCAGCTACCTGCATCCATTCATCATTATACTGACAATAAAGCTGGATATCCTTATCGCCAGTTGGTATTATGATGTTGCTGAAAAACATATCAAGAGGTATCTCTACAGATGCCCACCAACCTCTTGCCTCTATATACTTGTATTCATCAGGGATATCAAACTCTCTGAACTGTGGATTAAGCTTATTTGTTTGTTTAAAATCAAAAGTTAGCTCTTCGTTGATTTCACCTGAATTAAGAGTGCCTTCTACCTTGTTTGTAAAAATTTCTTCAGATCTTTCAAAGTCTTCATCTATTACTGCTACTACCGCTTCATCTGAGTATG
>CAZQEU010000082.1:0-5158 GCA_964592335.1 uncultured Thermoplasmatales archaeon
CATAGAAGCTACGCCTCCATGTAGATGAGCTTGAGTACTACTTGCTTTTGGATATACACCATCGACTTTACCGCATACACAGCTTTCAAGCCACATAAATGATGGTCCAAAATCGATAGCAGAGACATCTCTAGTTCCATAATCTCCAACTTTACCTAAATCGCCACCTGGACCCATAAAACCACCTAGTGCAGGAACAAATGTGTTTTCTATTGTTTTTTGGAATATTGGTCCAAACAATCCTGCAGATGTAAGTTCATTTCCTGCCATACCATAGTAGTTTTGACATCCGTGTCCATTTGCAAAGATAAAGTTACTTGATTCATATATCTCTTGGCCTTTAACATTTCCTTCACCAGCAAGTTTTTTTACACTATTTTTATTGAAAAATAATTTGTTGAACAAAGTCACCTGTTTAATCTTAGTCAAGGATTCATCACTAAGACCCTCTCTCATTGCCTCTGCATACAAAGCACCTTGCACATCAAATCCTAGTGGCTCGGCTACATCTTTTTCTGTTCTTAAGAAGGATTGTTCCCCATATCCATTAAATACTTTCATTGGTTCACCATGTGGAACCATATTTAATAATTTACCAAATAAGAGGTATCTAATAAGTGGTTTTTGGAAATCTTGTCCGCCTCCTACAAGTAAGCCAAATTTATCTCGCCATTCCTCAAGTTTTTCAACGATTTGACCGTAGAATACATTTCTTACCACAAGGGCACTTGCATCCTGAACATCCCAGCCGGTTATACGACCAACGATGTTTTCCATATATGGATATTCACTGTAGATATCGCTTGCCTGATTTGACCAGTCGTAACGGACAGGGTCTATATTACCATACATCACATCACTTGGTGTGCCACCGCCAATCCAATATTTTGTGTCATCTTTTCCATCTCCATTGACATCGCCAAATGGCTCAACATGATTCTGGAAGATATAGTTAGGTAGTACTGTGGCTCCACCTACTAAAGCAATATAAACTGGATTGTTTTTGTAATGTTCTGTTAGGTACTCGAGTTTTTTATCATGATCTAGATCGATGTTTGCAATATCTGCTAATAGGTTATTTAGTGGGACATGTATGTTGTCATAAACATGCCTGTTTGATATAGGTACTAATCTTGCGTTTCTTCTAGGTACATAAAAACCAGGGCATGTCTTGCCTGTGTCCTTAGTTATAATATCGTCATCTGCGGTAAAAGCAAAATCTTCTTTTGCAAAAACTATACCTTTATGATAAGAAGCTAAATAAGGAGCAATAGAGGAAAGATCTTTCATGAGTGGATAAACAGGGTTTTCAAGTTTTTCCAATGTTATAACACCAGACAATTCTCCTTCTTTTAAGAGTGCCCATGTACCTGTTGCTTTTACAGTACATTCGACGCCACCTTGATCATATAGTACAGCCTCCTGCAATACTCTGTCTTTTAGTATTTTACCAGATTTATCTCTGATGGGGTGTCCTGCTCCACCTGTGGCACCTGTAATAATCAAACCAGTAGGTGCTGTCTCAGTGTTTGATTCAATGCTGAAATATACTTCATCTCCAAACTCATCAACTCCTTCTATTTCATGGTTTATACCCTCGAATTTAACTAAAGCGTATTTGTAGTCCTTTGGTATTTCAAAAGTCCAATATGCTTTTCCATTTGCTGCAGTTTGACTTTTTAATGCAGTTGGAAGTTTATTCATTGAGTTGCTAAGTATTTTCTTTTTTTCAAGGATGATTTCTTTTGTGTCCAACACCTTTGGTGGAAAGGCATCTACAGGGTTTGCAAGTGTTATATAATTTATTTCATCGAATTTTTCTTCAACTATTAAAGTTGTGTTTTCTACAGCTTGCTCTGCAGTATCAAATTTTAGATAATTATAACGGTTTTGATAACCTTCTATATCACCGCAAACCATAATTTTTTCAACTTCTAGATCAGTTAAAACATCTATGACTTTACCATCTAGCTCATCACAAACAATTACAGGTATGCTAAGATAAGAAGCAATAGGAACAGCATTTACTGCTAGTGAATATCCTTCAAAATTGCTTTTTATTAAAAGAGCTATATTGCTACTTTCCCAGTATTTTTCTGCTATTTTTAATGAAAAGTTTTTTGGACTATCATATCCAATATCATCTAAGTTTATTTCTTTGTAGTTATTTAGTTGGTTACTCTGTAGTTTTATAATAGACTCGGATGGTTCTTCTAAGTTTTTTACATACATTGGAATTATTTCTTGTTCTCCATGAGAGTTATAATGTACTGCCAGTGGTGTGGCAACTAGTGCATAAAACGGATTTGAGTCAGTTACAGTTATGCTGCTTCCTTTAAAGTTTGATTTAAATTCTCCAGTCATATATGCTATACTTTCGGCATTTACTATTTCGTCTCCAGTTGTTTCTTCATATTCATAGAAATATATTCCCATAGAAGCTATTATTAATATTATTACTCCTAGTATGGTTATTATTTTATCATTCTTTTTCATAATTTATATCCCCCAATTTATATAATATTCTTTCTTAAGTATATTTGTATCTTTCTATATAATATTTTCTATTATAATTATTATTTATAAAAATCACTTAATTTTTAAGTGATAAATAACTCTATCACATTATCATCATTAAAATTTAGAGACAATAACTTTAATAGTAATATCTTTAATTACCAAGAAAACAAAAGGAGAAGAAACAATTATGACAAATGTAGAAATGTCTAAACAATTGCAAGATCAAATTAACAGACTTCAACAGATGAGAATGCAACTTCAAATGATTTCACAGCAAAGACAACAATTAGAAATGCGACTAAAAGAAACAGATGAAGCCCTTGAAGAATTAGATAAAATTGATACAAAAACACCAGTATACAAAAGCATAGGATCATTACTGGTAAAAACCAAAGGTAAAACTGAAGTTAAAAAAGAGCTGAAAGAAAACAAGGATTCATTTGAATTACGTAAAGAAACCCTTGAGAAACAAGAGGGAAGAACTAAAGAAAAATTAAATGAACTACAAAGTAAAGTACAAAATGCTCTTAGTGGCGCAGGTCAAGAATCTGAAGGTAATTAGATTACTATTTAGTTTTGATTTTAATGAAGAAGATACTGAGTTCACCAAATGAATATAGGGGGAAAAGCCTGTCTGCTGGAAGATTTTTAATATTTCTAGGCTTTGCCTTTGTCTTTATTTTTGTTTTATTAAAAATTATATCATTTTTAGTAAATACTGACAGTACTGGTTTTTTAAAAAGTTTGTATGATTTTTCTGTTTCAACTGCCACTGAATCAGTTGCTGCTCTTGGGTTGATAATCCTGTTTTTTGGTTTTGTATTTCTTTACTTCAATCATCAGTTTTCAAAACTTGCTAAAATCGCTGATGAAGTAGAGAACAATAAAGATTTTTGTGATGAAAAAGAATGAATAAAAAAAATCTCATTTTATTCACCATATCTTCTTTGTCTTTGTTGAACGTTTCTTATTGCTTTTAAAAAATCTCTTTTTTGAAATGCAGGCCAGTATACATCTGAGAAATATAATTCTGAGTAAGCTAGCTGCCATAGTAAAAAATTAGATATTCGCTCTTCACCACTTGTTCTAAGTATTAAATCCGGATCAGGTAAACCATTTGTATAAAGATATTTGGAAACTAAAGATTCTTTTATTTCATCGATCGTGATTTTTTCGTTTTTTACATCATCTGCTATTTTTTGTATGGCCTGTATAAGTTCCTCTCGGCCACCATATGCAAGTGCTATGTTAAATGAGTAGTTATCATAATCTTTTGTTTTATTCATAACTGTTTTTGCGCTTTTTGCTATCTCTTGTGGTAAGGATTCTATTTTTCCAAGGACCCTTATTTTTACCTCATTTTTATGGACTTTTGAGTTTTTTGATGCTTTATCCAACTCCGTTTTACATAAGTCCATCAATGTTTTTACTTCTTCGTTTCTTCTGTTGAAATTCTCTGTTGAAAAAGCATATACAGTAAGGTTTTTAATTCCTAATTCAAAACACCAGTTCAGTAATTCCTCGATTTTTTGTTTTCCAAATTGGTGTCCTTCTTGTGGTCTTAATCCTAATTCTTTTGCAAATCTACGATTTCCATCCATTATGATTGCTACGTGTTTAGGTATTGGTTGTTTTTTTGTTTGTTCCAGTAGTTTTAAATCTTTAAATTCATTGATTTTTTTTGATAAATAATTAAAAGGTGCTGAGTTATAGACCATTAAACCTATTTTTCTTAAAAGAGTGTTATGTAAAGCAAACTTTTCCATTTGATTCAGTTTTTTACCTGCGATATCGCGTATATTTGCTTTTTTAGATGAGATTTTTATTATTCCCCCAATCTATATTTGGCATTATATTTTTTTATACTAAGCAATAACCTACATGTCTAAGTAATATAAAAAAAGTAGTTTTTTCAAATGAATGCTTCTTTTGAATATAATATAGGATTAGATTATTTTGAATTTTCTTTGACGAATTTTTTGATTTCATCTATGTTATCAAGTATAAGCTCTGCTTTTCTAAGCCCAAATCTAAATGGGTAATTATCGTCTTCATCTCTTTTTAATGCTATTACGGGGTTTCCATTATATTCCTCTATTTTTGAGACCATTTCAAATTTGCCTCCTTCTATTTTATATAATTAATATTGTTTCTTCTTATTTATAAAATTTATTATTTATTTTATAAATTAAGATATTATCTGATAATAACAGGTAATATATATTTATAGATTGTCATTTGCAAAGTATTTAAATATCAAATAGCTATTCGCTGGCTTTACACATCTATAAAAAAGGTGATAATCTGGGAAACATAAGACCGTTATATATCAAAAATATCGCAATTGATCTTGCAAAGAAATATCCTGATCAGTTTAAACATGATGATTTTCAACATAATAAAGCAAAAGTCGAAGAGTTAAGTGATGTAAAAAGTAAGCTTTTAAGAAATAGGATTGCAGGGTATGTAACTAGATATCTTGCTTCACGGAATAAAGGAACAGAACAACCCGTTTCTGAGTAACAACCCAAAACTTATTTTAAGGATTATTTATAAACAAATAAGGGTGAGTTTATAAAAAATATAGAAAACGCAATAAACAATTTGCAACAAGGAAAATTCATACTCATTTTCGATG
>CAZQEU010000083.1:0-5085 GCA_964592335.1 uncultured Thermoplasmatales archaeon
AAACACCTAACAGTGTTTTAAATTATCTTTCCATGCGATTCATCCCACAAACTAAAGTTTGGGGATTTCTCACTTGGGTTCATGTTAATAAAATAACATGCAAAAACAAAAAGAAGAAATCCGGTCAACAGTTGAAAAAATAAAAAAAATCGGCAAAGAAAAAGTAAAATTCATAATACTTTACGGTTCAGTTTCAGAAAAAAAACAAACACCCATGTCAGATATTGATTTAGCAGTATACTATGATGATACAAAAGAAAAACGTTTTAGATTCAGAATGAATATACTAGGAGGAGTAAAAGAAAAATTTGATATACAAACCTTCCAGGACTTACCTTTATATGTAAAAAACGAAGTTTTGAAAGGAAAAATATTGTACTGTCCGAATCATAAAATACTATACGATACGGATAGAGCAACATATCAGGATTTTGATGACTTTAAAAACAGATTTTATGATTATATTAAAGGAGGAGGCATTATCTCATGAAAGGCAAGATACCGCACTTCACCATAATTATTATATACTACATATAACAATTATATATTGATAAAATGCCCACAACAATACAAATTAAAAAAAACACAAGAGAAAAATTAAAGCGTTTAGGACACAAAGGCGAATCATATGATAACATTATAGAAAGACTGCTGACTTATTTTGAAGAATTAAACGTTGAAAAATTAATCGAGAAAAGATATAAAAAACTTCAAGAAGAAAAAGACCAATATATCTCTTTGGATGATCTTTAAATGGAAATAATGCTTCACCCCAAAGTTAAAAAATTCATTACCGAAAGCAGAGAAAAAGAAAGGATAATAAAACATCTTAAAAAATTAGCTAAAGACCCATACATTTCTAAGACCAATATGGATATTAAAAAATTAAAAGGAAAAAAACATAATCTATACCGACTAAGAATTGGAGATTTTCGATTTGAATATCTTATAGACGATGAGAAAATTTGGATTGATAATGCATTCAAAAGAGAGAAAGGATACAGATAAAGAAATATCCTCAAATGAATTTTATAAAAATGTAATACCACCAGAATCAATTGCGATATCCTGCGGCTTTAAGGTATGCTTTGTCGCCCTCATCTTTCTAATGGTAAGCTTTCTTCTATCCATAGATGTATCAAGATCCATGATTATGATACCATCGACTAAAAACTCAGATATGCTATCACGAGAAAGACTACGGCTACCCTCAGGTATTTCACTTGTTACAAGCGCTGTACAGTTTTCTCTGCTGAGAATATCTATTATTTTTTTCACATGCATACGAGTACCAGAGGTTGAGCCTACTGGTATTTTTTTGGTTGTTTTAAAACCATCTGAGGGAATCACCTCACTACTACCATCACTAACCCAGAATGGCATCTCAGATACTGGAGTGATCGAGTCAAGAACAATTCTGCTGTAATTGTTTTCTTTTACTTTTTCCTCCATTTTATTGTAGATATCACTACGCTCCAGATCCAGATAAAAAAAGTTTAAAAGCCCTGAGTCCACATATTGTTTGAAATTAAAACCAAGCTCACCTGCTTGCTTGAGAATATTTTTAATGCGCTCATCAGAGGTAAGATACAAACAAGTCTCATTATTATCTAATCCCTTTTGTATATAATGATAACACATAATGGTTTTACCTGAACCCGGTGTTCCTGATACAAGTATGATACTATCGGCTGGAAAACCACCAGAGATAAGCTCATCAAGCCGGGAAATCCCTGAGTGAAGTCTGCTGCCCACCTTTGTACCTACTTTTTCAAATACATCCATATCAAACACTTTTTCCTTCAAAGAAAAATAGTAAATAATCCCCCTACTCTTCTCCTACTTTTACATAATAACCTATCGATTTAAATATTTTTCATATACTAAAACAATTTTCTAGCATAATATAAAAAACAATTTAGCATATACATATTACAAACATTAAAAAAAAAATTGGAAGTGAATAAATAAAAAAATGAGATTCATAGACAAAAACAATATAGAAATCAACAGGGAACTATCGGATTTAGATAAATTTGCAGTAGAATTTATAAAAATCCTTGAAAAACACACAAATTATGTTATAATAAGTGGTTATGTTGCAATACTACTAGGTAGATCAAGGGCTAGTGAGGATATAGACGTACTAATACCAAAGATTGACTATCAAACTCTAGAAAAGCTAATAAAAGATCTGAAAAACAAAAATTTTTATTGCCTTAACGCAAGTAAAACTGAAACAATTTTTAGTTATCTACAAGACAAACTTGCAGTTCGTTTCGCTAAAAAAAACGAAATCATTCCAAATATAGAACTTAAATGGGTTAAAAACAAAATAGATGAGATGAGCCTTGAAAAAACAATAACTGTAAAAATACCAAAAGCAGAGCTAAACATATCAAATCTAGAGATGCAGATAGCATTTAAAGAAAACGTGCTTAAATCACCAAAAGATTTAGAAGATGCAAGATACATGAGAGATGTAGCCGAAAAATTTTTAGATAAAAAACTAATAGATGAATATAAGAGGAGCTTAAGTGAGTTTTACTAAAAAAAATCAACAAGAACGAATGCGTTTTATAGATAAATGGGCAGAATATGTAAAAACCCATAGTGACAGGGAATGGTCAAAACAACAAAACAAAATAATCAACTCAAATCTAAAATCAAAATCAATGACCAAAGAACAATTCTTTAAAATGAAAAAAGAAAAACACTATCAATAATAGTAAAAACATATTAACAAGTAAATTTTTTACCAACATTAATTAAAAATGCTTAAAATAACAATACTAGAC
Source organism: uncultured Thermoplasmatales archaeon (assembly GCA_964592335.1). GTDB lineage: Archaea > Thermoplasmatota > E2 > DHVEG-1 > DHVEG-1 > CAZKUB01. The sequence continues at coordinate 2,799 of CAZQEU010000083.1, forward strand.
GGTTACATTGACGAGCCTACATGCCTTGGCGTTCCACCCTATATTAGCCCGTATCCTAGATACATTGCTGGTGCTGTAAAACTTCATGATAAAAATAATATTGTAAACTATCTTACAATTGATCAAATAAGAAACAAACCAGAAAACATAAGCTTTCTCTCTCAAAATGATCTTGTAATAGTAATTGCTGGAATGTCAGTTCCAGGTAGATACTTATCTGGTTATCCGGCAAGTCCAAATGAATTAAAAAAAATACTAAAAGACCTGCCGGTAAAAAAAATACTTTGTGGTCCTGCTGCAAAACATGGATTTGGCATGCAAGGTGGGAGAAAAACTTTTGATACAAGTTTTTTAAAAGAAATATTTCAGTTGATAATCACAGGCGATCCAGAAACAGTAATACACAATTATTTAGAACACAACTTAAGACCATATGACATAAACACAGAAGAGAAAAGAAAAAACGCAAGCAATATAAGAGCATATGCAAACCTTGGAAGCAGCATTGTAAAGAGCCATCCAAACTATCCAGATTATCTGATATGTGAGATTGAAACATATAGGGGTTGCCCGAGAACAATTATGGGCGGATGCAGTTTCTGCAGTGAACCAAGCAAAGGTCTTCCTGATTTCAGACCAATAAATGATATCGTAGAAGAAATAAAATGCCTGTACAACAACGGAATAAAACATTTCAGACTCGGTAGTCAACCCTGTATTTTTTCTTATCAAAGCAAAGAAGCAGGAGAAAAAGAATTTCCAAAACCAAATCCAGAGGCACTCGAGGAACTTTTCTCAAAGATAAGAAAAGTAGCACCAGACCTAAAAACACTTCATATCGATAATGCAAATCCTGGTGTTATCGCAAGGCACCCGAAAGAAGCGGAAAAAATAGCTGAAACAATTGTAAAATACCACACATCTGGTGATGTCGCTGCGATGGGTGTGGAAAGCGTTGACCCGGAGGTAATTAAGAAGAATAATTTGAAAGCAACATCCAATCAAATATTAGATGCAGTTAAAATCATAAACAGTGTTGGAAGAAAAACAGGTAAAAACGGTCTTCCAGAGCTCCTGCCAGGTCTTAACTTTGTATTTGGCCTTGAGGGCGAGACAAAAAAAACATTTGAATTAAACTATGAGTTTTTAAAAAATATACTAGACAGCGGTCTTTTATTAAGACGAATCAATCTTAGACAAGTAATACCAATACCTAACACAAAAATATATAAGACTGGGACTAAACTTGTAAATAAACACAAAAATTTGTTTAAACATTTCAAATACAAGGTTTCTACCGAAATAGAAAGACCAATGCTTAAAAAAATAGTGCCACCTGGAACAATACTTACAGATGTGTATCTTGAAAAACAAGATGGAAAAACAGTTTTTGCAAGACAACTTGGAAGCTATCCATTGCTTGTGGGAATCCCTGGTGTTTCAGAGTTAAATAAATTTATAGATGTAAAAATCACTGATTATGGATATCGTTCAATTACAGGAATACCTTATCCTTTAAACCTTAACACAGCAAGCCGGGCGACACTAGAAAATATTCCAGGTCTTGGTAAAAAAAGAGTGATAAGACTCCTTGCTAAAAGACCATTCAGATCAAAAGATGAAATAATAAAGAGTTTGGATGATGAAACTGTTGCAGAAGAACTTTTGAAATTTATTAAATAAAAAAAAAAATTACTATTCTATATTTTCGTACATCTCAACTATAGCCGGTTTAGTATCAGGAAGATTTTTTGTAATAATACGCCAGACAATAGAAAGATCAATACCAAAATAACCATGAGCAATTATGTTTCTCAACCCAATCATTCTATTCCATGGAATTGATTTATATTTTTTCCTTGCATCATCTTTGATATTCTTTGATGCTTCACCAATGATTTCAAGGTTTCGGACAACCGCATCGATGACCATTTGTTTTTCTACAAAATCATCATATGATAAATTCTGAGTATAATTTTCAATTCTATCAATGCATTCGAGTATATCTTCTAAAAATAATTTATCAGATCGTTTCAAGTGTAAACAACCTCGCTGAGAATTGAGTCTTTCAACTGAGGTTTTAACGCTTTAATTGTCACTAAATCAACTTTTAACCCTAGTATTTCTTCAAGATACTCTTTTAAATCTACAAACTCCCAGCCAATATTATCAGAAAAGGTGACAAGTATATCTACATCGCTATCATCTGATTGTTCATCTCTTGCATAAGAACCAAAAATACCAATTTCTTCTACACTAAATTTTTTCTTAAGAAAAGATTTTTTTT
>CAZQEU010000084.1:0-4755 GCA_964592335.1 uncultured Thermoplasmatales archaeon
TGATGAAAAATATGAAAAATTAAAGTTTTCAAAACGGGAAAACTTTATTCCCCTTTTAATAAACAAAGATATTAAATATACTTTAATATATATCTATTTTGCAATCAGGAGGGGTGTAAAATAAAGTTAAAGATGGGAAAAGATGAGGAGAACACAGATAATTCTGATGATTCAGACACTCCACAACCAGAGGTAAAACCAGAAACTGTTGAGAAAGACGAAGAAGAAGACAAAGAAGTAAAAGCTCCAGAACCAAAACAAGAGAAAAACGAAGAAGAAAAAGATACTAAAAAGGTTGATAATCTTAGAAAAGTAATAAAAGTAGAGCAAAAAGAAGGAGGGGAGCAAGCTAAAGATTCTGAGCCTGGTACACGGGAAAATCTTGAACAAAAAAGAGCTATACTTCAGAGTATAAAAGATTTTGATTTTCAAATCAAAAAAAACCAAGAAGAAATAACCTCAGTTAATAAAAAACTGGATTCTGTATCAAAAGATCTTGATGATCTTGTAAGTTTATATGAGATAGTCTCAGAACAAATGAATCCATTTGTAGGCCTTTCAAAAGTAACAAAGAAAAGAATAGATGCCCTTGAAAATTTTACTAAAGAAATTGAGGATCTAAAAAATAGAATGGGAGACATAGAATCTTTTGCAGTAAAAGCAGGTACTGATCTTAAAAGTATGAGTCTGGAAAAAAGTGAAGTGGGAAAAGAAACTAAGAGCATTGAAGAAAAAATTGAAGATGAAACAAATAAAACTGAAGCTGAACCTGAAATAAAACAGACAGAAACTGAAAATGAAAAAAAGGACTCTGAAATAGAAGAAAAACCAAATCAAGAACCTATCGAAGAAGAAAACATTAAAAATAATCCTTCAGAGATTACTCCTGAAAAACAAGAAATTCCGATCCAACAAACACCAACTAATCAACCAATAAAAGAAAACACAGAAAAAGTTATTGATTCCAATTTCACAACTTTTGATTCTCAAACAGTAAGCTACAACGAAAACACATACGACTATCTGGACACTATCATAGAGCAAACTATTAAATCTATGAGTCTTGAGAGTAGAATGGACCATGTAATTGATGAATTTATAGAAAGTTTAAAAACCTAGATTACAAATTAGGTGTTGTATATGGGAGATAGTAAAATAAATACAAATGCAGGTGATTTTGATATACAAAGTGAACTATCTACCCTGGCTTCTAAAAATATTATATCAAAAAAACTTGCAGATAAACTAGCAAAAAAATTAATCGAGAGAAATATTAAGATTAACAAACAACAACTTTATCTTTTAGTGACAAAAATCAATAATTTATTAAAAAACTACAAAAAGGATGGAGTAGAGCCTAACACAAACAATGAAAACATGAAAAATATATATGATACTGTTGAAAGCCTTGAAGAAAGGATTGCAAACCTTGAACTTGGCAACAAAACAGATATTGAAATCCCTGGTGAAAAAAAATCAGAGCTTGTACAAACAAGCGATATCCAAGTAGATGAAAATATAAAAGGACCATATACCCAAGAATGGGATGCGAAACCTTTAAAAAACCTTCCGAATGATCCTGAAAACATAATTGTCTTAATGAAATGGATTCAATATCTGATTGATAAATGCGGTAGAGATAACCTTTCCAATATTCTTGATTACTATGTAGATATAGGATGGATCTCTCAAGATGTGAAAATAAATCTTTTAGACTATTCACATGGTATAAAAGAAGAAAAAACAGATACAACAACAAATAAAAACATCACAGATTTACATTCAAAAGATCATATCCAGTCATTTGTATATATACAAAAACTAAAAGGAAAGCAACTTGATAACCATTTTATAGATAGAATAGACGGTGAACTTTCAAGGATTACAAAAAAACTTGATAATTACTCATTCAAATAAAAATATTTATTTACCTGTCTTTTGATATAATTTATTAACTTTAATAATTTAGAGGGGACACTTTACTTAAAAGTATACTCATTAGTAGGAGGTGGTTAACAGATGGGGTTCTCATTGTCAGCAACTGCTGCAATTATTGGTGTAGCTGTAGTCATATCTATAGAGCTCATTGTAGCTACCACCATTCCAAGTGTAACAGACATTCATGATTCATATGATGAAATGAGAGACAGATCAATTGAAAAACTACAGACGGAAATAAATATTACAAACATAAGAACAAACCCAAATGCTAGTTTACATGATTTAACTTTTGAAGTTGAAAACAAAGGAAGTTGCACAGTAGATACAAACTATTTCACCATTTTAATAAATGGAACACAAAAAAGTTTTACCAGCAACAAAAGATATATTTACCCTGAAAGCACCTCAGATATATCTGTTCTGGCATTAGATGGAGATACAACAAACCGTATTAAAATCGTAACAGCCAATGGAATATCTGATTATTATGAATATAACATACCATAAGGAGGGGAAAAAATAGGATTTAGTTTAACAGGAACACAAGTTGTATTCTTTATCGCATCGGTTATAGTAGCAGGTGCTGTATCAGGAGTATTTGTAGCGGTTATAACGGATGTTACAACAAGTTTTTCAGATAGAGGTGACAGAGTACAAGATCAACTAGATATAGAATTTGAGATAATAAACGATCCAGATAGCATTCCTTCAACTGCCAGTGATTACAAGTTTTATGTAAAAAATGTTGGAGGAGAAAAAATGGGGACTTCAAATGAAACTTTCAATGTTTTTATTGATGGGGAAATACTAGTTGTTGCAAACTATAATTTCTCAGATACATCAATTAAAGTTGGGGAAGTAACAACACTTTATATCCTACAAAGTGAGATTTCAGCAGGAGATCATACACTAAGACTGGTTGGACCCCAGGCAATTAATGATGAATTTATATTTACAATTTAAAAAACAATAAATAATGATAGATATGGAGGGGAAAAATAAAATATGAGTGTAAAATCAATTATTCTCGAAAGAAAAGGAGAAAAAGATGGTTTTGCACAAAGATTCGGTCAAGAAATACCAGATGGGACACTGGTTTTCATGGAGGGAAAAGAAGGAACAGGAAAAAGTATTTTCTGCCAACGTTTCTGCTACAGTTTCTTAAAAAATGGTTATACCTGCTCCTATGTATCAACACAATATACAATCAAAAGTTTTCTTCGTCAAACAGCCTCTGTAAGCTATGATGTTAGAAAATATTTGATGGCAGGAAAACTATTTTTTATTTCAACAGAGGTAACACTTGCTGAAACAAAACCTAAAAAAACATTTCTTGAAGCACTTACCACCTGCAAAAAACTTTTCGATCCAGATATTATCTTTATAGACTCTCTTTCCACACTGCTAATTGAAGCATTAAATGAAAACAACCTCGTTGAACTTACTAATTTTTTCAACCGCCTGAAAGGCTCTGGAAAAATAATTATTTTTACAGGTAATGAAAACGAGTGGTCAACAGAGATACATAATGCATTTCGAATGATATCAGATATACATTATAAAATAACTCGAGAATCCATGCCAGGTATAGGTGTTGTCCACAACATATATATTGACAAGTTTAACGGTGCACGTCATAAATATGAGCCTTTGACAACCTTTTCTGTACGCCCCGGTGTAGGACTTACCATTGAAACAAGTGGTGTTGCATTCTAATGATAAAAAATATGTGAGATATATGACTAAGATAAAAGACGCTGAAGTAAACAAACTACTCAAAGATAATCCTCATCTTAGACGATATGTTGATGAGTTTGAAAAAAAACATGGCGATCGTCCAGATTTTTATAGTAAGGTACCAAGAGATATAAAAGAGGAGGAATACCCAAATATGATTTACACAACAAAAGGTGTTGTGTTTATTCATATATTAAAAACCAAAGATATGGAAGAAATAGAATATGTCGCTATCGCACCAGAGCTAAACGATATAGAAATTGAAAAAAAAGACAGAGTCGTTGAAATGATGTATGAACGTGCTCCTCATTATGACAAAAACATTAAAACACAGGATGAACTCAGAAAAGCAATCCGTGAGGTCATAGAAAAAATCACAGTGGTAGATGAAAAATCAGAAGGAAAACTTGGAAAAGGTAAAGGAGGGAAAATAAGACTCAGCTCCGTTGAAAAAATGGATATAGAATATGATATAACAAAAGACGTAGTAGGCGGTGGACCACTTGAGCCGTTTATGAGAGACCCATATATTGAAGACATGCATATTATTACTGGAGAAAACGTTCATCTCATCCATAAAGTATTTGATATGGTTAAAACAAGTATTTTTATTGACAATAAATGGGCAGATACTTTTTCACAGGAATTTGCTGAAAAAATAGGAAGCCCTGTAAGTGAAGGTCAACCCATTGCAGATGGGACTCTTCCTGATGGAAGCCGTGTAAATATAATCCATAGTCGAGATGTAAGTCTGAAAGGACCAAGTATGACTGTTCGTAAATTCAGTGAAACACCAATTAGTATCACTCAAATTATGAACTGGGGGACTTTTGATACAAGTGTTGGAGCATATCTATGGCTTGCCTTACAATATGGATGCAGTATATTTGTATGCGGCGAGACAGCAAGTGGAAAAACTACTACATCAAACTCTATGTTTGTGTTTATTCCCCCTGAAAAAAAGGTTTATTCTGTCGAAAACACACCTGAAGTGCAAGTACCTCATCAGGTATGGCAGCAGATGCTTACCAGATCATCTGGGCCAAAGGAAAGCCATGTGGATGAATCAGATTTGCT
>CAZQEU010000085.1:0-4594 GCA_964592335.1 uncultured Thermoplasmatales archaeon
TTTATACCATCAGGTGTTGCCTTACGGTAGGCAGAAAAGCCGAGATGTGTATCAGAAACATGAAGTATTTTCATAAAAAACATCAGCTTATTTTAGAAGAGCGTTTTATTTTCATTGAAACAATATCACATACAATAGTTTCAGCATCAAGTGTTGGAGCAATTGGTGGTGCATATGCTGTTTCTAGTTTTGATAGATTTTCTACATCCAGGTCAGATAGTATCGCTGTTGCAAATGTGTTTATTCTCTGAGCTGCTTTGTCACCTACTGCTTGAGCACCTAGTATCTTTTTTGTTTGTTCATCTACATTTAGTTTAATTGTTATTTTCTTGCCACCTGGGAAATACTCTGGGAGAGAATTTCCATTATATTTTGCAGAAACCGTTTTGTAATCTTTTAGTTCTTTATTTGGAAGACCTACTGCTGCAACCTCAAGTCCAAAAAAAGTAGAGGTGCATGTTTGTAGTACACCCTCGGGTAGATTGTATTCTCCTCCTGCTGCTGCATTTATCCCTGCTGCAATTGCTTGTCTTACAGCTATGCTTCCAAGTCCAATGGGTGTTTCTTTTTTTGAGATGTAATCTATAAATTCTGTACAATCACCTGCTGCATAAATATTTTTTACACTTGTCTCAGATTTATTATTTACTATAATTCCCCCACATTCTCCAAGAAGACATCCTGCATGTTTTGCAAGGCTTACCTCGGGTCTGCAACCTGCTCCTATTACCAAGATATCTGCTTTTATTTTTGCCTCAGAGTTGGTCTTGTTATCTTTTATAACTACATTTGAAATTTTGTTGTTTTGTGTTTCAATTTTTGTTACAAGATGATTTGTGATAATCTGTATTTTATCTGATATTTGTTTTTCAATCAGAGAAGACATATCTTTATCAAAGATTTTTGGGAGAATGTTTTCAAGTGCTTCGACCACGGTCACCTTTAGTCCTTTTTCTTTAAATGATTCAGCTAGTTCAAGTCCGATAAAACCTGCACCTACTATTACTGCGGAATCATCTTTGTTGATGAAACTTGATATCTTTTCTGCATCATCTATTGTTCTTAGTACAAATACACCATTTACAAGTTTGTTTTCTGATTTTATGTTTTCAATTGGCGGGACGAATGGTTTTGCACCAGTTGTGATAATTAGTTTATCATAGGGTTTTTCAATTGCATCTTTTCCTTTTCTTGCATAAATTAATTTTTTGTCTGTATCGATTTTTTCTACATTTGTATTTAGAAATAAATCAATTTTTATTTTTTTGAACCATTCCTGTGAAAACTCTACCAGATCAGATGTTTTAGGGATTTTACCAGATATTGTATATGGTAGTCCGCATTTAGAATATTGAGGATAAGTTCCTTTTTCAAAAATTGTGATGTTTGCTTTTCTATCTGTTTTTCTTGCAAATTTTGCAGCAGTTCCACCGCCTGCACCACAACCTATTATTACTATGTTTTTTTCCTGATTCAAAATAAACTCCCACAGGTCAAATAGAGTTGTTTTATAAATGCTTTTCAGTAAATCTTAAAAAATGATTATTTTCGTCTTTTTAAAAAGGTCAAGAATACAACCACCATCACAATAATTAAAAATAAAATAACTGTTAGATACCCTGCATCAGTTTTTTTATTTATACTCTCTTTTGATCCGGGGATTTTTTGTCCTTTTAGAAGCATATTTGTTTTTTCAAATGTATCATAAATTTCATTAAAACCTGTTTCATGTTTACCTTGCAGCATATTATTTTTACCTTCGATGTAATCATCGTTTAGTAAAGATACATCTATTCCGATTGATTCTGCAGCATCGATTCTAGTTTTACATATGTCAAGTGCTAAATCAGTTACTCTCTCTTTGATAGACTTAAAATTTTCCAATTCTGTAATTGCATTTTTCATTTTAAAAAGTGAATATGAATAGTTTTTTTGCCACATTTGACTTATTATATCTATTATTTCTTGGTTATTATTTACATCTAGCCACATCTGCTCAGTCATGTAAGCTTGTCTTTGCATTCCCATATCAATAATTGTTAAAAACTCTGAAATATCCTCTTCATTTTTACTTAAATCCAAAGATATAGTATTTACTAATTCAATTTCAGTTAGAAATACATTTTCTGTTTGAGAAAAATATTTTTTCAAGTAATTATGCTCATAGATTTCTAATAAATCTAAAGTTAGCTGTGCTGCTTTGCCTGTTTTATAAGGTTCAAATATATCACTGACACAGATATGAACTGGGACATAAATTGATGAGCAGGGTCTATTTGCTGAAAACCATCCCTCGCTTAATAATTCGTAATCTTTGTATGGGATTTTGAATATCATAGCTGATTCATAGTCTCTGTTTTCCTGACACATCCCTCTAAGTCCATCAAGATCTTCTTTATGAAGTCTAGACCAATTCATCATATCTCTGATAGTAATTGAACCAATTCTTGGTTCAATATGATCCCTGATTTTTTCTTCCCATGCTTTGTATTCAGAACACATAGAAATCTTTGCTTTTTTACCATCTATCTGATGTAATGTTACTCTATAGCTACCATATCCTCTGAAATTTCCTACGTTTTTGCTTTCACCGATATTTATTTTGACTTTATCTCCAATTTTAAAAATAATAGGTCTTACAATGATATAATCCGTTCCAATTTCAGCTATTCTAATTCCAAATGGTGCATTCAATCTCACTGCACTATTTTTTCTGACCCACCTTTCTTTTTCTGTATCAAAAGACTTTGAGATAAATAATCTTCTTAAAATTTGATTTTTCCACAACTCTTTTGGATAATTTTGCATTACTACAATATCTTCAACTTTTTTTATATCATACCTTTTTGAATCTGATTCAACAATGTATGATTCCTTTGGACCTGTAATAAAAAGATTTGCAGAAACCGCAGGTGCTCTTAGTTTATCGACAACATCTTCAGTAATCAATTTTACAGCTTCTGATTCAGTATCTGCCTCTTGACAGGTATATCTTAACCAGTCAAAGTCATCCCATCCAAATTTTGTGGGATTTACCCATTTAGAATAAGAATCTGCCTCTCCGTAGGATATGCCTACATCACTAAACGCCATTCCTGGCTTTACAATGTTTGGCATTATATCCTCTTTTGAACAAGCTGCGATAAATTTATTTTTAACTGTATAAGTAATTGGTTTTCCCGTCCAAGGATGATGATATGTATATTCGTAACTCTCTGGCACGATACATAACACCGAAAGATCTGGTCTACTTGGATCTCTAACTTTTATTAAAAGATTATAATCTCCCTCTGTCGCATCTCCACTTGCAATTATATCTTTACATGCTTGTACATTAATTACTAAAAGTAAATTTAAGAATAAAATTAAAGTCAATATTATTGCAATTTTTTTTAACAAGTACATTTATCTTTTCAAAATTAAATGTGTGCTTTATTATATAAAAATGTTATTAAGAAGACGATGAAAAAATCAAAACTATTTTTTTGCTGCCTTTTTCTTTGTAGTCTTTGTTGTTTTCTTTTTAGTAGATTTTTTTGCTGTTGATTTTTTACTTGTTTTTTTAGCTGTCTTTTTCTTTGTGGATTTCTTTTTCGCTTTAGTTTTCTTTTCTTTGGGGTCTTTAGTTTTTTCTTCTTTAGACTCTTCTTTTTCTGCTTTATCGTCTTTAGTTTCTTCTTTGACATCTTCTTCTTTGGGGATTTCTGGAACCTCTTCTTCAGTCTCATCTTCTTTTTTATCTTCTGTTTCTTTGGTTTTTTCTTCCTTGTCTTTTTTGGTTTTCTTTGGTTTTTTCTTTTCTTTTGGCTCTTCAGTTTTTTCTTCTTTCTTCTCAGGTTTCTTCTTTTCTTCAATCTCAATTGTAGGCTGTGATACTAACTCGGTTTTGTATATTTCTACTCTTTTTACAGGATAGAGTTTTTTACAGTTTTTGTAAATGTCGCTACCCATTTTTCCATCTATAATGTTTTTTACAAACTCAGAGAGGGTGCTTTTCTTTGCTTCATTTTCAAGTGTTTTTTTCATTGATTCACGGACTACTCTTTTCTGTGAGTTTTGGATACGTTTGTCTGTTGTTGCAAAGGGTTTTACACGTATTGTTGCTCCATCTCTGGTTGAAACATCATATACTCCCTCGATTTTTGATCGTCTTCGCCTTATCATTCTACGTAGGTAATCAGAAGTAAGGGTATGACCATCAAAATGTGTATGTGCATTGTTTTCTTCTACGTTGTAAACCTTAAAATATAAAACAATATGTGATTTTCTAAAATCATTTGTAAGATCTTGCAGTGATACACCCGTTACTCTGTCTATTAGTTTTTCTGGGTTATCAGTTAGTGTATCTGCAACAGTTACACTATCAAATGCGGGTGGTGCAAGTATGTTATACCATTTTTTTGCTTTCCATCTGTCTTTTAATTTTCTTGCTGCTGCACGACTTCTTGCTTTTGCCATAATTATCACTTATATTCTTAACACTTAAATTAATTAGTTTTTTCCGTAATATAGTTATTATACTTAAAATTATGCTGGGAATCAGTAGTTCCGAATGTAGGAGTAGAAAGAAGGGTTTTGTATAAAAAACTATCAT
>CAZQEU010000086.1:0-1113 GCA_964592335.1 uncultured Thermoplasmatales archaeon
ATGTTGTATGAAATAATTTAAAATTGAAGAGAATGAAAAAATATTTTCTGTTATTAGAGCTAATGTAAACAAATTCTATAAGGATTTACTTTTCAGTAACTAAATTGTTTCATCTACAAAAAATTAATAGACGACTAAAACTTTACCTGCTCGTTTTATTTTAAAATTTTCTTATCTGTTGGAATTGTGTTATCTTTTTGGTTTTTAATCATGATTTTATAGTTGTTAATATTACTTAATTAAATCAGTGTACATATTCTATAATTTCCACAATTTAAATTAAGAGAATCTTTCATATACCATCGTATAATGACTCTGAGATTAATAGAAGTATATCATCCTGATGATAAAAAGAAGGATATAAAAAAATTACTAAAAGATATAGATATTATTGATCTAAAACAGGAGAAGAAATCAAAAAAGGAGTTACTTAGTAGAATATTGATATCAGCGGATAAAACAGATGATGTACTTCAAATTTTAGAAAAAAACTTTTCTGATTCAAACAAATTTAGGGCAATTATACTTCCTGCTGAAGCATTTCTTCCTCGTCCCGAAATTGAAGAAAGAAAGGGAAAGAAAAAAAATGTAAATAGTAAAGAACGAATAAGTATAGAAGAAATATATGATGATGTTAGTATTGATTATTCTTGCTTCTATTGTTGCTGCAATTGGTATACTTTACAATAATGTGGCTGTAGTAATAGGTTCTATGGTTATAGCACCTATGCTTCATCCCAGTATGGCCCTTTCTCTTGGAATTACTCTTACCGATTCAAAACTTATTAAAAAAGCTGCAATTATTAGTGTACTAGGTTTTTTTATCGCTTTTATGATCGGACTTGCCTTTGGATTATTATTTGAAGTTGATCCGAGTAGCCCCGAGATATTTTCTAGAACTGAGATAAATCTAATGTTTGTAATCTTAGCTTTCTCAAGTGGTGTTGCTGGTTCTCTGTCTGTAACCCGAGGTGTTTCTGAAGCACTTGTTGGTGTTATGACTGCTGTAGCTCTCTTACCCCCTCTTGTTATAAGCGGTCTTCTTATAGGCTCTCAATTTTTTTATTGTTCAATTGGAGCAGGTCTTCTTTTTCTAGTTAATCTTGTTTGTAT
>CAZQEU010000086.1:1200-4552 GCA_964592335.1 uncultured Thermoplasmatales archaeon
TCAATATTTGTAGTTTTTATTATTTCCATTTTATTTCAATTTCAATTTCTTTTTGCCCGTTCTCAATTTTAAAACCGTATTCTAACTCCATATCGCTTTCAGGTATCTTAACTTGTTCCTCTCCAATTTTTATTTCTCCTGCATCAATTTCATTCTTGAATTTTTCTAGAAACTCAACAAGTTGCTTTTTGTTGTATGAATATTTTTTTTCAATTTCTTTTTCTGGTTCTGTCATCTTTTTTCACCTCAACATCTATTGTGAGGACATATCATCTATAAATAGTTATTTCTACATGTTAAAGTAAATGTCTGTTTGAACTCACAAGATCCTAAAAATAAGTAATTTTATTTATAGAAATAAATAATAAATGCAGGGGAAAGGCTTTGAACTTCAAAACACCGGTGTTTCACCCTAATTTTTGATAATTAAAGATATCTATAAAATAGGACAAACTTTAAATGAATGCTTAATTATTTAATTTCGTTTATTTGGGGAGATCATGAGAAAAAAATTCAAATCAAAAAGTATTATCTTTATCACTTTATCTATACTTTTTATTAGCTTATTTATTAATATTTCAGCAGCTCAACCTTATATTGGTGAGGATGATGAATATCTTAAAGAAGTTGAGATGAATTCTGAAGGAAAATTTTTTTGGACGGTATACAAAAATTCTTCAATTGATTATTCTGTTACTATAGAAACAGATGGACTGAAGGACTGGACCTCGAGTGTAGATCCATCAAATTTTGTATTATCTTCGGATAAAACATATGAGGTTGTAACCCTCAGTTTTAATGTCCCAAAATATCCTAATGTTGAAAACTTTAAGGGAAGCATAAGTTTTATTTATAGACCTCTTAATAGTTCTGAAAAAACTACCATTCAAAAAGATTTTAGTATAAATATCGTCGGAATTTATGAAGGGAGAGAAAACACAATTTTTGGTGGGTTTACAAATCCTTTACCTGCGCCTTTAAATAACTCTTATGGTGCTTTACTTATTAACATATTTATTTGGCTAGCAATTTCCTTAATTATATATTTTATAATAAAATACATATTAGTTAATCTTGCAAAAAAAACCAAAACAGAATTTGATGATGCAGTTATTGAGATTATTAGAAAACCAATTCTTCTGATTATAGTTTTGTATGGAGTTATTGTCTCAATTATTAGATTCGGAATAAATATTGGGTATCAAGCATCTCTATTTCAAGTATATTTTTTAATCGTTGTTACACTTGGAATTTATATTTTTTACAAGGTTTTTAATGAATTTTTAGATGAAATAACAAAGAAAAAAGGTGGTAAAGATAGTACTTTTGCTACAACCTTAAAACCTGTATTAAACAAAGTTGGAGTAGTCATAATTGTTTTAGGGGGTTTAATTTTTGGTTTAAGTGCGGTAGGAATTGAAGTCACAGCCCTTTTAGCTGGTGCTGGTGTTATGGGGCTTGTTCTTGCATTTGCTGCTCAAGACACTCTTTCTAACTATTTCAGCGGTATTCATTTACTTTTAGATAGGCCCTTTAAAATTGGGGATATAATAATAATTGATAGCGGCGAGTATTGTGAAGTTCTTAATATCGGTATGAGATCTACTAAATTGTATAGTTTATTTGAACATGAATCAATTGTTCTTCCAAATAATACAATTGCCAATCAAAAGATTGTAAATATCGTGCAGCCCGATACAAAAATTAGAAAAAAAGTTGAGGTTAGCGTTGCATATGGATCTGACCTTAAAAAAGTATACAAGATTTTAGAGGAAGTAACAAAGAATCATCCTGATGTTATAAATACAAAAGGATTTGATGTATTTGTTAGGTTTATTGAATTTGGGGATTCTGGACTTAAATTCATGGTGATTTTCTGGGTTGAAGACGTAATGAACCAGTGGAGAGCGATGAGTGATATTAGAACAGAGATTGATAAAAGATTTAGAGAGGAAGGAGTAACGGTACCATTCCCACAAAGAACCGTCTGGATTAAAAAACAGAAAAATGACGATAAAAAAGAAAAATAATCTTTTATTTTTTTAATATTTTATTTGCTTTTTTAAGTAAATTTTTTGAGTTTTCAAAGGTTAATCTATCAAGTGCTTTATTATACTCTAGCCACTTGTAATCTTGATGCTCAAAGGGATAAAACAACAGTTCAATATACTGCGTTTATTTGTTGCAGGCGGTATTGAGTTTATCAAATATTTAGGAGGCAAAAAACCGCTGCAAACGGTAATGACTGCGGTAACTGAAGAAAGTGAGCTTTTAGCGTAAATGAATGCAGGGGAAAAGATTTGAACACTAAAATGCCGTCATGAATGAAACTGACAGCTGATGATTTAAACCTGTTAGACCCATAGTGTTAAGTTTTACAATTTTTATTAATTGATAAGCATTCTCTTGTGATTATTTACTCTTCTTTTTAATTTTTAAGGTTATTTCTATAGAAGATACATTAGAAGTTCTTCCTTCTTCATTCGTGAGGCTCTCAGTATCAATCTGTATATCTTTTAGTTTTGCATCTTTGATAAATCTGTTTCTGGAAATCTCCGCAGTGTCAACTGCCCTACTTATAGCTCTACCTCTGGCTTTTATAATAACTTCGTCCGATCCACCGGTATTAAATTGTGTTACTACTGCAAGTACATAGCTCATCGGTGGTTTGTTTCCAACATATATTACGTTTTCATCTTTTTTTTCTTCTGTCATACTATTTTACCTCTTTTTAGATACATCTAATTATGTTCTTCTTTAACTCAATTACAATACTCTATGTATGCTATATAAATGCTACATAAAATATAAACACGGTTCAGATTTGTTATTTACATTAGTATAGTATCCTTTCGTACATAAATTAGAAGATTATGCAGGGGAAGGGATTTGAACCCTCGGACCTCTACAGGACAAGGCCCTGAACCTTGCGCCGTTGGCCAGGCTTGGCTACCCCTGCGTTGAATTAGGAAAATAAGAAAAGAATTATTTTAGTTTTGTTGAATTAAAAAATATTTAGATATGATGAAGAAAAAAGTCAAAAAAATAAATCTATAATTTTAGATCTGCCATGCTGTGATAGCATATCGGGCATACTCTGATAAGTTCTCCATCATGTTTTCTTACGTGGTTTGTATTTACAATCTTTTGATTGTTGCAATAATTGCAGTTTTTGTTCAACATTGTCAATACCTTACTTTTTAGCGAATAGACGTATAATATTTAAGTTTTATTATAAAAATAATTGATTAGTATTATTTAATCTTAAGAATTATGAGTTAAATTTAAAAAAGGAGTATGCTCCCGCCGGGATTCGAACCCGGGTAGCTGGCTCGAAAGGCCAGAATGATTG
>CAZQEU010000087.1:0-4387 GCA_964592335.1 uncultured Thermoplasmatales archaeon
CCCAGGTCAAACCAGAATAGTTGATTTCACCTTGACCGAAAGAACCACGAGTATTTATACACCACTGATTCTTCCAGTAATATATCAATATCAATGAGCCATCAACTTTTTCTTGACATATGAAATTATTCCAATTAAACTTTATCATATTGATTGTATTTCTTCAAGAATGTTTTTTTTACAGCACCTATAATATGGTAATCGTTTTTTTCCACAACGATCACAAATGTCTGATTTTATAGTTTTTGTTTTGTATTTATTTTTAGGTTGTGTAATTATTTGCTCAAATAACATTTTTATATTTGGATTGTTCAATCTGCTAGCGACTAGTTTATACGGAACAACACATCTATAATCATTTATCCATTCATATAATGTTTTATTTTCATTGAAAGCTGTATATTTTTTTGGTTCTATATTTTTAGTTTTTTGTTGTTGGTGTGATAGCTTAACAACAACATTTTCTATTTCTGTTTTAGCATTGGGAATTGGTTCTTTAAATTTTACACTTTTAGTATCTTGATGTATGACGATTAAATTGTTTATATCAACAGAATATTTTTGTTTGTGAAAATTACAATTTGAAGTAGAACACAAAACGATTTTACTTATACACAACAAAGTGTCTATACCATGTATAACAATATAATCTGGTTTTTTGCTATCAATATATTTTATTATTTCCGCATCTGTTCTTTCTTTTTTAGAGGGTTTTAATTTTACATAATTTTCAACTTTACTAAAATCTTGATCATAACTATTAGTTCTACCTTTTAGCTCAAATATACAATTGCTAATTTTATATTTTAAATCACCTTTGATAATATGTAGATCGTCATCATATTTTGTAAAATATTGTGGAAATTTTTGTAAAGCAATTATTGAAAAAAAATTTGATTTTAAAATATTCCACTCATTTCCAACAAAACTTTGTTTTAAATCATGTGATTCTACATTTATAGTATGAAAAATATCTATGTTATTAATTAAAAAAAACTCAAAATCAATATTATTCATTTTACACCGTTAAATAAATTATAACTAATAGCTTTTACTACTTTTACGCATACAGCATTTCCAAATTGAAAATATGCCTTTTTATTGTGTAATTTGAAACAATCTGGAAAACCTTGTAGACGGGCATATTCTCTTTCTGTTAAATATCTAAAATCACCATCATACACTATTCTTTTGTCAACAGTAGTTAGTGTAGGAGATAATCCTATATGGTGATAAGCTCTGTTTGTTTGTCTAGATCGTCCACTAGGTGTATCGTTATTAATTTCCGCGGCTAAAACAGTATTTGTATAACTTTTTTGGTGTAAATTTTTATTTTTCCTAATGTTAAAAGATTCCCACATCATATCTATACGTTTTTCTTGGTCACGAATTACACCACAAGTCTGCCAAGATGAAATATTTTTTAAATAATAAGATGTTGAGACACTATCTTCTAAAAAATCTTCAAGAACCTTATCAAAGGCTTTTAATTGAAAATCATTAACAATTTCTGGCTTAAGCACACCAATGAAAAATACACGCTCACGTTTTTGTGGAATACCAACATCATGTGCGCTAATTGTTTTAATATTTACATTGTATCCGGCATCATCAATACACGTTTTGATTACATCTACTACACTATTACCATCATTATTATTAAGATTCAATATGCCTTTAACATTTTCAAAAATAAAAAACTTTGGTCGCTTAACTTTGAGTATGTCAATAAGATTCTGAAATAATGTACTACGACCATCACTGTCAACAACAGTCATATTATTCTTATATGCTTTACCAGCCATGCTAAAAGGTTGACACGGAAAACCACCAGTTAATATATCGTGATCGGGAATCTGGTCAAGCGGGATTTTGGTTATATCACCCTTCCACTTATCGAACATTTCTACATTTGGAAAGTTATTCACATAGGTTTGTCTTGCGTGTTTATCAAACTCAATAGCACCCACACATTCAAAGTCAATTCCAAGTTCTTCACACGCTTGTTTAACACCAAGATGAAAACCACCTATTCCAGCAAAAGCATCTAACAATCTAATTTTATTCATAAATTTCTCCATAATTGAAGAATCTTGGAAAAGCTCTAGCTACCAGCTCCCAATTATTATTCTTATCAAGTACAAGCCCTCTACATTCCATAACTATGTCGTTGTTCTTCGGTGAATCTATCTGACTATAATTGAAAATGCATCTGCCGTCTTCATGGCGAGTAGTCTTAATACCTAGTTGCTGTTCTAACAACTCTAAGTTACCACCGTTATTTCGTAACCAGTCCTGGATTTTCATATATATTACCTACTACTTCAACTCTATCACAAAACCCAATAAGTATATGTTCACAAAAATCGTTGCTTATTTGATATGCGCCATCTGGTGATCTAATAATTTTTCCATACTGATCAAATGGATGGCATCCTGTAACAACATCACCCTCATAGATTTCCTTACCATTCTTATCATTCATACCAGTATATTGTTGAATCACTATATCCTTCATCATACAATTACGATTAGACCAGTCGCCTGTTTCTCTATCATACAGATAGACCTCACATCCTTCACCAAAATCCTTTAGGCTGAGCATAGGATCTTCTTCAGCCCAAGGATCAAGCCAGCGCTTTTGTGTTTTGTGCCATACTCTAAATTTAAACCGTCTCATTTTAACTCTTTCAACTTCTCCATAACTACTTCATTACTTTCCCAGCGTTGCGACATTTTCAAAATAGTGGCATAAGGAACACCGTGAGTATTGCGTTTAAAGCATTCCTCAACATCATACCGCCACTGCGTGTCGGGTTCTTTAAATTCAATTTCCAAACCGTGCTTACGAGCAATCTTAATATACGGCTTCATTTCTTCAAAAGTGATGTTGGTATTATCTACCACAACAACAAGATCAAAATTCCACCCCTTAATTTGATCCTCTCTATCTTTTTTAATAATAGATTCTACACGTCGCTGATTCCACAAATGAGAACGACCCAAATATTCCCAATTAAAATCGTAAATACCATCGGGACGCAACCAATAGTCATCAGTAGAACAAATAAAACACGACTCTTTATGTTTATCTTTATATGTTTTAGATAGCGTAGATTTTCCACAAGATGGAAGTCCGCGCATTATAATCATTTTTTTAAGCATTATCTTCCTTATCCTCTATAATAAAATTAAAAGTAGAGTCGCATAATGGACACTGTAGATGTTCTGTCGTATATGGTGGATCTTCTGGAACAAGAACCATATTTGCTTCATTACAACGTGGGCAAATAAAATTAGTTTTCATTATATTCGTCTCCAGATGGAATATCTATTCCAAACATTTTGTCATCATACCACATATCAACAAACGCTACCGCCTGTCTATATTCTTCACTATTATATCCAAACTGATGTTGAATAAACTTTTTAATAGCACGAGTAGTATAAATTAGACCCTTAGTAATACCGTCGTGTACCACGAGATTACAATAGTCACTTACCGTACCAAAATTAATTTCAGACAATGAAGCAATACAGTGACCAGCAGGAGAGTATACAAGACGGCCACCAGGACTCCCAATAGACATAGCATATAGTCGGTCTTCCTCTGTAACCTCGTTTTCTGGATCACGTTTCTTACTACCTTTTACAAATTCATGTCCACATTCACACACTTGTAAACGAACACCGACATAAGTGTTACAATTAGGACACCTACGGCGACCACGACCTGCTCCTTTATTTTCAGACTTACAATTAACAAATTCTTCAAACAGTTGGTCAGCATTCATGACAATAGTCCTGCCTTTTTTAAAATTTCACAAGTATTGAATATTTCATCTTCACTATAGTTATGTATCATATAATCAAATCCCCTCTGACTTATAATAGTAGAAGGAGATAGTGTGGTACCATCTCTATAATGTGTGATAAAAGCCTCACATCCGGCCTCCATAGCGTTTGAAATGTGTGGACCACCTATGACGACCTCAAAATTGTGTGATTTAACATAAAATTTCATATCTGCTCCAAAAAACGTAGACGGCACGCTACCAGCCAGCGCCCGCCTACGGTTTCCATTCTACACCACCTTTCTCAGCGTAGCAGGCTGGTCGCTACTACCATTCTACACTGATTATCGGCTGTGTCAAGTCAAAAACTTGAAAAATTTTTAAGCATAGTAAGCTTCTTCAATCCACCCCAAATCTACTCCTTTTATATCAAATCCGGCATTATGCATATTAAGCAGGACTCTGGCTTTAAAATGAGATAATGTTTCGTCATCTTTCATAGCACAGGGGGATAATCCAACAGCATAATCCCTAATAACATCTGGAGAATGACATTCTAAATCATTATCTTCACAGATGTCATACATATCCCA
>CAZQEU010000088.1:0-4026 GCA_964592335.1 uncultured Thermoplasmatales archaeon
CCCAGTGGAATTTTTTGATACCGCCATAATAATGGGTTTCAAACATTGCAACTTTACAGCTGCTTTCTTCAAAAAGAGGTATTTGTTTAAGGTCAAGTCTTGGAGAGTCAACATGTGATATTATCAGGTTTATACCACTTCTAAGCGATTTTTTTCCAGGTACTACAATTGCTGCTGATTTACCTCGGTTTATTATAATTTTTTTCTTTGCTTTTTTTGCAGCATCTGATATAAGAGAGATTGCTTCTCTCTCGGTTTTTGCTTTGTTTATAAAATCTTTGTAGTTTTTACAGAAAGTAAATGCTTCTTTAATTTGAGTTTTTGAAAGTGTTTCCCATGCTGATTTTTTCTTATAAGCATATTTGCTTTCTTTGTCGTCTTTTTTCTTTTCTTTAGCCATGGTTTTTCTGCTCCTCAGATAAATGTGATAGACTTTCTAAATAAAAAGATAACTAAGAAATTAAAGAAAGAAAAAAAATGTTTTTATTTTCTTTTCAGTGATATAACTGCGACTAATACTGCTACTATTGCCCCTAGCAATATTATCATTTCAAATCCTGGTGAGCCGTTATTATCTCCGTTATCCGCTGGATTTTCTGCAACTTCTACTGAGAATTCATCATATCCCCATTTTCCTTGCCCATCAAAGACGTATACTAATCCAGAGTATGTATCTGGTATCTTAAATGTGTTGCTCGGGGTTGCTCCTGTAAGTGTTGTTCCTGTTTCTTCAATTACCCATACCCATTCATAATCTCCTGGGTCTCCTTCCTCAACTGTTGCCTGAAAATTAACTGGTTTTCCTGCGGTAGCATTGTATGTTCCACCTGCATTAGGAGTTAGACTCATCATTTCATCTTCAACTCCATCTGGTGCTTCATCTGCATATGAATAGTTTCCACCAGGTTCCTTGCTGGTTGTTGCATAAAGTCCTATAATTCTTTCATCACTGCTTTCTAATTTAAAGGATAAAGTCATGACATTGTCTTCAACTGAGGAAGAAGTTATATCCACTAACTCTTCATAACCATGTGTTACTAAAAACCCATCAGAGCCGAAACCATACTCTTCTCCGATGCCCATCTCTTCTATACCGGTATAAAGTATTATATATAACAATGATGGAGATGTTGTGAAGAGGAATATTCCATATGATGAATCCAGTTTTTCAATTTGACCTTCTTCATCTATGGTCAGTGTAACGGTTACACTATCATCTGTTTTTTCAGCTTTTACCTCTGTTATATCTATATTTGGAACTGGGTATGTTCCTATGAGCTCTGCTGTAAGAGCATCATATTGTTCTACGTCATCTGCTGAATCTGTCACAGTAAGTGTGTCATCTGCTAGAGCAGAGGGGGCTGTTGATGTTATAATAAATCCTATAAAAATCATAATTGCTATGTATGTTTTTTTTATCATAATTTATCTTCTCCTTATATTTTCAGTATCTTGCAATGTAATATTTGGTTTATAACTTTTGTTTTATTTGAGTTTCTTTTTTAGATCATCTACTCTTGTTGTAAAATCATCAAGTGTTGACTCAATTGTTCCAAGGGTTTCATGTACTTTATCTGTTACTATCGCGCCATTTGGTGATGGTTCTATGATCCCGTCTTTTTCAAGGGTTCTAAGAGAGTATCTTATCATATGTTGCGGTTGGCCGGTCATCTTTGAGAGCTTTATTATTCCTATTGGTCCGTGTTCTTTTACTGTTTGAAGTACATTTATATGCCTTGATAGTAGGTTTAGTTCTTTTTCTGCTACATTTGTGATTTGTGATCCTTCTTTATTTTTTTCATCCATGACAAATAACCTCCTGTTAATTGTTAACATCATTCATTAAGTATTTAAATTTTGTTGATAAAATCATTTTTTGGTTTAGTCTAATAAAAGAAAAGATATAATACAGTCTACAAGTATTCATATGCTCATGGCAACTGGATTTGCATTGTTATCGATAAGCCCGCTTCATGAAAAAACGGTTTTTGAGGAGTTAAAAAATATTCCACAAATAAAAGAGATACATCCGCTTTTTGGAGAATATGATATTTTAGTTAAAATGGAATGTTCAGATATCGATCAAATTGGAGAGACTGTAATAAAAAAGATTAGATCCTTGAAGGGAGTTGTAGACTCAAAAACTCTTATTGGTACAAAGAGTTTATCTGGAGAATATTAAAATTTAAACATTTTTTTCTTTTTTCTGTTTATTCTGGCAAGGTATCTAAATCTATTCTCAATTGCAAAGATTTGAGCGATTAATATTGCTTCTTTTTTTTCTTCTTCGCTTGTTACTTGTCCTACGATTAACATTTTTTTCACTTCTTTTCAATACATTTCATGTTAATTGTTAACATTATACAATATTATATTTGTCGTTCATTACTATATAATAATTTCTATTTATCTAACAAAATAAATATAAAGTTGTACAAATCTTTTTCAGTAAACTTAAACTATACAATTACTATTTTGGATATACATAACAGAGAAGTGAGGAAGAATGAATTTAGATTTTATCAAAAAACTTGTCAAAAAAAACAATTCAAAAATAGTAATGCTTGTAATGGATGGATTAGGAGGACTTCCACTAAATCCTGACGGAAAAACAGAACTTGAAACTGCATTCATACCAAATCTAAACAACCTTGCAAAAAAAAGCATATGCGGTCTACAAACACCTGTTGGAAACAGCATTACACCAGGTAGTGGCCCAGGCCACCTAGGAGTCTTTGGCTACAACCCAATTAAATACCAAGTAGGACGCGGAGTTCTTGCTGCAAACGGAATTGGTTTTGACTTACAAGAAGGAGATGTTGCAGCAAGAGGAAACTTTGCAACAATTGACTCTGAAGGAAAAATAACTGACAGACGAGCAGGTAGAATCTCCTCAGAAAAAAACAAAGAGTTATGTGAAAAATTATGTCAAAATATATCCTTGGACGGTGCAGAATTACATATAAAAACCGTTAAAGAACATAGATTCCTTCTTGTTTTAAGAGGAAATGGGCTCTCAGGCGAATCATACGATACAGATCCTCAAGAAATAGGTAAAAAACCACTTAATGCAGAAGGACCTTCAGATAAAAACAGTAAAACTGTATCATTTGTAAATAATTTTTTAAATCAAGCAAAAGAAGTTTTAAAAGATGAAAAACCTGCAAACATGATACTCCTACGTGGTTTTTCACAAAAACCCAATTGGCCCAGCTTCGAAGAAGTATTTGGCCTGAAGAGTGCTGCAATTGCAGCTTATCCAATGTATAGAGGTCTTGCAAAACTTATTGGAATGACACTTTTAGAAACAGGGGACTCTGTAGAAGATGAGTTTAAAACCTTGGAAGAAAACTGGGATAATTACGATTTTTTCTTTTTACATGTTAAAAAAACAGATAGCTACGGTGAGGATGGAAACTTTGATGCGAAAGTAAAAGAAATTGAAAAAATCGACAAACTTCTACCAAAAATAACTAATTTAAACCCTGATGTAATAATTATCACGGGTGATCATTCAACTCCATCTGCTCTTAAATACCATAGCTGGCACCCTGTACCAGTACTCTTATTTTCTAAATATTGCAGACCAGACAAAGTAAAAGACTTTGGAGAAAGAGAATGTGTAAATGGAGGACTTGGGCCACGTTTTCCAGCTGAAGACCTAATACCTCTTGCTCTTGCAAATGCTCAGCGCTTAGAAAAATTTGGAGCATAAACGAGCAACAAGATTCAGGCTCAAACAATATTAAATTTGATAGATATTGTAATATTTATCTTTCAGATAATCAACAAACACTTTTGAGTTAAGTCCCTCTCCACAACATTTCTTAATTATTTCATCAGCCATTAAAAGCCTACCATAACTGTGAATGTTTTTATCAAGCCATGAAAGTATATTCTTAAACTCTGCGTTTTCAATTTCATTTTCTAAATTTTTGTTTTCTTTTGCTATCTGATTATAGATTTGTGCAGAATAAATTGTACCAATTGCATAAGTGGGAAAATACCCAATGTTACCACCACTCC
>CAZQEU010000089.1:0-4023 GCA_964592335.1 uncultured Thermoplasmatales archaeon
AATCAATATTTCACATTATTTTTGAACCTGGTTTAATATAATCTTTAACAATTGCCCCAGGCCCCACAAAAACATTATCACCAATAATTGATCCAACATCAATCATAGAGTTTATGCCGGTTTGTACATTATCGCCCATAATAACACCGAGTTTTCTTCTACCTGTATTAATCTTTTTACCATTACTAAAAACACTTATTTCTTTTTTATCAAGTCTTAAATTAGCAACTTTTGTACCAGATCCAAGATTGCAATCTGAACCAATAACTGAGTCACCAACATAGTTATGATGAGGAATATTTGAATTATTAAAAACAATCGAATTTTTTATTTCACTTGCACCGCCAACACGACAATTATCTCCAATGGAAGTAAAGGGTCTGATATATGAGTTCGGGCCGATCTTACAGTTCTTTCCAATTATACAAGGACCTTCGATATATGTTCCATTCATAATTACGGTATCTTCACCAACAACTACATTTCCTTTGATTGTGGCATTTTTTTCAATTGTACCCTTGTTTTCTTTTTTAATTTTACTAAGATACTCTTCATTCAAATCAAATAAATCCCAAGGATAAACTAAATCCTTCCAATAATCCAATTTGATAAATTCTATTGAAATATCTTTAGCCATCATATTTATTGCATCAGTTAGTTCAAACTCACCTCTAGGTGATTTTTTTATCTTTTCAAGATAACTAAATATATTTTTATCAAAATGATAAATCCCAGCGTTTATCATATCTGAAAAAGGGTCTTTCATTTTTTCATATATCTTAATTACCTTGTCTTTATCTGTTTTAACAACACCATAGTTCTCAGGATTTTTAACTTTAAATAAGCCCATAGAGTTTTTTTTAGCTACAATTTTTTTTATGTCTTTTTTACTAAAGACTGTATCTCCACAAAGAACTATAAAATCACTATCAATGAAACTTTCAACGATTTGAACGGCATGGCCTGTGCCAATGGGTTTTCCTTGATTTACATAAGAAATTTTTACATCCCATTTTTTACCATCTCCAAAATAGTTTCTCACCATCTCGCTTTTGTATCCAACTACAAAAATAAACTCAGTGATACCTGCATCAATTAGTTTTAAAAGGTTAAGCTCAAGTACAGGTCTATTTACAATAGGAAGCATTACTTTAGGTCTAGTATAAGTCAAAGGATGCATTCTTTTTCCTTCGCCTGCTGCAAGTATTACACATTTCATATTTTTCTTACTCCACTGTTACAGATTTAGCAAGATTACGTGGTTTGTCGATGCTGCATTTACGTAGATTTGCAACATGATAAGCCAGAAGCTGTAATATAACGATTATTGGAATGCAGGAGAGAACATCTGAGTTTGATGGATAACGCAGTACAAAATCTGCATGTTTTTCAATTTCAGAATCATCTTCTTCTGCAATAGCAATCACATCTGGACCACGTGCTTTTACCTCACCTATATTTGCAATTATTTTATCATATGTTTCATCTTTGGTAGCAATTGCAACGACTGGTGTTATTTTTGTAAGAAGTGCAAAAGGTCCATGTTTTAGTTCTCCTGCAGCAAATCCTTCTGCATGAATATATGAGATTTCTTTTAGTTTTAAAGCTCCTTCCAGGGATATTGGATAGTTTATACCCCTTCCTATAAAAAACACTGATTTTGCGTTTTTCAGCTCATGTGCTACTTCTAATATATCCTCTTTTTTATCCAGTATATCTCTTATTTTCCTGGGTAGTTCTTTGAGCTCTGTGATATATTCGTATAAATCATTTGCACCTATCTTGTTTTTTATAAGCCCAAGTTTCAATGATATTAAAAATAGTGTTAAAACCTGCGAGGTAAATGTTTTTGTCGCAGCAACTCCTATTTCTGGACCTGACTGGGTAAGAATATATGCATCTGATATACGTGTCGCGGTACTACCTATAACATTTGTTACAACTAGTGTTTTGCATCCACTGTTTTTTGCTTCTTTTATCGCAGCAAGAGTATCAAGTGTTTCTCCAGATTGAGTAACTGCGATTACAAGCGAGTTTGTATCTCTTGTGCCAAAATAACGATACTCAGATGCTAGTTCTACAAATACAGGTATGTCTGTGATTTGTTCTATCATATATTTTGCAATAAGACCTGAGTAATATGATGTTCCACAGGATACTATATGTATACTTTTGATATTGTTATCAAATAGTTTTTCTACTTTTTCATTAAAATTTATACTCCTCTGTATTTCTGATACACGACCACGGATTACATGTTGTACTGTGTCTTGTTGATCAAATATTTCTTTGAGCATGAAATGTGGGAAACCTGATTTTTCCGCATCTTTTATGTTCCAGTTTATTATGTGTTCCTCTGTTTGTATTTCTTTGAATTTTTCATCAAATACTTTTACTTTTTTATCTGTTATCACAGATATCTGATTTTCATTAAGATAAACAACTCTGTTTGTGTATTTTAAAAAAGCAGTTATATCAGATGCCAAAAAGTTTTCATTATCACCTGCACCAATTACAAGTGGACTATCCCTTCTTGCTCCAACTACTTTTCCCGGTTCATCAGTACATGTTGCAACAATTGCATAATATCCTTCTATTTTTTTCAAGGCATTGTACACTGCTTTTTCTAGGTTTCCTTTGTAGTGATCTTCTATTAGATGAGCAAGTACTTCTGAGTCTGTCTCTGATACGAACTTGTAGCCTTTTTTAATTAATTGTTCCCTAAGTTTTACATAGTTTTCAATGATTCCATTGTGTCCAATTGCTATTTTTTTATTTGTACTTAGATGCGGATGAGCATTTTTTTTTGTAACGCCACCGTGTGTGGCCCAGCGGTTGTGTCCAATTGCTGTTGTTCCTTTTATTTTTGGAAGATTTTTTTCAAGTTCTTTTATTTCTCCTACTTCTTTGTAAATTTGCTGTTTTTTACTCGTGATTGATATCCCTACGGAGTCATATCCTCTGTATTCTAGTTTTTTTAGACAATTAATTATTACTTTTTTTGCATCTCTAAAACCAGTATATCCAATTATTCCGCACAAGGTTACATCACTTTTGAGTTACTTTCAATATTTTTTCTAATTCTTTTCATTGAATCAATTTTGCATTTACGACCAATGATTACACCGGGGTCTACTACTACATGGCTTTTAATTGTACAGTCTTCTCCTATTAACGCTCCCGTGTTTTTGATTTTTTTGATTTCATCTTCTATCTCAATTATGTTCTCACCAGCATCACTTGAAAAATTATTTCCAAGTATATTTCCTCTAGCAACTACTGAGTTTGTGACAAAAGATTTTGATCCGATATGAACATCTTTCATAATCACGCTATTTCTTATTTCTGCAAATGGATAAATAACAGTGTTATCACCAATTGTGGTTGATGGAAAAATACAGGCATTCGGCCCTATTTCACATCCTTCCCCTATTATCACAGGCCCTACAATATAGCTTCCTGAATGTATTTTACTATCTTTGCCTATTGATACATCTCCTTTTATTACAACGTTTTTTTCAATGGATCCTCCAGTTGATGATTTAAAACTTTGAATCATCGTTTCATTTACAGTTATAAGATCCCACGGGTATACTATATCCATCCATGATTCTGCAAGGATTGTGTTTATTGTTTTTTTTTCTTTTAAAAGAGACTGAATTGCAGTGCTTAAATCATGTATTCCTTGTTTGGATAGTTTTTCTATTTTTGTAAAAATGTTTTTTGGAAGTTTGTATATGCCAGTTGATATGAATTTACCTGTTTCTTCTTTGGGTTTTTCAACTATTTCTTTTAGGTTCTGTTTTTCTAAAAACACAGCACCATATTTTGATGGATGAGAATGTTCTTTTATAAGAATTGAGTACTCGGATTTATTCTGTATTAGTTTTTGAATGCTTTTTTTATCTATTATATTGTCTCCAGATAAAACAATAAATGATCCATTTACATGTTTTTTTGCTTGAAGTAGGGCATGTGCGGTTCCTAGTTGTTTTTCTTGTATAGCATATTTTATTTTGATTG
>CAZQEU010000090.1:0-3948 GCA_964592335.1 uncultured Thermoplasmatales archaeon
ATTTACGCATTCTTGCATACAGGTTGTCTGTATCATCCAGATTGTCACATTGGCAGCCGTCATTTACAGGTGCTGTGTTACCTGATTCTGTAGTAAAATCTTCTGTATCAGCTGAGCTGTCAACATTTCCGGCGTTATCATAAACACGCAGAGTAACTGTGATACTATGGCTTTCATCCCAGCTTACACCACTGCTGCCATAACCCCAACCCTCTATACCTTCACAGTCAAGCCAGGTTTCAGAACCCCACCCTGAGCCAGTCCAATAAT
The DNA here is from genome assembly GCA_964592335.1 of uncultured Thermoplasmatales archaeon. Lineage (GTDB taxonomy): Archaea > Thermoplasmatota > E2 > DHVEG-1 > DHVEG-1 > CAZKUB01. The sequence goes on from CAZQEU010000090.1 coordinate 271, forward strand.
CATCATCTGTAGTGTCATGTATCGTGATATCACAACTATCAACACCAGATGTAATATCTGATACACTGCCTTCAATTTTACTAGGGTTAGTCTCATCACTTATTGCAGCTATGTCACCTGTCGGGTTTGCCCCATCTATACCATTTGAAAAAGTATCGCTTTCAATAGTTGTAGAATAATCTGTTCCATCATAAACTCTCATTTTCACATAGACTGTACTAGATGTATCAACCCAATGCGTAGTATCATCCCAGGTGAGATCATAATTTGTTTTATCGTAATTTCCTGATGTTACACCTGTAATTCTTCCCTGATAATCTCCTGTTGTTGGATCTTCTGGGGATTCATCAAATGCATAATTGAAGAGATAGGTAAGTGAATCTGAATCTGAATCTGAAACTTCACAATCAAATGTGAAATTGTTGTTATCTAAATCCCAACCTGTATTTCCTTCATCAACCAGGCTAAAGCTATCTATTGATGGCGCACTATTTGTACTATAAGTAATATTTATTACTGGCTCTGTATCCGAAAGCATAGTATCCGCAAACATACAACCATTAACATAATTAGAAGAAGGCGCGGAATTACGATAATCATGTTCATATTCACGAACACAAAACTCAGTATCACTTGTTTTACTAATAGAGTCAATACCATTTGAATTCAAATCAAAATCATTATAGCTATTTGAGCTCCAACTACGAATTGTATCAAAAGGCTCACCACCAAATGCATTATAATCACCTGTAGTAAGACCCATAGTAGACCAAGTTGATTGTTGGATACATGCACTATCGCCACCGTTAGTATTACCATGAATTGAAACAGTAGCAGAACTAATAGTACAACCAGCAGGAAGACCGCTGGTATCAAAACGAAAAAAAGACCGGCATATACCATAAGTTTGCTTGCTGGGGTTGCTAACACTTATAGCGTTTGCATAATATTGATCATCATCATCCGCAGAAGTTCCTGTAGATGCGTCTCGAACAGTGCTCCATCCAGTACCAGTATGATAAACATATCCATCAGTGTCATCAGCAGTATATTCTACACTAGCATCTATTACTACGGGATATCTCCTGTTTTCATCAAAAAGCCAATTTTTTCCTTCCTCATCAATTACCTTAGAAATAAAAAAATCATCATTTTTTCTTGTTATCTCATAATGTAGACCATAACAAATTTCAGATTTGTTATCCTCTTCCCACATAAGAGGAGCAGGAATTTTAAATACGAATTCATTTTCTTTATTGTAAAAATGAATGCTTTTATCATCTAATTCTTTGAAAGTTATTTCTTCTGAAATTTCAAATTTTTCAATAATACGTGTGATATCTAACGGTTTTTTAACGATAAATTCTTCCAGTAAATTTTTTGAACTGGTACTAAACCTGACATTGATATCATCGTAAATTTCTTTATATGTCAAAGTGTTGTTTTTTGTTTCGATTTCATAATCTGAATTTTTTTCGCCAAACTCTTGATTAACAAGAAAACTATCAATATTGTAACCATTATTTTCAAAGCGGATAATTCCTGATTTATTAAAGTATGAATTAAACACATTTTTAGTATTTTTATATTCAAAATTTTTAAAACTAGATTTTTTAATATTGTTATCGATAGGACTAAACTTTCCACTATTTTCATCATAGTAGTTTTGTGAGCCACTACTAATTACCATAGTATTAGTGCCATTTCCATTATCTATGATATCAGAAAACCTGTTCTTATGTTCAACTTTGTTTGTATCAATTTTTATTTCAAAATCTGCTATTTTATCAGTCAAAGTACCAAAAGAAATTTTATCATAAAGTCCATTATTGTTTGTATCTAAATACTTAAGATTTTCAAATCTTAAATTATTATATTCAGAACTTATATCTATTATTTGCTTGTATCTAGTCTCAGGGATACTCGTATTTATTATTCCTCTTCCAATACCTTTTAACCCAGGTCCAGCAATTAATTTTTCTTTATAAACACCATCAACTTCAACTGTCCCATTTTTTAATGCAAAAAAGTCAAATGGATTACAAGAACAAATCTTGTCTTTTTCATTAAATGCTCTCATAACATATTGCAAGCGTTCCTTTAAAAAATCTGGTTTATAACTAAATATTTTAATATGCGTTGTTGTCTCATAATCATAAACATCGTCTTCAGATAAAACAATATAGCTTATCCTTCCATTTTTTTCAAAATTGTTTTTTACTGCATCGATTTCAACTGTTTCTTTGAAATTTAAATTAAATGGTTTTGATATTGCAACATTATTTAATTCTTTTATTTTGTCTGGTAGTTTTTTAATTGTTTCTTCGATTCTGTGTTCATCATAACTGTTATTGTTTCTATTATAGCTGTAGTCAAAAACAGATTTATTATTAACTTCTATATCTTTTATTTCAACACCGTCAGTACATAATGCAGCAAAGATTACTTCTGTTTCATAGTTTGATTTAATTTTTCTTTCTACTGAAAATAATTTATTGGAAACAGCATCAATATATTCTTCTCTTTTATCAACAATTTCAACTTTTGGCTCAAAGTTACTTGAAAACCATGGAGGGTCTTTCACCCAACCTTCAAGGGTGATAGCATTAGTTATATCTAAACTTCCTGCATCAGAAACCGTTATATTGTCTGTTCCATCAAAATCATGACCTGCATCAATCTTTGAAGAACTATTGTATTCAGCACCATTGTTTGTACCATCGTTATCATTACTAGTTGAATCAACAATAGTCCCACTGCTTTCATCAAGGTGTTGGACCATTATGTAGTTGCTACCCCATGTAGCGGTCTTGTTTTCTTGATTGCTGCAAGTAGGATTTCCATAATACATATAAAAAATAGTATCCTCTGAAGATGAAACAGTAGATACCTCCACCCATGCAACTAACTCCCCATTTCCTCCATCAAAGTTTTCAATTTCATGATCATATTGTGTACTGTTATACTTATCAACAAATACGATATCCCCACCATCATTTTGTGCATTTGCTGCAAGATTTGCATCAGATGCTTCATACAAAAGTACGGGATAATTTGTCTGAGTTGAATCTACTTTATCATGATCTATAGTTATTTTTTTGCAGTAAGACCAGTTACAATCCCACCAATCAGCAGCAGCAGAAACAGAGAAATGATAGCCAGATTCAGAGCCCATATACTGGGTACTATAAAGAAAATTGGAGTTCATACCACCTAAAACAAGACAGATTGTTACACCAACAGCTATTATGGCAAGTTTTTTATTCATAAACCTGCCTCCTTTTTGTTTCCATCAATTTTACGTAAAATAATTTCTTCTTGGTTTAAAGGCACTATCTCTACAGAATCTCCACTAGACAAATTAAAAGCTTTAACAAGCTGACTAGGAATAGTAATCACTATACTGCTACCAGAAACCCTGGTTTTCCTAATTAGAGGCATATACCCATCCTGTGCTTACAGGCATGTATACTAAAATATATATAACTTGTGTTTTTTAAATATATACAAACAAAAGCAATTATAAAATATATATTAAAAAAATTAGCTTTATCTTAATTATAGAAAATAACACAAACCATAAAATATGCTTTAAATAAAAAGAAAATAAGGTTTTGATAAATTTTTTTTATTAACAGGCTGGGAATACTGCGCGGTCTGAAACACGTAAGTGTGTAA
>CAZQEU010000091.1:0-3666 GCA_964592335.1 uncultured Thermoplasmatales archaeon
TATACTTGAATATATATATGTTTTGATTTTTTTTGATATATCCAAACATATCTATCAATTATATAAAAATAAAAAATAATAATTGTTATTTTAAGCAAAAAGTTATCAACAAAAAATAGATACCCAAGAAACAAGAAGGGAGGATAATTATGAAAATATTTATCGATACAGCAGACTTAAAAGAAATAGAAGAAATCGCAAGTTGGGGCATACTCGACGGTGTTACAACCAATCCAACTCTTGTCGCAAAAACAGGACTCAGCTTTGATGATATAATAGAAAAAATATTCAAACTAGTAGATGGACCAATAAGCCTAGAAGTAGTAAGTGAAAAAGCAGAGGATATGGTAAAAGAAGCAAGGGGGCTTGTCAAAAAAGTAAAAAAAGAATATCAAAAAAACGTGGCAATAAAAATACCAATGACAAACGAGGGGCTTAAAGCAGTTAAAAAACTTTCAAAAGAAAAAATCAAAACAAATGTAACACTTATTTTTTCTGCAAACCAAGCACTTCTCGCAGCAAAAGCAGGAGCCAGTTTTGTAAGCCCTTTCATTGGAAGACTTGATGATATCGGCCAAGAAGGAATGAAAATAATAGAAGAAATAGTGGAAATCTTTTATAACTATGACATAGAAACAGAGATAATCGTTGCAAGTATCCGTCACCCAATACATGTAATAGATGCAGCAAGACTTGGAGCAGATATTGCTACTATCCCACCAGCTGTAATTAGAAAAATGACCAAGCACTCACTTACAGATGTTGGAATAAAAAGATTTCTTGATGACTGGAAAAAAGTAAAAAAATAAAAACATTATTTTTTCTTTTTAACTTTTCCAAACTCTTTTTTCCTTTCTTTTGTGTTCATTCCCGTTGCTTCAAATAAAAACGTATTCCATTTTTTGATTATACTGTAATCACCTGAAACTGTTTTAGGTGGTTCAATGTCTACGATAAGATAGTTTTTTTCTTGTTTCATATCTATTTTACCGATACCATCTACCTCAAATTTCATACCTGTGTTTATATCGCCTTTTACACCAAAGAACTTGTCAATGAGTGCACTAATATCTGGATTATGTCCTCTTTTGATTCTATATTCTCTCATAGTTGTACAACCCAAAAAGGGAATCGGGAAACAAAATATTAATCTTTGGATGAAATATCTAAATTAAATCAAAGGCTTTTTTTACTGCATCCTCTGCAGACTCTGCGACAATAAAATTTGAATGAATATCCTGCATGATATTTCCTTTTATGATTTCATCTACACATCCACCAGTTCCTTTTACAAGAATCAGGGGCTTGCCGGAAATCATACGAAAAGATATTTCACTTAGTGTTCCCCACCTGCCACCTATCGCAATCATCACATCTCCGGCCCTTGAAACAAAAATGTTTCTTGCATTTCCAATGTCTGTTGGAATCGCTATATCAACATATTCATTCACATTATCATTTTCATAAGGCATAATACCAACAGTGATACCATTTTCCTGTTTAGCACCTTTACATGCAGCATTCATCACACCACCATGACCGCCGCAGACAATCACTCCGTCTTTTTTTGCAACCAATCGACCGACTTCAAAAGCAACATTTAATGCATATTCTGATAGATTCTTATCCCCCACATCACTTCCACATACTGAAATAAGTTTTTTCATCCGAATAATTTATTAAATAACAGTTTTTAACTGTTTCTTCCCAAAAATCTTATAAATAACCCCCGCTTACACTAGTTTTCGCTATCAGGGGAAAAACACCCATGACAAAGAAAAATAATAAAACAAATCCAGAACTAATAAACCTAATTCAGGAACTTAAAAAACAATCAAATGAAAAAAACGCACCTATTTGGAAGGATATAGCCAATAGACTGGAGAAACCATCTAAAAACTGGGCAGAGGTAAACCTTGACCACATCAGCAAACATACTGGTGATAAAGAAACAGCACTAATACCTGGAAAAGTACTTTCAACAGGTAATCTTACAAAAAAAATAACAGTTGCCGCCTGGTCATTTTCAGAAAAAGCATCTGAAAAAATAAAAAAAGCAGGTGGAAAAGAAATTACGATTAAAGATTTATTAAAATCTAATCCAAATACAAAAAACATAAGAATATTAGGATGAAGAAAAAATGACAGTAATAATTGATGCAACAGGTCTTACACTTGGAAGATTAAGCACAAATGCTGCAAAACGTATTTTAAAAGGAGAAGAAGTTGCAATAATAAACTCTGAAAAAGCAATAATAAGCGGTAAAAAATCATCAATAAAAGAAAAATACAAAGCAAAAAGAGAAGTAGGAACATATCGTAAAGGACCATTTTTTCCAAGAAAACCTGATCAGATAGTAAAAAGAACAATAAGAGGTATGATACCTTATCAAAAACCCCATGGACGAACTGCTTTTAAAAGACTTAAATGCTATAGTGGAATACCAGATGAGTTTAAAGAAAAAAAAGCAGAAAAAATTCCTGAGGCAGAAAAACAACCAGTTGATTTTATGACAGTTGAAGAACTTTCTAAATTCCTAGGAGAGAATATTTAAATGGCTAAAAAAATAGTAAACACATCAGGTAAAAGAAAAACTGCTATTGCAAGAGCATCGGTACAAAAAGGAAAAGGACTTGTAAGAATAAACAATAAACCAGTTGAGTTATATGAGCCGGAGATTGCAAGATGGAAGATTCTTGAAGCACTCAAAATAGCAGATAACCATATTAACAAAGTTGATATTGATGTAAGTGTTAAAGGCGGTGGATTTATGAGCCAAGCAAACGCAGTAAGAACTGCAATTGCAAAAGGACTTGTAGAATACACGGGTGATCCAAGCCTTAAAATTGCTTTTCTAGATCATGATAGAAGTCTTCTAGTAAGTGACTCAAGAAGAAAAGAGCCAAAAAAACCTCTTGGTCGTGGTGCTAGAACAAAGAGACAGAAATCATATAGGTGATATAAATATGATTATACCAGTTCGTTGTTTCACATGTGGAAAAATAATTGGAGATAAATACGAAGAATATAAAGTAAGATATGATGAATACAAAAAAGCAATGGATGCAGGGGAGAAACCAAAAGAAACCCCTAAAAAAATCCTAGATGATCTTGGTGTAGATCGCTATTGCTGCAGACGTATGATCCTCACACACGTGGAACTAATAAACGAATCAGCGCCTTATGAATAAGGCAATCTTTTTCTTTAATCCAAATTTTTATTTATCTTTTTGTAATACCACACAATAAAGTCTAAACATGCTTTTGGGCGCGTGACCTAGCCTGGATAGGGTGCTGGCCTTCTAAGCCAGACATCGCGGGTTCGAATCCCGCCGCGTCCGTACCTCTCCACTCCTGTTAGTTCCACTCGAAACAAAGGTCGTTTCTCCTGTTAAGGATTTTTGTCCGTTTTCCTCCAAAATTTTATGATGTTTAAGGACGGATTTTATCCAGTCAAAAGGAGCATTTCGATAGTATTTTTTCGCGTATTTGACATAATTTTCTGTTGTGTCTAATTTGTCATGTCCCATCCAGTCCTTTACTTCCCAGATATCCCAGTTGTCTGTGTCTACTTTGCTTTTTATGAGTCTTGCTGTTGCACACCAGTGTCTCATTGTGTAAAGACTGTATGGTTTCCATACTTCTTTTACAAGTGGTGTTAGCTT
>CAZQEU010000092.1:0-3610 GCA_964592335.1 uncultured Thermoplasmatales archaeon
AGGAGAAAAACACCAATCGGACGAGGTGTAACAAAATTTGTGCTGGGTGTAGGCCGTAAGCCCCTTTAACCCTCCGAGAAAACATATAATCTCAGATTTTTTTAAGACGTAATTATTGATATAGATAAATCTTCTTTAATTTTCGTTTAATATTAGATCCAAAAGAGGGATTAATAAAAAGCCCATCTATGCGTTTTAAAATCCAAATAGTAATATCCTTACCATGAACGTAGCTATAACAAAAACAGAAATCGAGAACTTGAAATCACCAATTTTGATAGGTATAAATATCATCTTTAGAAAATCTCCTTTAAATGCCTCAACTATAGCCCCAGATACTGCTGATAATAATACACCGATAAAAATACTTACCAACCAGTCTACTATATGGTTGATAGTCTCATCTGAAACGTTAAAATAAGCACCTAATATGGCAACTACAATTATTAAAGTGATAATTAGCTCTAAGGTTTCTTTTCCTTTCATATTATTCCACTTTCATTCAATAGGACATATATTATAACTATTTAATAATAATAAGTGTTGGCTACTTCTTACAAATAATTTTTTAAAGAAATATTTGTTACAATGTTATTAGAGGTAAAAAATTATGAGATGTAGTAATTGTGGAAAGAAAGTTGATGATAAGGCAAAATTTTGTCCATATTGCAAACAAGACCTTTCAAAAATTCGACTTACAAGTAATATAAACTCCGAAAAAGGTTCTTTTGGTAAAAAGAAAAATTGGGACGATAAAATAGATTGGTCTTAAACCCAATAAAAATTTGGATTTGTTTATTTGGGTTGTTTATTAACTTCATACATTAATAGTTAAATTGCGGCTTTGCACAAAAACTATGTTTTATTCTCTTTTCTAATCTTGTTTGCTCTTTCTAAAAAGAATACACCTATGATTAATATGAAGAATGAAATCCATGAGTTAAGTGCAAAATGTATTTTGGTTACATCTGCTATAAATTGATCTATAGCAACTATTATCAACACTATGCCAAAAATTGCAAATAAAAGACCTTTATTATTTCTCATACCATAACACCATCCTTCACTTCTTATATCGGGGTTAAATATTATTTTGTTCTAAATAATGTTTCTATTTATCTTTACCCAACGGGATTGTTTTTCCCCAACGATTCACAAACTCTCCACCATTAGGTTTTGATGCAATTAATTCTTTTGTGATTTTCTCATGCTCTTTGATTTTAAGACATAAAGCAAAATGCTTGTTGAATAAATCTATACTCATTGCATCTACATCTTTATCTGTAAATCCATATTTCTCTCTTTGTTTCTTCATTGAATGTTTATATCCAGCATTTGAACCCGTTGCTAATCCTCCAAATAAAACTTCTCCTCCAGTAAGTGTCATTTTTTCTTGTGCTTTGCAATTTGTAAGTTTTTTCTTTTCTTCCTTCGGTAGTTTTTTATAGCATTTTCCACAGTAAAACACTGTTTTTCCTTTCTCATTTGTAAATCTAATCCATTCAGATAAGATTATTTTTTTACCACATTTTTCACAAATCTTCATCTTTATCCCATTCCTCAGCATCTGGAAACAATCTATCCCAGATAATTGGTATTACATTGCTCTTAAAGACACAATATAATCCAACAATAAATAAAATAATTATTGGAAAAATCAGACTGACACCAAACCATTGTATCATTAGAATTGCCATTATTAAAAAATAAAAACCAAGGATTGCCCATAAAATATTTTTAACTTTCATTTTATCTTCCTTATTTCCAAATTCTGATCTTTACCAAAGTTTCTAACCCATTTCTCATCATTACGTTTATTGAAACTATGTTGTACTACATGCCCACGACCAGTTTCTGTTCGTAATGCTCAAAGAACTTGATAAGGTCTTGCCCAAGTTCTGTGATAGTATATTCATAGCTTTTATTGTTATCTAATACTACTATTAGTTTTTCTATTACATCATAAATCTGTAGTTTTTTAAGTCGCCTGCTTAGTATGTTTTCACTGAGGAATTTATGTGCAGGATAAAGTTATGAAAAGTATATGTGCAACGCCTTAAAATTGCAGAAAGTATACTCTACTTATCATTTGTTTTTTTATAATGCTTTATCAGTCTTTCAATGACCTCTGAATAAGTTTCTCCCTTTTCTGCAATTTCAAATAGTTCATCTTTAACATCTTTCATAACACGTATTGTAGGCATTCTCGAATCAATTGGATTTTTTGTAGATTTGTACTTTGTTGGTTTTCGCACCATGAATAGTTGTATACAATGTATAGTTATAAATGTTATTTTTTGAGTTTTTCCCCTTATAAACTACCAAAAACTATTTATATATACACTGTATACAGTGTATATATAATAGGGGGAATATATTATTACAAACCAAAAAATTATTAGAAAATTTGAAAATTATCTCCTTGCAAATAACAAATCCAAAGAAACAATATCAAATTACAAAAGAACAATTCATCAACTCCTAAAACTCATCCAAAAACAACCTGAAAATATTTGTAAAGATGATATTGAACGTTACAAATATTGGGTAAATGAAATTAAACATTATGATAGGAATTCTCTTACACCAAAATACTGTGCCGTTAAATCATTCTTAGAGTTTTTAGAATTTTCAGATAAAGAAATTAAATCTTACAGACTAAATCCACCACCATTAGAAGTTAAACCTAAGAAACCATTAACAAGAGATGAAATAAAGAAATTATTTGATGTCTCAAAAGACCATTATCGAGATAATGCTATTTTAAAAACTCTTTATTTTACAACTATTCGAAATAGAGAGTTATGTAATTTGAATATTGAAGATGTTGATTTTCAAAGACAAAAGCTAAGAAATATTGGAAAAGGTGGTCATTATGATGAAAGAAACATTCATCCTGAATGCCTCAAAGCAATTGGTGATTATCTTGGATTAAGAAAACAAGCTAAAGAAGGCCATGAAACTGCTTTGTTTTTAAATGATCATTGTGAAAGAATTGGTAAAACATTTCTGAATAACATGATTAAGAAATATGCTAAGATGGCTGGTATTAAAAAACGTGTGTATCCTCATCTCTTCAGAGCATCAAGTATTACTCATATGGCAGAGGCTGGTGCAAAGATACCTGAGATAATGGCCCAAAGTAGACATAGAAGTGTTGATACATTGATTAAACATTATATATGTCCAAGTGAGAAACATAATAAAGATGTTTATCTCAAAACATTATCATTCAACCAAGATGAGCCTGAACGTAAAGTTGATGTTTTAGAACCAAATAAAACACCTCAACCACAAATAACACAAACAATACAAACATCACAAAATAGGGAAGATAAATACATACAACTTCTAAGAGATGGACTGATAAATAAAGAAGAATTTATGAAGTTAATATCTTCAGATAAAAACAATGATACAACTCCAATATATGGATAAAAAAGTATAGAACGTAAATATCAATTAATTACATCTTCAGGACGTAAACATTTTTTTGTAACAGATATAACGCAATTATGTTGGAAGACGTAAGCAGGAAAGTTTAGGACATAAGCAGAAGTTTTAGGACATAAATAGAAGATGTTAGAACGTAAGTTGTTGGGTGTAGGCC
>CAZQEU010000093.1:0-3609 GCA_964592335.1 uncultured Thermoplasmatales archaeon
CTCTTGACCTCCCGGTTATCAGCCGGGTGCTCCAACCAAGCTAAGCTACTCGCCCTAGTGCAGACACGTATAATCCTTTTCATATAAAAAGATGATTTATTCTGAATCGATATCTTAATACAGGGTAAAATTATTTCAGGCTAAGATGAGTCTTGACAAAACTATAAAAGAGCTTTCACAAAACGAAAAAAAAGTACTTTTAACACTTAAAAAACTAGATGGAAAAGCAAATCCAGAAACTATTCTTAAAAAAGGAGATTTCACACAACTAGTAGAAGTAATGAATGCATCTTCTTGGCTTAAATCAAAAAAACTAGTAAAAATAAGCGATCACATAAAAACAGTGTATAGGCTCGGAAAAGAAGGAAAAGATTATCTCAAAAGAGGTCTTCCTGAAAAAAGAGCTTTAAAATTTATTTTAAAAAATAATGGAAAAGCAAGTTTAAAGGATTTATCAAAAGTACTTGATAAACAAGAAATACCAGTTTCTATTGGATGGCTTAAAAAAAATCGTTGGGCGGAAATTAAAAAAGAAAAAGAAACAATGCTCATGATTACAGATGAGGGGAAAAAAGCTGTAGAAACAGAGACCGCTGAAGAAAAAACCCTAAAACAGTTATCTGAAAAACCAAATATGCCACTTGATAAAAACAAAATTAGATCACTTCTCACACGTAAAAACATTATAAAAGAAAAAGAGATAATTACAAGTGATATTGTTTTAACAGATTTAGGAAAAAAAGTTATTTCTAAAGGAATTGAGATAAAAGATGAGATATCTCAGATAACCTCAGAGATGATAAAAACAGGGAAATGGAGGGACAAAGAAATCCGGCCATATGACATAGATGCTTTTGCACCAGAGATTAATGGTGGAAAACCACATCCGTTAGTTGATTTAATCTCTCATATTCGTCAGATTTTTCTTGAAATGGGATTTGAGGAGATACAAGGAGATTTTGTTGAATCATGTTTCTGGAATATGGATATGCTTTTTATTCCTCAGGATCACCCTGCTCGTGAGATGCAGGATACGTTTTACTGTAAAAAACCAAAAAAAATAACTCTTTCAGATGAAAAACTCTTAGAAAAAATAGCAAATGTCCATGAAAACGGAGGAGATACAGGTTCTACTGGCTGGGGATATAATTTTTCAAAAAAAGAAGGAGAAAAAGCACTACTTCGTACTCATACAACAGTAAACACTATCCGTTATCTTTACAAAAACCCTGAGCCACCATGTAAAGTATTTTCTATAGGCCGGGTTTTTAGAAAAGAAAATATTGACTCAACACATCTTCCAGAGTTTTATCAAATTGAGGGTATTATACATGAAAAAGAAGCAAATTTCAAACAACTAATCGGTGTTTTAAAAGAGTTTTATAAAAGAATGGGTTTTGAAAAAGTAAGATGCAGGCCAGGTTATTTTCCCTATACAGAGCCTAGTATGGAGGTAGATGTATACTGGAATAATCAATGGATGGAGCTTGGCGGTAGTGGGATATTTAGACCAGAAGTAACAGAGCCTATTGGTGTAAAAAACCCTGTTCTTGCATGGGGGCTTGGTCTTGAGCGTCTTGCTATGATGAAGTTTGGGTTAAAGGATATTCGTGAGTTATACATAAGTGATCTGGATTGGTTACGTAAAAAACCATTGATATAAAAAAATGGTTTAACTAATGTTATGTAAAACATAGCACAATTTCTATTGCTTGTTTTATCGCTTCTTTTGGTTTTAAACCAGAGTTTATTTTTTCAAAATATGTTTCTCTAAGCAGACGTTTTTGATTTTTGGTTAACTCATTTGGGTCTATATCTAAAAAAGCTTCTACTAGTGCCTCTACCCATTCTGGATCTTCATACTTCTGAATTTTGTTGTTTTTCATTATGTTATACTAGAACAGTTATAGGCATTTAATATTTTAGAATTTTTTTAACAAAATTAATTTTTCCAATCATGTTTATAAGGCTATAACAACTTTAAGAGACATGATAAGATGAAAAGGCGTGCAATGTTATATGAAGAAATGGAGGATAAAAAAATCCATTGTTTTCTTTGTTCACATCAATGTATAATAAATGAGTCAAAAGTTGGAATATGTGGTGTTAGACAAAACATAGATGGAAAACTTTACACTCATGTATATGGAAAACTTATTGCTTCACATGTTGATCCTATTGAAAAAAAACCTTTTTATCATTTTTTACCGGGTACTCGTTCATTTTCAATTGCTACACCAGGTTGTAACTTTAAATGTGATTTTTGTCAGAACTGGCAGATATCTCAATATAAAATATCAGATAATAAATTTAGTTATCAGGGTCTTGAAATGCTTCCAGAAGAAATCGTTGAAGCTGCAAAACAAAATAATTGTAAAAGTATTGCTTACACATATACTGAGCCTACCATCTTTTTTGAGTATGCCTATGATACTGCAAAACTTGCTAAAAAACAAAACATAAAAAATGTTTTTGTTACAAATGGATATATGAGCAAAAAAGCAATAGATGCCATCTCACCATATTTGGATGCAGCAAATATTGATCTTAAAAGTTTCAGTGATGAATTTTATAAAAAAATCTGTAAAGCTAGACTTAAACCAGTATTGGAATCTATCAAAACCATGTATGAAAATGATATATGGCTTGAGATTACAACTTTGGTTATCCCTGGTCAGAATGATTCTGAAGAGGAGCTAGATGATATAGCTGGTTTTATCGCAGGTGTTAGTGAGGATATTCCTTGGCATATAAGTCGTTTTCATGGTGATTATAATTTTACAGATGTTGATGCTACTCCTATTAAAACACTTAAAATGGCAGAGGATATTGGCAAGAAACATGGTTTAAAACATGTTCATTTGGGAAATGTTTTATTTTAATATATTTTTATTAGAAGCTAAGAGTTATTTTAATCAAGAGTGTTACTATTAAAGTAACAACTCCAAAAGCAACTAATTTTAGACCTGATAAAATAAGATTTTCTTTCGAGATTTTGCCAACATATACTCCTAAAATAAAAAATAAAATTAAAGAAATTGCAGCAGAGATATATAACAATGTACTACTTTTAATAACAAAAAATCTACCGATAATAAAGGGAAAAACCGGGATCAATGATCCGACTATAGTAGCTAAACCATCATAAAGCCCACTATATATCACATTTTTTTGCATTCTTTTGTCAATTTCTGTTCCCTGCAAAGCATCTTTTTTTAACATTGCTTTTTCTATTTTTCTTAAACGTTTTTCTTTTACTAGTTTTTCACCTACAAAAGCACCTAATATATTTGAAAAACCATTTGCAATTCCGCCACCTATGCCAGCAGCAATAATTACGGCAGCTACTTGATTTGCAGCAGCAAAACCAATTGCTGTACTTGCACCAATTACAACACCAAGACTGGATAATACTCCATCTATAAAACCACGTAATAAATATCTTCTCTGATGTTCAGTTTTCAATTTTTTACCTCAATATATAAAAATGTAAAAGCTTTAATTATTATTAAACTTAAGTTTTTGTATCAAAAATACTATAGTTGTATCATTAATGTGAAATCTGCAAATTACACAAAACCTTAACAGTACACCCGAATGTAAAAAAAA
>CAZQEU010000094.1:0-3571 GCA_964592335.1 uncultured Thermoplasmatales archaeon
TGTGTTATCGCTTCTTGATGTAGTTCTCCCAGCTGATGTATGTTTTCTTTTGAATAAAGCTCAAAGAATTTTAGCTCTAGCCATCCATCATATATCTCGAGGTAATCATTTACCCCGTTGTTATCTGCATCATCCATTGCATGTGTCCCTAGACCTGTGTTTGCAATGGTTGCGATACTGCCACCTGTTCTTTGTTTGGTCAACTGCCATGCCCAGCAACTAGTTATTTTTCTTTTAGAAAATGTTACATCAAATTGACCGTTGTTACAGCCACCTACAAGAGTTACTGGTAGTTTTTCTTTGTTTCGTAGTAATTTCATATATATTGGTTTGTAAAATGATAAGGCTACAGGGTTTAACCCTAAAATTGATGGTGCCCATCCTTTAGCATTTGGTGGATAGTGTATACCCCATGCTTTTGGACTGCCATGTCCGCAGAAATATGCAAAACCTGCTCCCTTGTTTAGTTGTTTGTTTACATCCCTTATTTTTAGCTTACTTTGTTCAGTGGCATATACTTCTAGTGGGTTGAAATCTGACATTATCTCTTTTGTTTTCTCCATTATCTTTATTCCTTCGCTGATATGGTTTTCATCAGCCCAGTGATCCCCACTTACAAGCACTATGTTTTTAAACCAGTTATCAGGGTTTGCTTCTTCATATTTTATGATTTTATTTACCATGGTTTTTACTTCTATTTTGTTTCTACATGCAAGTCTACCAAGTTTTACATCTGGGTAAAGATCCATTGTGTCTATGACGCCTTGTTCGTACTCAGCAAAAACATCGTTGTTGTTGCTATCCCAGCTGCTGAAATTACCTTGGCTGTCATAGATATCTGCAAAATATAGATCTGATAAAAAACTAGGTTCTGGTATCTCTTGTGTCCCCTCGCGTATTAGTACATGACTATAGCGTGCAGGAAGACTCCATTTAGAGGATTGCCCATCTTTTCCACCTACTAATAACACTGTTTTTATTCCAAATTTTTCAATTGAGTCTTTGATACAATATTTTATCTGCTCTGCTTGATCTCTCCCATCAAAATCTTTATAGATATTCTCTGTTGTCATAAGCTTTGTTTTTATGTTTTGCTCTTGTCTATGTTTAATGAGTTTTTCAAGGTTCTTTGAGTAATCATTAGGTGCTATTATAAGCAGTTCATAATCATCTTTGTCTTCTAGAACTGGTGTTTCTGGTTCTTTGTAATAAACTTTTATTTCAACTTGATCGGTGAAATGAAGTTGCTTATCAACAGGAAAATACGTTACAGGATACGTTCGTATATTAAGCATTGTTTTATGCTCATTTTGTGTAAGGCCTCCACCAGTGTGATATTTTATAAAATCCGCTGGATACATATCAGAGCTTTCATAGATGTTTTTATCTTCTTCTGTTGCTGTCGAGCATGATCCATATGATAGTTTTTTTGAGATGTTTATTATTTTAGGAGCGTTGTAGTTGTATTCTACTGAGAGTATTTTTGTTCCAAAAGGAAAAGTTAATGTTTCAAGTTTTACAGGTATAACTGGTCTTCCATCACCTGAACTATGAAAATCTGCCTCTTCTACATTTACAATGGTTAAATCATTGTTTTCTTCTATAATTGGATCTGAAAAATCATACATTTTTGTTAAACAATCTACGCCTTCTCCAAGAGAAAGCATTTTTTCTTCTTTTGGGGTTTCTTCTTCAGTAGTTTTTCGTGTTAATAAAAAAGCACCCACAGCAGAGATTACTAGTATAAATACAATAAAAATAGCTATATTTTTTTTATTTTTCATTTTTTCACCAAGTTAACTTCTTACTATAGTTTACACTATATATAATATAGCTCTTATTTTATAAAATTATTGTATTTTTAATGTTAAAAAATCCAAAAAAACTATTTTTACCTTAAGACACTTCTAAATTCTTTGCTTCTATCCCTTTTTGTATGTTATCCGCCAAACATTTAGTATGATTTTATAAAATCTTAAGTGAAATGAAAAATTTAAAAAAAATGATAAAATTATATTAGGTGACATAGTAATAACAATTGAAAAGATGACTGATGAAACTAGAAAAACATGTCAACTGCTATTTAAAAACCATTCATTGCAACATCTCATATAAACTATTGAATAGATGCAAAGCAAATATCTAAAAGAAATGAAAAAAATTATTTTGCGGATATGATCTAGTGGTATGATAATGGCTTCCCAAGCCATTTGCTCGGGTTCAAATCCCGGTATCCGCATCAGATATAGCCTGTTGATTCCATTATTCCCCATCCATTAAGAGTTATATCAACACCAATTCCTTTTACTTTTCCAGTTACAGAACCTACACTCTCCCACTGACCCCACTTTGTGTCATCTCCAACTAGGCATTCATGGATATTATTTGTGTTATATGTTATATCAATAAATAGTGGCATTAAAAAATTAGATAACCCTTTTTTCCTGAGTAGCAAAGCTTTGATTCTTACTGTAGATGGTACTTCAAAAGACCCGTTTGCAAATAAGGTGGTTTCTTTATAATCTAACACAAAAAAATAGGACTCCATTATTCCTTTGCCATTAGGTTTTATCCAAAGAGTGCCGGGCAACAAATTCGATTGTCTTGAGTCTTTAGAATAAATTTTACCTACAAACATATCCCATCCATTATCAAAATGAAAATTAATCCAATCCCATGTATTATAGTCAATATCATCTAACAATTTACGCGGTTTTGTTATTTTTTTACTATGAATAAAATCAGACTTGTTTTTTATCTTCAAAAAAACCCAGTTGTGCTCATAATACCCCAATCCTTTTATCTGATAACTAGTCCCATTTATTGTAATTATTCCAGATGTGATGCATCTAATAACTGCATAGTATCCATATGCTGTATCAGACTTGTTTCTACCCGTGTTACCCAGTATCCATGTCGGCTCTGAGTCTGCTTGAAAGCTGAGATTTGCAGTGATCTCTGTTTCATCAAGGCCTATGTTTTCTGCATAAACATTCCATGTTGGGTAACGTCCTATAACATATGATTTGTTAAAAGAAACATTAACACCCGGATAATCCTTGTCAATCTTTTCATATCCTTTTGGATGAAGATAAATTCCCCCATAACTTTCAGATCCATTGTCATGAAGTATAAATTTTAAATTATTAGTTGCAGGTGCCAAGGATAAAGCTATTGCGATAGACCAGTTTTGTAGCTCGCTTTCAGGATCATCAAATATTACATGAAAATACCACCACTCTTCCATTACAGCACCAGGGATGAAATGAGCGTTTTCGTCTTTTTCACCTATAAAACTTCGATCTAACTTATTTTTTATTGTAAATAATTTATCAAATATTGTGTTTTTTCTTACTTCAATTGCATCCGAAAAAACACTGTTCATATTTATTATAAGAGTTGAGATTGCTAGCAAGACAACAAAAAGTTTGTATATTTTTCTCATTATATAAAGCCCCAATATTTTTATGGTTTTTATAATATATATTATCATATATAAATATTGGGTTTTTCTTATTTTAAGGGGATTAAAGATTTCGGGTTCTAGTATATAAAACCCATACATTTTTTA
>CAZQEU010000095.1:0-3538 GCA_964592335.1 uncultured Thermoplasmatales archaeon
TCTAAAGAGCAAAGGAATGCTCTTTCAATTTGAAATCTGCAAAAGTCTTGTTAATCAATTAATTTTAAATGCCAGTAGTTGTATTTAGGTTTTGTACTGGATGGTGATGCGAACTTGCATAGTAATGATGTTGAGATATGTAATTTTGAAGAAGTTGATCTAAAAGATGCAATAGTTATAGCTGGTTTTCCCTCTATAGGTCTTGTTAGTACCATTGCTGCTAATTATTTAATTGATGCTTTGAATCTTAGACAGATTGGTTGTGTTACTTCTTCTCAGTTTCCAGCGTTATCTGTTGTTCATACAGGTGAGCCACTTTCCCCTGTAAGAATTTATTCTGGTACACAACCAGGTGCTGGTAAAATTGTTGTTTTTGTTTCAGAGTTTAAACCTAAGCCAAATCTTATAAATAGTATTTCTGAGGCTATTATGAAATGGGTATCTGAAAAAAACTGTAAACTTTTAATTTCTCCAGAGGGAATGGTTGTAGAAGGAAAAAACTCTGGGGGAGATAAAGTAGAAGCTTATGCAATTGGTTCTACTGAGCATTCTCGTGGTATGCTTATGTCAAAGGAGATTGCGCAATTTAAAAATGGTATCATCGCAGGTGTATCAGGAGTACTGCTCAATCTTGGTAAACAAGCTAAGGTTGATGTGATATCAATTCTTGCTGAGGCACATCCGAATTATCCCGATGCTCGTGCAGCTGCCGCTGCAATCAATGTAATGGCGAATATAATGAGTGTTGAGATAAATGTGAAACCATTATATGAAGAATCTGAGCGTATAGAGGTTCAACTCCAGAAGATGCATAAACAGGCTAAACCAATGGTTTCTGCAAGTCAGGCACCTCAACCTAATATGTATGGATAAAAAAAATTCCCATTCTTTTTTTTCTTTTTTTTACTAAGATTATATTTATAAGAGTTTTTGTTATTGCAGTCATCTAATTATGCAAGAAATACCAAAGAGCCATCCTCGTTATACTTCTCTTATGACTCGTAAAAAAATCTCCGATGCTATGAAAAAAGGATTTGTTCATGAAACAGGACTAATTGCTCATGGCCGAGGAGAGGCTTTTGATTACTTAATTGGTGAAAAAACTCTATTTTTTGCAGATGAAGCATGCAAGGTTGCTGCTGCATCATTACTTGTTGCAAAAGACCCCATCATTTCTGTTAATGGTAATGTTGTTGCACTCACAGGTAAAGAATGCGTGGTTTTATCTGAGCTGATTCCTTGTAAGATAGAGGTAAATCTTTTTCATCGTACAGAAGAACGGATGGAAAAATTATCTGATGAATTGTTTGGTTTTGGTGCAAAAAAGGTTTATGGAACAAAAGCTGACGCACGAATTAAGGGTCTTGAGCATGATCGAGGACTATGTGATAAAAACGGTATTTTTAGCTCGGATGTAGTACTTGTTCCTTTGGAGGATGGTGATCGCTGTCAGGCCTTAAAATTTATGGATAAAAAAGTTATAACTATTGATTTGAATCCTTTGTCTCGTACTGCAAAAACTGCTGATATCACAATTGTTGACAATGTTATTCGTGCTATTCCAAATATAATGAAATGGGTTAAGATTTTACAAAATGAGGATAAAAAAAAGTTAGAGGAATTGGTTGATTCATGGGATAATCATAAAATGCTTGATGATGCATGTGGTTTTATTTCAAAAAAACTAAAATCATTGTTTTAATATGGGGTATATTATATGAAAAACTTAAGAACTCATTATTCACAGGATGTAAGCAGTAAAGAACATGGTAAAAAAATTAGTGTCGCCGGTTGGATAGAAGAGATAAGAAACATTGGTAGTATAGCATTTATAATAATAAGAGATAAAAAAGGAACACTTCAGGTAACAGGTCTTAAAAAAGAACATCCCGCGATTTTTAAAACTCTTGTCGAGCTACCTCGTGAATCAGTTGTATCAGTCACAGGTCTTTGTCAAAAAAGCGATAAAGCACGTAACGGCTATGAGATTATACCTGAAAAAATTGATGTTTTAAGTAAATCTGAGACACCACTGCCGTTGGGTGTTGCCGATAAGATAGATTCAGAGATGGATACACGCTTGGATAATCGTTTCATTGATCTTAGAAAACCTGATATCCAAGCAATTTTTAAGATAAGAAACGAGGTTATAAAATCAGTTCATGAATACATGCAAAAAAATGATTTTATAGAAATTTATACCTCTAATATTAATGCTAGTAGCTCTGAAGGTGGAACCGAGGTTTTCAAGTTTAAATATTTCGAAAAAGAGGCTTTTCTCGCTCAATCCCCACAGCTTTATAAACAGACTATGATGGCTACTGGTTTTGATAGAGTATATGAAATAGCATGGTATTTTAGAGCAGAGGAGCATAATACCCGGCGTCACTTAAACGAAAGTACCGCAGTAGATGTTGAAATGGCTTTTATCAAAGATGAAGAAGAGGTTATGAAAATCCTTGAAGGACTAGTTTACAATATGTGGAAGAAAGCAAACCAGTGTAAAGATGAACTAGAGATTCTTAAAAAAGAGATAAAAGTACCAAGTATTCCATTTAAACGTATATCTTATGATGATGTAATAAAAAAGTTAAATGATAACAAATGTGATATAAAATGGGGTGAGGACCTTGGTGCCGAAGAGGAAAAACTCCTAGGTGAAATAATGAAAAAACAAGGAACTGATTTTTATTTTATCACAAAATACCCCCTTGAAGCAAAACCGTTTTATACAATGCCTGATGGCGATAAACTTTCCAAAAGCTTTGATCTAGAATGCAAAGGTGTTGAGCTTGCTTCAGGTAGTCAGCGTATACATGATGTAGAACTTTTAAAGAAACGTATTAAAGAATGTGGTTTAAACCCAAAGGATTTCAATTCTTATCTAAAAGCATTTCGTTATGGTATGCCTCCACATGGCGGGTTTGGCTTTGGTTTAGAACGATTTTTTATGGAACTACTTGATATACAAAATATTAGAGAGTGTATACTTTTCCCGAGGGATAGAAACAGGCTCTCGCCATAAAAAAAACAATTTTTTTTTATCTTTTTTGCAATAAGGGTCTTCTTGCAATTTTAGTATGAGCACCACATTTTGGGCATGTGAAAAGTTTACGTTTTTTGTAGGGGTCCCCAATTTTTATCATGTAATTGTTGTCTTTTTCGCATCTTACATAGATTCCTTTATCTATTTCTTCTATCCATTCTTCTTCACAGTTTCTACAAAAAAGTCTTGCTTCATATGTTGTTTTTTCTTCTTTTTTTCTCATAGTTTAAACACCTATTAATCATTGAATATATGAAATTGATTTGTTTATCTGCTATCTGTATGAGTTATTTATATAACTTTTGGATTAAATCAATAAAAAATGCAGGGGACGAGATTTGAACTCCCTTTTGCAGGAAAATAATGAGGTTTTCTTCTGTTGCAAGATTTTATCAAAACTCATCTATTCGATTATTAAAAATCTAAAATTTAAGAGGTTTTTTTGCCTTTCTTACACTATCTTTAATAATATCTCTCAAATCTTTATCTTTT
>CAZQEU010000096.1:0-3455 GCA_964592335.1 uncultured Thermoplasmatales archaeon
TCTGCTCAAATAGTATATAAAACTATGGATCAACCTGATTAAAAACTAAAAATCAGTCTAATAAACAGGAGAAAAAATTTCTACGAAAGATTTATAAAGAGTAAAAAAGCAAAAAAATCAAACCAGGCCAGCAAGGCTTGTCAAACCTGTTGTAACCCCATTTTGCAACCGGCATAAAGCAATAGCATGCAATGCTATAAGATGCATACCGATATGTGTCATAGTTCGTTCTATGCCCTTGGCTTCTATGTTTTTAATCTCAGTTTTTCTCTTCTCATTGCCATGGGTGTTTTCAACACGGTTACGGAAATGATAATCATCCATATAACCATCAGGACATTCCCAGTAACGAGTTAAAATATTGTTCCTATAGTGCATACCTATTTGTTTAAAACGTGGTTCATCACTCATCATCATAGCATACTGAATATGCTCAAAATCCGCCTTTGCTTTGTAATATGGTTGCTTCCACAATTTATTATACCGTCTGCAAATCTCCACTAGGGTTCCTTTCTCACTAAACTTCCAATCCTTAGCAATATTACAAACCACATCAACATCAAAATAGACATACATACGTGCAATATTTTCAAAACCAGCATAACCACCATCAATATACACCCGAATTGGATCAATATGCTGCAAAGACTTCAGTTTTAAAATAAAAGGTGAGAGAAAATGTGATTCATCCTCACGTCCATTTGTAACATGGAAATTAAGTGGAAGACCTGTGTTTATACATCGTAGGTTGTGCCAGAGATAACACCAAAGTTCATAATGACCATTCCAATCAGCCTCACAGTCTTTTTTCTTAGCAGGAATTGGACATGAATCCAACACAACCTCTTCACCAAGAATTATCTTGTGTTTCAGTAGTTCTTGCCTGTTTGCCTCTATAAAAGCATCCAATAACAGTTTAGTCCCTTTACTATTCAGTCTTTTAATGAGGAAATGATACAATGTGTTATAATCAGGTATTTCTTTAAAACCCAGATCATCAGCCAAATTTGGTGTAGCGATAAGATCATCCCAAAGATCAGTAAGAAACTTGTAAGGTTTCAACTTAAAATAAATCAATGTCTTCAACATAGCATCCACAGGGAATTTGAAACGATATTCTTCACCATACAACTTCTTCAAACATGGTATAATTGGTTTTAAATCCAGATATTTCAAAAAATACTCTATTCGAACTGGACATTCTTCAGATGGATTTATAAAACCTGTACCAACATCAGAAAAAATATTTGATACAATTATATCACTATGTGAAATCTGTTCAAAATCAATGTTTTCACAAGAACAAACAGTTGATTCACAGCTTATACTTGCGAAATTATTAAAACTCCAACCTACATTATTGCCTCTCGGGGCTGTGATACTCATTCTATCATGGCTCCAGACCCCTTGAATGTTACCCGCATTCTTGGGGTCATTTTTATACTAAAAAGTATTAGTATTTTTTATTAATTATAATTGTATAAATATAATGCATTTTCTCCTTATAAAACCTTCTACGAGGTCGTTAAAACTATTCAAATTTTTAAGAGTTTAACAAATTTTATATTAATATTGAAATATTATCTGTTGTGTATGATTTTAATTGAGTTTTTAATAATATTGTAAAAAATTGTTATTTTACACGTAGAAATGTAAAATCCCTGCAGAAATAAATAATTTTTTTAGCTATTTTTAACCTGCTCTAATACTATGTTGAGATCGGTTGATCCATTCCTTCATTAATTTTATTGCCTCGTTTTGTTGTTGTTCCTTCAGTTTACTGTTTTCTGACCGTGGATTAGTATCGTGTCCGAGATAAAAATGCGCAAGCTGCATGACAATATTTAGTGCTATATCTTTGTCATCAAGCCTCCAGAGAGACTCACTTAAATGTAAAAAATAGGGGTAATCCTCAAGCATTTTTTTTGAAAAACGCAGTATTCCACCGTGACAAAGATCGGTTTCTGCACTGAAAAAAATCTTATTTTTGGTGAAATGCTCAATGATGTCATCAGGAAGCATATTACCTGCTAAAGTAAGGATACGCGCAGGTCTTGGATCTTTTTCAGTTGGATAACTTAAAGTCCAACGAAGCAATTTCTTCTTTCTCATCTACTCTTTCCATCTTCCTTTTTGATGCATGTATATCGATTATGAGTTTTTATATCTATATGTCTTTTCTTTTGAATCCTGTTTTTTTAAATCAACCTTTTTTTCTCTGTTTTCCAACAAAAATAAGAAAAAATCCGTGTTTTTAGAATTTTGTAGGAATTTCTTGAATTGGGGCTTTATGTTAACCTAATATATTATTATTTTAGAGGCAGAAGAAGAATGACTGAATGTGAATGCCCAAACATATACAACAAAGTGGGTTTCCATACAGAAAAAATATTTAAAAAAATAAATGGTATCAAAAAAATTCTTTGCAGTGAATTTATCTATGGCGGACATTGGCTTTCTTTAGGAGTTGCAACTTTTTCTATCGCCTTAATGCTTCTACTCGACGTAATGGTAAGATTTGAATTATTATTGATTGTCTATTTCCTAAGCCAATCTGTCTATAATTATGACCACTTTAAATGGTTGAAGATAGACTCTATAGACAAATCAAAAAGAAGTAATTATTTGAGTGGGCATTATAAATCCATGCCCTTCATTATTTTGTTTTATACATCTATGTTTTTTCTCTTACTATCTTTATTTGGAAACATTATAAGCTTAATATTTGGTATTTTTCTTTTATTGCTTGGTGTATTTTATACAATCTATTCAAAAAGATGGACAATGAAAATCCCTGGTTTTAAAAATTATTATACTTCATTTTCAGCCTCTTTATTAGTCATTTTTATTGCTTTATATTGTTCTCAACCTTTAAATTTAGTGACATGGATTCTTTTATTATTTGTTTTTCTTTGTTTTTTGGTAAATACAAGTTTTTGTGATTTGAAAGATATAAAAGTTGATAAAAAACAAAATCTTTTAACTTTGCCTTTGTATTTTGGTGAAAAAAAATTTATATTAATTCTTCATTTACTAAATATCCTAACATTTTCAATATTAGCAGTTGCAATACTTGTTGGGGTTATTCCAATTTTTGCTACTAGCTTATTGCTTTTCTATTTTTACTGTTTTTATTATATACAAAAAGCAAACTCGTCAAAATCTAATCTTCAATCTTTATCAAGCTATATAGCAGACGGGGAATTTGTTCTATGGCCTATATTTTTATTTTTAGGAAATATGTTTATCTTTGCATTCTAAATCCACAGAATATAATTTCATAATAATTATATTAGTATCCTTTAAATAAAAGAGATTGATTTACGAATTAATGAAATGTTCTGAATTCTTATGGAACGAATTTGTATATGGTGATCATTGGGTATCACTAGGTTGCATCTCCATATCACTCAGCACTATGCTTTTACTTAATTTACAGATTAGGTGGGAGTTTT
>CAZQEU010000097.1:0-3407 GCA_964592335.1 uncultured Thermoplasmatales archaeon
TCTGCTCAAATAGTATATAAAACTATGGATCAACCTGATTAAAAACTAAAAATCACTCTAATAAAACAATGAAAAAATTTCTACGAAAGATTTATAAAGAGTAAAAAAACAAAAAAATCAAACCAGGCCAGCAAGACTTGTCAAACCTGTTGTAACCCCATTTTGCAGCCTACATAATGCAATAGCATGTAAAGCGATGAGATGCATCCCGATATGTGTCATAGTTCGTTTTATACCCTTGGCTTCTATGTTTTTAATCTCAGTTTTCCTCTTCTCAGTTCCATGAGTGTTTTCAACACGATTACGGAAATGATAATCATCCATATAACCATCAGGACATTCCCCATAACGAGACAAAATATTGTTCCTATAAAACATACCTATTTGTTTAAAACGTGGTTCATCACTCATCATCATAGCATACTGAATATGCTCAAAATCCGCCTTTGCTTTGTAATATGGTTGCTTCCACAATTTATTATACCGTCTGCAAATCTCCACTAGGGTTCCTTTCTCACTAAACTTCCAATCCTTAGCAATATTACAAACCACATCAACATCAAAATAGACATACATACGAGCAATATTTTCAAAACCCACATAACCACCATCAATATAGACCCGAATTGGATCAATATGCTGAAGTTTTTTCAATTTTAAAATAAAAGGTGAGAGGAAATGTGATTCATCCTCACGTCCATTTGTAACATGGAAATTAAGTGGAAGGCCTGTGTTTATACAACGAAGGTTATGCCATAGATAACACCAAAGTTCATAATGACCATTCCAATCAGCCTCACAATCTTTTTTCTTAGCAGGAATTGGACATGAATCCAACACGACCTCCTCACCAAGAGTTATCTTGTGCTTTAATAGTTCTTGTCTATTTGCTTCTACAAAAGCATCCAACAACAATTTAATTCCTTTACTATTAAGTCTTTTAGTGAGGAAATGATATAACGTGTTATAATCAGGTATTTCTTTAAAACCCAGATCATCAGCCAAATTTGGTGTAGCAATTAGATCATTCCAAAGATCGGTAAGAAACTTGTAAGGTTTTAATTTAAAATAAATCAATGTCTTCAACATTGCATCAATTGGAAATTTGAAACGATATTCTTCAACATATAACTCCTTCAAAAATGGTATAATTGGTGTTAAATCCAGATATTTCAAAAAGTATTCTATTCGAACTGGACATTCTTCTGATGGATTTATAAAACCTGTACCAACATCAGAGATAATATTTGATACAATTATATCGCTATGTGAAATCTGCTCAAAATCAATGTTTTCACAAGAACATAAAGTTGACTCGTAGCTTATACTTGCGAAATTATTAAAACTCCAACCTACATTATTGCCTCTCGGGGCTGTGATACTCATGTTATCATGGCTCCAGACCCCTTGAATGTTACCAGCATTCTTGGGGTCATTTTTATACTAAAAAGTATTAGTATTTTTACCTTATTATAAATACATAAATATAATGCATTTTCTCCTTATAAAACCTTCTATAAGGTCATTAAAACAATACATATTTTCGACAATTATATATTATTATATAGTTCATAAAATAATATTTATTCAGTTTGGCATATAGTTTAAATTTTCTTCTTTTTTAACTATCTTTTAACTTGCTTTAACATTCTGTTGACGCCGGTAAACCCATTCATTCATTAATTTAACAGCCTCTGCCTGATGTTTTTCCTTCAATTCATTGCTTTCAGATGACAATGAAATAACGTGTTCATATCCAAGATAAAATATAGCAAGCTGATAGAGGATATTAAGTGTAATCTGTTTATCCTCAAGTTTCCAAAAAGACTCACCGAGATGCAAAAAATAAGTGTATTCCTTAAACATTTTTTTAGATAAACACAAAATACCGCCACCTTTACAAAGAGCGGTTTCTGCGCTAAATAAAATTTTATTTGTGTTGAAATATTCTATGACATCATCGGGAAGAAAATTACTTACTAATTTAATAAGACATGCTGGTCTTGGGTCTTTTTCAGTTGGATAATTCAGAGTCCAATGAAAAGATTTTGTCTCTCTCATATGTTTAGTTCCTCCTTCTTTTTTTTGATGCATGTATAATTGATTAAGGGGTTTTTATATCTATATGTCTTCTTATGAATCCTGTTTTTTAAATCTATCTATTTTTTCTCTGTTTTCCGCTAAAAAATAAAAAAAATCGGGTTTTTTGGAATTTTGTAGGAATTTCTCCCAAGAGGGCTTTATGTTAACATAATATATTATTAGTTTAGAGGCAGAAGAAGAATGACTGAATGTGAATGTCCAAACATTTACAACAAAGTGGATTTACCCACGGAAAAAATATTTAAAAAAATAAATGGTATCAAAAAAATTCTTTGCAGTGAATTTATCTATGGCGGACATTGGCTTTCTTTAGGAGTTGCAACTTTTTCTATCGCCTTAATGCTTCTACTCGACGTAATGGTAAGATTTGAATTATTATTGATTGTCTATTTCCTAAGCCAATCTGTCTATAATTATGACCACTTTAAATGGTTGAAGATAGACTCTATAGACAAATCAAAAAGAAGTAATTATTTGAGTGGGCATTATAAATCCATGCCCTTCATTATTTTGTTTTATACATCTATGTTTTTTCTCTTACTATCTTTATTTGGAAACATTATAAGCTTAATATTTGGTATTTTTCTTTTATTGCTTGGTGTATTTTATACAATCTATTCAAAAAGATGGACAATGAAAATCCCTGGTTTTAAAAATTATTATACTTCATTTTCAGCCTCTTTATTAGTCATTTTTATTGCTTTATATTGTTCTCAACCTTTAAATTTAGTGACATGGATTCTTTTATTATTTGTTTTTCTTTGTTTTTTGGTAAATACAAGTTTTTGTGATTTGAAAGATATAAAAGTTGATAAAAAACAAAATCTTTTGACGTTGCCTTTGTATTTTGGTGAAAAAAAATTTCTATTACTCCTTCATTTACTAAATATCTTAACATTTTCAATATTAGCAGTTGCAATACTTGTTGGGATTATTCCAATTTTTGCTACTAGTTTATTACTTTTCTATTTTTACTGTTTTTATTATATACAAAAAGCAAACTCGTCAAAATCTGATCTTCAATCTTTATCAAGCTATATAGCAGACGGGGAATTTATTCTATGGCCTATATTTTTATTTTTAGGAAATATGTTTATCTTTTCATTTTAAATCCACAAAATATAATTTTATAATAATTATATTAGTATCATTTAAATAAAAGAGATTGCTTTACGAATTAATGAAATGTTCTGAATTCTTATGGAATGAATTTATATATGGCGATCATTGGGTATCGCTAGGGTGCATATCCATATCACTCAGCACTATGCTTTTACTTAATTTACAGATTAGGTGGGAGTTTT
>CAZQEU010000098.1:0-3133 GCA_964592335.1 uncultured Thermoplasmatales archaeon
TGCCTTCTATTTCTTTGAGGTTTTTATGTTGGATGTGTTGCCAATCTTCACCTGTTCTTTTACTCTCCTCTACGGCTCCTTCTGTTGTCCATAATAGTTCTTTTGGGGTGGCTGTCATTCCACTCCTATCAGTCGATGTCGGTTCTGGAGAAGGCTTTATGTTTTCCGGTGGATTAAATGCACCGCCATCTGGTACAAAACCCTGATCCCCCGGGAGTTTTACATTATTACTCCCTAGATTTGTTGTAGTACGATTTAAATCATTTTGTATCTGTTCCTTAGTAAGACCATCGTCTTTATTTACATTTGAAACATTATTTTTATTTGAAGAAGCACTAGATGTTTTATTATTTGAATTATTTTGTGTTTTACCCTGTGAAACACCAGTAGAACCCGATCCTGTTGCACTACTTACAGATTTATTTGATGTTTTATTAGATGGTGCGTTTTCTCTTATTTTATTAACCCGTTGTTCATATCTATCTGCAATTCTACCACCACCAACTTTTCTTAAAGCAGATAAATAATTATCAATATCGGACAAAAAAATTTAGCCTCCTTTCCTTTTTTTAGCCATGCGTATTTGAATTTTTCCTGTATGTGGATCTTTACGAACACGTACATAACGCTTCTTTCCATTAAGCCTGCGGTAACGATAGCTCCAATACGTAGATGGCACAGGTGAACCATTTTTAGTCATAGATTAAACATCTCTCCATAATTTTTAAAATTTATTTTAAAGGTATGTAGTGTGGTTTATTTAAACCTTACAATTAAATAGCTGTTTTGAGAGTGGAACTAGTTTTGAGGAGAGGAGAAAAAGATCCACTCTCAAAAACGGCTTACCATTTGCTGAAAGCATCTATTGCAAAGATATAATAGACTGAGGTTTATATAAACTGTAACATTGGAAAAAAACTAATTAATACAGTGCTATATAATAATGTAAAAAACACTACGGGTATAAAAGGCATAGGCTTTTTAACCCATATACTCTGTTGGTTTTGGCATTGTATCTGTTTAATTTGTTTATCAGTTAATCCTTGCATGAAACTATCTTCTGCGAGTACCATACCTGGATGTAACCTGCTGGTTTTTATCTGTTTTGGTTTACCTGTCCACATGTCTTCTAGGTTTGGGTTTTTGTGATAACGCCAGAGCCAAAATAATGCCCACGGTATACTAAATACACCCATAGATATTAGAAATACTCGGAGTATTGTAAAATCCGCTATCATCCATCCAAGAGCACTTATTACCAATACATCTCCAAAACCAAATCCTTTACGGCTGATAAACCATAGGCACAAAAATGTTATTAGTGTAAAAAGGAAACAAGATCCCGCTGTTATATAATTAATATCTCGTACATATAGATATGCTGGTACTAGTATGTAAAGAGCTACTACAATGTTTTTGCTTATTGTTGTGGTTTTTATATCCTGGATGCTAGCTATTGCTAGTATTCCAAATATTAACAAAAGGATTATTAGTGATATAATTAATGTTATCGTTTCTCTCCTCTCCTATTTTTTGTTATGTGTAATGTGTTTGTGTTTTTTTATAGTTTTTGCTGTAGTTGTTTTGGTAACTACAGGTTTTGTTTCTTTCATATTATACCTCTTTCGCTTTTCTAACTACAGGATTTCTAAGTTATCCTTAACTTTTGTGCAGTAGAGTTAAGTATGACATAAACTGGAATATTTATTAAATGGTATTTTCCAATAAAGACATCTTCTCCAACTCCATTTCATAAGATCCTTAATTCTTTTAGTCTTAGGCATATCGCAATTAAACATAACATTTGAATTAGTACCCCATTTCCTTAGAAGATTACAACGATACAAAGCATCATTGAAATAGCTATCCGAATGACAATAAACATAGAAAGAAACATTGTTTTTTAAATTCACACCACAGTCTTTCAACAACAAAACAGCTTCCCTGATAATATCTTCATCTTCTATATTATCAAATGTAAAATGCCAGATAGGGATTTTAAGATCCTGCAACTGTGCAATTTTATCTCTACTAAGCAACCGTGCATCAAGACCGTGTTCTAATACTTTTAAACCTTTGTCAATGATCCATTGGCTTGTTTCAAAAAACCATTTACGATCTGCTAACCAGTTGTTATCCATAATCATAATAGTATCAAAACGATCATCGTAAAACTCTTTTGGATGTTGCCATCTTTTGAGTTTGCCTTCTTTAGTTGGAACGACACAAAAATCACATTTCATTATACATCCACGAGTTGTAAAACCCTGTGAATATTCACTTGGATAAAGATCATAATCAGGTTTGATAAACTCTATTTCATCAGGAAGTTTAACTGATAAGTCATAGCCAGATCCACCAAACTCCCTTTGTATTCCATCTATGGTTTGATTATTTGCTTTTCCTTTGTTCTTTTTAAAGATAATACTTGAATAAATTTTATCTGGATTAGAAAGATTAAGCCCGACAATATCTCCTTTATTTTTATGGTATGCACTAATTTTCATAAGTGCAAGGTTTGGGATTTTGCTATCAACGGATCTTAAACTTATTCTCATTCATTCACCCTTACAAACAACACAAATATGTTTCATCTATCCACCTATAACACCTTTTAATATTGGAATACCAAAAGCTACTGACATAGTTACAATAGTACCAGTGAAATATCCTTTTGCAAAATCATCACTTAATTTATTTTCAAGCCATTTCATTTTCCTTTCAAAATTTTGATAAGTCGTATTATCCACCATCCGTAAGTTACATATCCAATTTTATATAATATTTTCATTTCTTTATTTCTCCTTAACTTTAATATCTTTACTTATGTTTGATGAGTTAAGTTTATTCTGTTGTTGATGCCAAAGATTATAAGTCAAACAATAAACATTACAATCCTCAGGAGCATTATCACGTCTTACACAAGTATCTTTAATAGGACAATCATCCATCATTTCTTTTTCTCCAAATTTTCCATTAATTCTCTAATAGTTTCTTTCTTATGAATAGATAAATTAAGACAAGTTGTTTCTCTATAGCCTGATTGAGCTTTCAAGGTGTCCCACATTTTCTTATAATTCATTTTTTATTTCTCCTTTTATTTCATAAGTTCTTTAACTAGCTCAACCATAGC
>CAZQEU010000099.1:0-3102 GCA_964592335.1 uncultured Thermoplasmatales archaeon
TCTTTTTTTTTGGATTTTTTGTTCTTTTTCTCTTTAGAGTTTTTGTTTGTCATACCTCACCTATCCCGGTTATTTTTTGGTTAAAAAAAAAAGAAGAAATTGATGTAACTTTTTTATTACATCATTCCTGGTGGCATTCCGCCCATTGCGCCTGGTGGCATTCCGCCTGGTGGCATTCCACCAGCATCTCCACCGCCACCGCCTCCTTTAGAGGCGATTACATCATCGATACGTAGTATCATTGCTGCTGCTTCGCTGCTTGCATCGATTTCTTGCATGCTTACACGAAGTGGTTCGATGACACTATATTTGATCATATCATCTACTTTTCCAAATGCCACGTTGATACCCGAGTATTTTTTACCTTTTTTATGGGCGTTTCTGATTTCTAGCATCATATCAATTGGGTCTAACCCCGCATTTTCTGATAGGGTCTTAGGAACGATTTCAACGGCATTTGCAAATGCTTCTATTGCCATTTGTTCACGTCCACCGACACTTGGTGCATAGTCACGAAGCCCCATCGATATTGCGGTTGCCATTGCGCCACCGCCTGGTGTCATTTTACCGTCTTCAAGTGCTACTTTTACAACACTTAATGCGTCATGAAGTCCACGTTCTAGTTCATCTACGACATGTTCGGTTGTACCACGGATTAGTATGCTTACTGCTTTTGGGTTTTTGCAGTCTGTTATAAATGTCATTTTGTCGTCACCGATTTTTCTTTCTTCGACGTTTCCTGCGTTTCCTAAGTCATTAGTTGTAAGGCTGTCTAGGTTTCCTACTATTTTTGCACCAGTTGCTTTTGCTAGTTTTTCCATATCTGATTTTTTGGCACGTCTTACAGTGTAGATTCCTTCTTTTGCAAGGTAGTGTTGTGCAATATCATCTACGCCTTTTTGACATACTAGGACGTTTGCTCCACTTTTTTTGATTTTAGCAACCATTTTTTTAAGCATTCCTTCTTCTTCGTCTAAGAATGCTTGTAGTTGTGTTGGATCGTTTATTTGGATTCTTGCGTCTACTTCTGTTTTTTTGACTTCAAATGCTGCGTTTACTAGTGCGATTTTTGCTTTTTTAACATGTTTTGGCATGCCTTCGTGTACTCGTTCTTTATCAAGTATTAATCCTTGTATGATTTCTGTGTTTGCAATGCCTCCACCTTGTTTCTTTTGGATTTGTATGTTGTCTAGATCTACGAGTGTTTTGTTTCCTGCTTTTTCTGCTACACTGGTTACTGCTTCTACTACAACATCTGCAAGTACATCTTTTTCTGCGCTTGCGCTTTTGCTTGCCATTGATGTTATTGCAATGCTTCTAAGTGTTTTTTTGTCACCTGGTTTTATTTTTATTGCGTTTTTGTTTAGTATTTCTTTTGCTTTTACTGCTGCTAGTTTATATCCACCACAGATTACTGTTGGGTGAATGTTTTGTTCGAGTAGCTCTCCTGCATATTTTAATAGTTCTCCAGTGAGTACTACCGCACTTGTTGTTCCATCTCCGCATTCTTCGTCTTGGCTTTTTGCAACTTCTACTATCATTTTTGCAGCAGGATGCTCGACATCTATTTCTTTTAGGATTGTTGCTCCATCATTGGTTACAACTACATCCCCCATTGAGTCGACGAGCATTTTGTCCATTCCTTTTGGACCTAGTGTTGATTTTACTGCATCTGATATTGCTCTTGCTGCCATTATATTGTTGCTTTGTGCTCCTTTGCCTCTTTCTCTTTTTGTACCTTCTTTAAGTACAATTATCGGTTGTTGGCCTCCAGCCATCATAAATTTCTTTTGCCTCCTTATTATTTATACTAATTTGAAAAAACGCTATACAAACACTTCTATATAAATATTACGGTTTAAGGTACTGTGTAATTTGGAGTTGGGAATAAAACGTTGGGAATTTCAAGTTGGTAGTCAGTCTAAGATATCAAAATTCTATTCTAAAAAATACTAAGAATTTAATGGAATATCTGTTAAAGTGACTATTCCCACTCGTTTTATTGATGTTGGTTGTGGAATTATTGATATCGGCAATAATTTATCATATTCTGATTGGGGTATCGTGTATAATATTCTTGAATATTCTTTAAGATTAGGATAAAACCAAAAGTTTCTCCAATATTCTACTAATTCCTCAGCTTCATTTTTTGTTAAACCTTTGTTAATTAACAATGGTATCATATCGCTTGCATTGTA
Source organism: uncultured Thermoplasmatales archaeon (assembly GCA_964592335.1). Classification (GTDB taxonomy): domain Archaea; phylum Thermoplasmatota; class E2; order DHVEG-1; family DHVEG-1; genus CAZKUB01. The sequence goes on from CAZQEU010000099.1 coordinate 2,199, forward strand.
AAAAGACTCATTCATCATTTTAATTGTAATATTTTTTTCTTCACCAGAATTAATATTTTCAAAATAAACATAAGTCATTCCACCGGATAATATTTCAGTATTCCCTTCAGAAAATACCTTTTCTTTACCATAAACAAAATAAACATCTGAAATTGAAAATTCTTCCAAGTTTTTAATACGAAAAGTAACATTCTCGTTATTTATTTTTATATTCGCATCAATATTTGTCTGATAACTAGTAGCTCCTTCATAAAAAAGATAATTATATCTTAAATCATCCTCCTCATCCGTTGTAATAATGTCATTTTCAACTTCTACATCCCAAAAGATACTATCATCTTTTAATGTAGCATTTGGGATCACTGTTGCATTTTTTACAGAGTCAACTTGTACTTTTACATTTGTTTTTTCTTCAACAGAATGAAAATATATAACAGGTTTATACAGTTGCATATTTAGATAATCAGGATAATATATGTCAGATTTTGAACCACCTAATAAAACTTCGGTGCAATTATATTCTTTTACAAATACTCCCCACTCATGAACCTCAAACTCACTATCAACTCCCATATTTTCAACAAATACAGCAAACAAAGATGCACCAACAATTATCAATATTACTATTACAGCTGCTACAATATTTTTCCTTTTCATTTTCCCATCCTCTGTATAATAAAATAGATTTTTGGAATATATAAGTTTTCTTGAAAAAATAAAGTAAAGAATATGATTTGAGATGTCTCTTTGAAGATTTTATTCATTTATTTTTGTTGTTTCTGATATTGAACCGCATTTTTCATCAATGCTAACCATTTATTATGACCATTAATGGTAAAACTCCTTCTAAAGTTGCAGGAATTAATATTGAAGGTAATAATAAGTGGCTTACTTTAATGAGAAA
>CAZQEU010000100.1:0-3099 GCA_964592335.1 uncultured Thermoplasmatales archaeon
TGGTGGCAATCACTAAATCATTCATTAAAAGTCCATGATATGGATGCTATTTCAAAAGAAACTTTTTTTAAAAACTACTGGGGGCATGACCTTTATGATAACCTCAAACAAAACAACCTACCCTTAAAAGTCGGGCGTTTCTGCAACCGTGTCTACAGCAAACACCTTGATGCTGTAAAAAAATATGAAAACGTATCTGAGGTACTTGAAAAACTCTCCAGTTATCCAAAATGCATTGTAACAAATACTCCTATGGATTGTACAGTTCAGATTCTTAAAAACTTTGATTTAGAAAAATATTTTAAATTTGTTTTAACTAGCAATGACGTAAAACTTGCAAAACCCAATCCTGAGATTATACTGCTTGCCTGTGAAAAACTAAATGTTAAACCAGAAAAAACAGTACTAGTAGGTGATACCAATAGTGACATAAAAGCAGGACATAGTGCAGGATGCAAGGTAATCGGTGTCGGAATAAAAGCTGATTATCATGTAAAAAACATCTTGGAAATACTTGATATTTTAAAGAAATAATCTTTAAGTAAACTAAAAAGATACAAAAAATCCTCTAAAAAAAACCAAAAGAAGTGATATACTATGCAAAAAAGTGAAGAGTTATTGCAGAAAGCATATGATAAAGCATACAAATATGAAGCTGAAAGAGGAAGCTGCCCACAATGCGTGTACTCAGCACTAATGGAAGCATTAGACATTGGAAATAAAGAAACAGTAAAAGACCTGGATGCTCTCGCTGGTGGCACAGCACTCTCTGCACAGGGAACATGCGGAGCCCTAATAGGAGGACTATGTGCAATAAGTAGTATTTATGGTAGAACCTATGAGGATTTCAGCAAAGGGGAAAGACGTAGACGAATATTTATGTATTCAAAAAAACTATATGATAAATTCATGGATGAATACGGCTCAATTCTCTGCAAGGATGTACATAAAAAACTCTTTGGAAGAACATTTAATCTGATGGATAAAAAGGATTATGCAGAGTTTGAAAAAATGGGTGCACATGTTGATAAATGCCCAGAGGTCAGCGGAAAAACAGCTAGATGGGCTGCAGAGATAATACTTGAGGATATGAAAAAACCTTAGTTATTCCTGCATCTTTATTTTTTCAAAATTTTTGGTAGCAGATCGTAGTTCCGATAGTTTAAAATGTTTCTCTGTTGTAAACCAATGACTAGGAAGATTATTGCTCTGTACATTTGAATCTGGGTTGTAATAATAAACATCATTGAAAAAAGCCCAGTATTCCTCCACCGGATAGGGTCTTGTTTTAAAATAATTAAGATCTACACCTGTGCTGCTGACAAGCTTGCCTGTATCATCATCCCAGTAAGGACCAGTTGTCGCCTCCAGCTCATACCATTTACCTCCTGAATAAACTTGTACCCATGCATGTCCACCGCTGCCACTTCCAAAATCAACAAGGCCGATACATACACGAACGTTTTCCTTTGAGATACCAATTGACTCAAGGATACTTACAAGTGTATATGCCTGGCTTTCACAGTCACTAGCCATACCATTCACAGGATTATTGGGATACAGTGTTTTATTAGGTGTTTTTTCAATAAAATCAATTGGTTTAAGCCATCTCTCAGATACACCATGCATGGTACTATCAGATACCCATGTCCATGATACAGCAGCGTTGTATGCATCCTCAATACTTACCAGATTATTTGCTGTAATATATGCTAAAACCCCAATATTTTTAGGTGTTACAAAAGTCTGATAATAACTAAGTCTCTCAATTTTTGTAAAATTGGTTTTAGGCTCAACCACGCCCCTGTCTTCTCTGATACGTTTGATCATATTATATTTTTTTAGATCCTCTCTTACCTTTTGTTTGAACTCTAAAAGCTCTTGATCGTATTCTTCTTGTGAATCTGTATTAAGATAAAAATATGAGACAAAAAAAATCGATGCTACTAATAATACTCCTATTACCATCAACAATGATTTATTCATATGTTTTTATGAATAAAAAGCAGTTGTAAAAAGCTTTATTGTTTTTTTAAAGGAAAAGACTTATAACCGTGTTAATTTATAACATATACTTGGAGGAATGGGTAAAATGGAGGAAAATATAACAAGGCAGATAAAAGGCCTTGGTGAAAAACAAGTCGAAACACTTCTATCAATTTATTACAATAAAGATGCAATCAGCTTAGATAATAAAAATATCCTAGAATTAGTAAATAAAAAACTTGTATCAACAAAGATGCAAGAGGGAAAATCCCTGATAGAGCTTACCGATGAAGGCCTTAGCCTCTGCGGCAGTGTGATGTACCAGAGGATAGAGGATAAAAAAGAGGTTTTTAAAGAAAAAATAAGCAATTTACCAGAAAGAGGCGTTGCATGTATCATCAACAGACTTATGTTTAAAAGCACTCTTGTAAAAGAATCAGGTAGAATCGATCCGGTAAATGAACCCTATACTATAGATGATAGCATGTGGTTTGAAAGAGTACTTTTAAAAGATGAAAGGATACAAAAAATTCTTGAAACACTCTACGGAGTCCTTGAAGATGTTGGTCTTGCAAAAAACATTGATAACCAGCGATGGTGCACACCAGAGGTAGAAGATTTTTTGAAAAAAGAATACGGCAGTGTTATGGATCTTACTTGGATGCAGGAGGATTCTCTGAAGTACTATTACTTTTTTTATGTTTATGCTCAGGATCAGAAAAACCTTATAAACTTTGCTGGAGAAGGTGAAGAGTACAGGTCAATGTTTCTAGGTGAGAATGCCTCGCCTGTAGATTACTGGTTTTCATCAAATAGATCAGATCCACGTGGTTTCATTGCCAATCTTGGTATTTCCGAGCATAGAATAATGGAGTTTTTATCTGAGATGCAAAACACAGGTTTTGTCACAGAGAGATATTACCCACTGTCATCGTTTTCATTTTTCTCTGATGAGGACAAAATCTATGTAATCAAAGATATCAAAAAATACATGGATTTTGGCAAGAAAAAATTCCTTGAGCCTGTCGTTGACTCGCTTCTATCTTAGAATGCTTATAAACATTGCCTCTTAAATAACAAAATTGTTATTTTAGAGGCGTATTTTAAAAAAAA
>CAZQEU010000101.1:0-2978 GCA_964592335.1 uncultured Thermoplasmatales archaeon
ATAGCGATTCCTTGGTAAGGAATAGGTCGTGGGTTCAATTCCCACCAGCGGCTTAAGAAAATTTATTTAATTGATTGAGGTTTTTTTCAGACAAGTTATTAAGAATTAAACTTCATACTATTTTTCAATGATTAATTTTTTAACAGAAGAAGAGATAAAGTTTATAGATAGATATTCTTTAGAACTTACAAAAGAAGAAGATAAATATAATCTTGATACTGCAAGCGATTTACGTTTTTTAATGAAATTTGTTGAAGATGAATTTACTGAAACTTATAAAATCTCATTAGCATATTGTGTTTCTATTATTGTTCTACATCCATTTAAAAACGGCAATCATCGTACATCTATCTTATCTGCCGAGCATTTTCTTATAAAAAATGGCTATAAATCTTTTACAAATGATGAGAAAGATAAGGAATTGGAGAAATGGAGAATTGATTATGAGGAAAGACATGAATTAGAGCGTGAATTCTTTAGGATTACATGCGTTGAAAATAATGAAACAAGAAAAAAAGAGATAATTAGAGTTATCAACTCGATTTATGGAAAATATATTGAAAGATGGCTTAGAGATAATTATAAGTAAAACTAATGTTTTTTAGCACAATACTCAATCATAGCTTTTTTCCCTTCAATGAAAGCTATTAATTCTTTTTTTTCTTTTGGAGTCATAATTATCTCTCAAACTATGGTAATATGTTAGATTTTTTTTGTATTTAAAGGTATTGATAAAATATCGCGTATTTTTGTTATATTAACGATTTATTTTTAGAAATATATGTTGTCTAAATGAGCAACATACGTAATTTATAGTGTTAGATTTAAAAACTATATCTACTATACATCTTTTAAAATATATATTTGGTGATAAAATGAAAAAGGTTTGTACAATAATAATATCTATTATTTTACTAGCAACGATCATTAGTTGTTCAGCAAAAGAAGATAACAATATTCAGATAACAGCTGATGAATGGACTGGAACAATAAGAATTGAAGGTAAAAACGAGACAATATGGATGGGAACGGTAACTGTAGGCGAGATCACTTTTGATGCAAAAAATGTGTCCTCTGGTTTGACAGAGTCGTTTACTATATCTTATCCTAGTGCCCTCGGAGCTTTAATCGAAGCATCAGAAATAGATGGATTTTCATATTTTATTGATTATTATCCTAGTTGGAATGCCTTTATACTAACTAACGTCGAGGAGGATTCTGATTGGTGGCATTACTGGGTAGACTATGAAATGCCTATGGTTGGTGCTGGAGATTTTGAGTTAACAAACGATCACAGCGAAATATTATTTGGATATCTTGAGAGTTGGACTCCAAAGCCCCTTAAGATTGAAGTTGATAGATCAATGGTAAAGGAAGGAGAAAGTTTTGTTGTAAATGTTTTAAATCAAACTGATGGTGGTGTTGAGGATGCAACTGTTTATGTTGGATCAGAAACTCATACAACAGATATTGATGGTAGTGTTGCAATAGATATAGATTCTAGTGGCAATTATGATATATATGCCGAAAAAGATGGTTTTGTAAGATCTGATAAAGAAAATATCCAAGTAAAAAGTCTGTTTGAAATTATATTGGAAAGACTAATTGATTTCTTCGAATGGATAATGTGGGTTATTAGTTAAAACAAGTGATGTTGCCTTTAAAGGCAACATTTGTTATTATAATCATATGTTTTAATTATCCTCTTTGTTATTTCAAATAAATTCCTATGAACAAAAAACATTTAAAAAATCTCTTAATATCTTTAATTCCTTTATCTGCTATTCTGCTTGTTGGCATTGTTTTTTTAAATGCTGGAATAATTACTACAGATAATAATGGATTAAATCCAAATGAAATCAATGCAACACTACTAATTGATTATGGTGATGGAGAAAAAGATGAGTTTAACATCCAAATTAAAAATCCAACAGTCTATACTTTATTATTAAAAGCATCTAAAGAATATAATTTTGATGTAAAATCAGATTACCAAGAGCAATATCAAAGTCATTATATTTACTCTATAAACTCAAGAGAAGAAGGAGAGGGACTATACTGGCAATACTACTTAAACACAGAATATGGGATAGTAGGAGCTGATATGCAATCTTTAAAAAATAATGATGTAGTTGAATGGAAATTAGAAGGATCTCAGGTTTAAAAAAAATAAATTTAATAAACAAGATATAAGATTACAAAAAGGAGGAAAGAAAAAGATGATAGATATAATACAAAAAAATAAATCAAAGATAATTATAGCTTCACTTCTAATAATTTTAGGAGTAATAGGAAGATTGACCTTATCAGAGCTCCTGCCAAGCTCACCTGCATTATACATAACAATTGGGGGAGTAACACAACCAATGTTTATGATGGACTTATTCTTTTTAGTAGCAGTTGTAGCCCTTTTAAGTGGACTGCTGTTAGGTAGCTACTATGCATTTATCATACCAATGTCGGTTATGATTATAACAGATATAATGATTGGAAACAACCAGATTCTGCTCTTCACCTGGTCAGGGTTTGCAATTATCGGACTCATTGGCTACATTCTTAAAGCAAAAAACAAGTTCAGCATACAAAAAACTCCAACAATAATTGGAGCAGGTATTGGAAGTGTTCTTTTATATGATCTGTGGACTAACTTTGGATGCTGGCTTGGATGGTATCCACATACAATGGAAGGTCTATCTCTATGCTATACACTAGCCCTACCTTTTACACTGTGGCATATGCTTTCAACAACAATTGCAATTTCAGTGGTAGTACTACCTATTGCTTACCTAAGAGAAAACAAACTACCTAAACTAGATTACACGATAAAATCATTTGAAAAACCAATATCTGCTTTGGTACTAGCAGTTATAATGTTTTTTTCAATAGCATTTGTTTTCATATAAAAAAACAATTTTTTTTTTATTTTTTTCTGATATGAATCTTAATTTTCTTTTTATTAACAGGTACAAGTTTTTTAA
>CAZQEU010000102.1:0-2866 GCA_964592335.1 uncultured Thermoplasmatales archaeon
CTGTCATCTTCAATGACTTTTATTTGATATTGAGTTACAACAAAAAAAGCCGATAATAAAACGACTATTACTATTATAGCAGCATAAATTTTTCTATTTTGCTTTTGCATATTATAGTTTACCCCCCGTTATTTAACTACTATTAATTATTTAATGTTAACTCATATATATTAATTGTGTTAAAATAATAACAAATATGGTGCTTCTTGTTTACTTTGTATACAATTTGTTAGAAGCACTCAATATAGTTATAACCTTTTTTCTAGAAAGGAATAAATGTTTTGAAGGTGTACTCTTCATTAATTGTTCTTCCAAGAGTATCTGTGACCTCAACAAACCATTTTATCTCTGTAACTTCTGGTAAAGGTGTTATCAATGTTGCTTGAAAAGTTCCATTGTTTTGGTTTGTATAAGTTACATTGTTTAAATATTCACCAGAAATAGTTACATTAAATGAATCACCCTCAGGATCTTCAACTGTGATGTATGTGTATGGACAACTGATAGGAATGTTGTTTGAACTGGGCTCTGGGAATGGATCTTTAATTACAGGTTTTTTGTTGTCAAAGCCTAAATATTCTCTCAGCTCTTCTATATCTTCTGCGCCGAAGAAATTAGCAAAGCTTTTTGCAAGGTCTGGATAATCTGTTTTAAGTTTAGATGTGAGTGTGTCTGTAAATTTATTTGCGTATTCTCTTTTTTCTGTTAGCTCTTTCAGAGGATCCATAAGATTTTCATAATCAGTATAATCTTCGGGGGGTGTTTGGAGCACAAAATCAATTAATATTATTGTTGCTAACTTTACTAAAGGAAGAGGAACTACTTTTGTTAAAATATTAATAACTAGAAGGCTAAAAACGAATCTTCCTAATTCACCAAATATTTTATTGTTTCTCCAGTTACTTACCCATTTATTTATTTTCGCATCTCGTGTTTTTACTTTTTCTTCTCTTGTTTGTTTTTGATAGCTTTTAAGAACTTTAAAATCAAATTTTTCACTTCTTATCTTTCCAGCTGAATCTGTAACAGTACAAATTAATGAGTAGTCTCCGACAGGATAGATGTCTTTTGTTGGTATATCAATTTTTTTCCCGGAATAATGATATTTAGGTTCGACCGGATTTTTACCTATTCTAGTCGTGTATCCTGCTGGTTTAAGTGTCCAGTTATAAGAAACAATTTCATCTCCATCGGGGTCACTTGCTATTGCTTCGACTGGCATAAAACTATCATTATCATCAAATAAGAAATCAAGTAAACCCTTGTCTCTTGCCCATCTATAATCATTGGCTCCATAGTTATCTATGTGCACTATTTGTTCAAGTAATTTGCTTTCAAATATAAATTCAAGAAGTAGATTCATAGGACGTCTTGGTCTGTCATTTGCTTCGATAGAGACTGTGGGTGGGCTATTCTCGAAAGGATTTAATTTTACAGATCCTGTAGTTTTTCTATTTGTCTCATCTGTAACAGTTAGATTACATAAAAAAATCCCCTCTTTTTTATACACATAACTGGGTTTTATCTCATCAGATGTATTACCATCTCCAAAATCCCATTTATAATTGATATTGCCTACAGAATTTGAAATAATCGGAGTAAAACTTACCTCAAGAGGAACAACCCCCGTACTCTTATCTGTAGAAACAGATACAAGCAAAGGCAATTCTTCTTTTTCATTTGCAGCAGTATTTAATTCTTCTACTTGATAGTAAACAATTGTAGTAAATGTAGATAGAATAATTATTGCTACTATGACTAAAACCACTATGATATTTGCTCTTAAACTAATTTTTAACATAAATATATATCTATGCCGATATTAATATACAATTTATGGCACAAAAATACTCACTTCAATGTCACTTAAGCATGATAAGGATGGGGAAAAATCTCTAATATACTATCCATAATAGGATCTGTTATATTGGGTATAATCAATCTATTTGCCCAATATACAAGTCCATCTACCTCTTTATAAGGCAAGGCTTGATTATACTTAATTAAAAAATCTAAAATTTCTTCCTCATCTTTGACAAATATATACCCCACCTTCCTTTTAATTTTTACAGGTTGTAATATGTTATTTTCAACTAATTTTTTTAAATGAAACTCCAATGTCGTACGATGTTTGGATACCACCCATTTTCCCGCGTTATACCATTTTCTTATAAAAGGTATATCTTTAAAATCTTCTTTAAAAAACACTTTCTTATCTGGGCATAATAAAAAAACAAGAAACATTTTACGTAAAACAGGCTGTCTGAAAGCACTTAAAAGATCCTTATCCCCATTTCCAACATTTTCTGATACAAAATATCTTAAAAATCCTCTGTCATGCTGTTTGGTTATTAACCCTCTTTTCATCATATAATTGAGATGATATCTAAGGGCTCCAAATGAAAAATTTAATTTACGTTCCAATTCTCTGAGATGGAGGCCAGGATTTTCTAAAATAAGATTATAGATCTCTTTTCTTTTTTCGAAATCCAGAATCTTTTTCTTTTTTAACATAACATCAGCCTCTTTATCTCTATATTATCTACCGTATTTATCTCTTCTTATGTTTTTATTTTGTATAATATATAAATCTTTTCATATTGTTAAACAAAAATATATTAATAAAAAGCTTTATATAACAAGTTTACTTCCTATCGCTCTACTAAATTCGTTAGGCTGTGTAATATTATGGTAAAAAGTATGTATGATCACCTAAGTGAACAATGGAAAAAACAAGATTTGTCATATCAGTCACCACAAAGACAACGACTTATCCAGTGGAGAAAAGAAGAAAACTTCACAAGAGTTGACAGACCAACAAGAATAGATCGTGCTAGATCACTTGGTTACAAAGCAAAGCCTGGAT
>CAZQEU010000103.1:0-2694 GCA_964592335.1 uncultured Thermoplasmatales archaeon
ATAGTACTACTGCTACAATTACTGATTCATCGGGTGGAAACCAACAACCCTCAGCAGATGCAAATGGTCCATATGAAGCACTTACATTTGAAAATATTACATTTGACGGATCAGATAGCAACGATCCAGATTCAACAACAGGCGATGGAATAGAAAACTATACCTGGGATTTTGGTGATGGAGCCCTAGGCTATGGAGAAACACCTGTTCATGCATATAATACCTCAGGACTATTCAATATAACATTAACTGTAACTGATGAAGATGGCGCGACTGATACAAATATTACTCAAGCAAACATAACACAGGATACTGATGCAGATGGTTACAGTGATGATATGGAAGAATCATATAATACAAACAAAACAGATCCTGATGAATCCCCTCTCGACACCGACAGTGATGGAATACCTGATGAACCTTCTCCTGATGGAAAGTATGGTGGAGATTCAGATAAAGACGGAGACAATATATCAGATGAAATCGAAGAAAAAATAGGTTCAAATCCTCTCAAAAATGATGTCAAAGAAGTAATAATTGAAAATACTACATATTATCTCGTAGATGAGGACGGCGATGGAGAAGCAGACAAGTATTATAATGCTGAAAGAGAAGAATATGTTTCAATTGAAAAACAAAAAGATGGAACAGTTCTAATTGATGAAAACAATGATGGAACCTGGGATTATATTTACAATCCAGTATCGGGTAATACACAGATATATGTTCCAGATGATAAAGATGAAGGAATACATTGGTTCATCTACGTACTTATAATACTTGCAATAATCGGAATACTTGTTTTTGCAATGTTTAAAACAGGGTATCTTTACATAGAAGAAGAAAAACCAGAAGAAAAAAAACCTGAAACAAAGAAAAAAACTACAAAAAAAGATACAAAGAAAAAAACACAGAAGAAATCATCGAAGTCTAAATCAACAAAAAAGAAAAAATAATTTTTTATCTTTTCTTTTACCTTTTTTATATTACTTCAAATGCATATATTAATTATTTTTTTTGAAGTAATATAGTTTGTTCTTTAGAGAAATTTTTCCTTTATTTATATACTAATCATTTTAAAAAATACAATTTTTTGTATTTTTTGAAATAAAATATTTAAATAGTAAATAAAGTTTTTTTTTTATTTGAAATGAAAATTGATATAAGGATTATAAGGAATATATTAAAATCAATGAATGATATACTTGCATCTAAAAACCAGTTGGAAAAAGCATTTAGAATTGTATTGCAAGACAAATATTCAGATTTAAGTCTTTTGTTATTTTAAAAAAACAATTGTTATTTTTTTTGATACAATTACATACTTTGAGTTTATTGTCTGCAGAGGAGTTATTATCTTGGTGGTAAAAGACTAATTTTCTACATTTTAATTTAAATTACTGTAATATTTTACTTTTTTAGAACCTCTTTAGTTTTTCCTAAAAATCTCTTTGCAAAATCAAATACAAATTTTGATTCTTCAAAATCTATTAATTTTCCAGCATATTGAATGTTATGTCTTGAGATTCTTATTTTGTTAAATGTGTTTAACAACTCAAGGAGTTCATAATCATTTTTGTATAAATCTTTTAAAGCTATAATAACACAGATATGACTTCGTTCTGTATATCCTTTTTTAAATAGTAACGCTCTTGATGAATGAAAAATTGAATTATAAGATGCGATTTCTGCCATTTCTGTTTCTTCAATTTCAAGGTTTTTTTCTGAGGATTTTAGAAATCTCTCTGCTATTTCTAAAGAGTTATCGACTCTTTCATGTGCAAATTTATCTTTCTTGATAAAATTTTTAGATATACAATCTTTGAAATTCATAATTCTGCTCCTTTTATTAAAACATGGTTTCTAATTACACTTTTTACAAAGGCATTATTTTCTTTTTTCATTTTTTCCCATTTAACCATAGGGATAATGTTAAGTTGTATTTCTTTACCGATCTTATCCATTATTTTTACAACATTTTCTCTGTTTATCTGTTTTTCATTACCAAGAACAATTATATCTATGTCGCTTTTTTCATCAAAAGTTCCTGATGCATGGCTGCCATATATTGCAATAGTTGTATCGTCTTTTGAAATATTATCAATTCCTATTTCTCCAAGAATATTGATAAAAAAAGCACGTTTTAATTCAATTATTCTAAAGTTTTCATTATTTGTAGAAAATAGATGCATATTTCCTTTTATTTCCCTATTTATTAGGCCATCTTTTTCAAAAATATCACAGTATATTTTTATGCTTCTTGAGCTAATATTTAATTTTTTTGCTAACTCGTTAAGATATGTTTTTTTTGTAGGGTTCAAAAGGAAGTATTCAAGAATTTTATAACCTACAAATTTTCTAAACTCTTTAAGCATAATACATTAAACTATCGTTTATTATATTAAACTATCGTTTATTAAAAAACATCCTAACCACGATGTATGGATTTCTTTTTAATAGTAAATTACTAAAATAACTATTATATTCCATGCTAATACTTTGGGCTAGTGGTCTAGGGGTTATGACGTCGCCCTTACAAGGCGGAGGTCACCGGTTCAATTCCGGTCTAGCCCATTTGAATTCTATCTATGGGTTTTGCTAAGTTTTAAAAATAAAGAAAAAGTTAGAGTTGATTTTCTTCCAAAAGAAAATAAAATTGTAATAAGAAACATATCTAAACTATAATATTTTATA
>CAZQEU010000104.1:0-2653 GCA_964592335.1 uncultured Thermoplasmatales archaeon
GTTTTTTTGCTTCTTCAAGAATAATTTTAGAAGCTTTTCCCTTTTTTTCTATTTTCTTACAGTTTATATCTAGTTTTTCACAGAGCCTTAAAATTTGATTTGTATATCTGGAAGATCTAATTGTTTTATCTTCGTCTAATTTATCTTTGAACTCTTTTATATCCCTTGATCCCAGATAACTTTCAACATTAAATCTTGGTTTTTTCTCTTCAGTAATGCTTAAAACATATACATTTTCTATTTTTTCATCTTTAAGCAGATTTTCTATTGATTCAAGTGACTCTTTTACATATGGTTTTCTGTAACATGCAATAATTATTGTTTTGCTTTCTTTTTCTTCTTTATCTTTTACTTTATTCATATTACCATAATCCTAAAATTTTCCACCATCCAAGTCCAAGAGTCATAAACAAAATAATGCCGATTAAATTAAGAATAAGCCCTGGTTTTAAAAAATCCCTAGCATTCAAAATTCCTGTATCATAAACCATTGCAGAACCAGGTGTTCCTATAATAAACATAAATGCAAATGCAGATGGGAGTGCTACAACATACATGCCCATTTTTGCAGAAAGACCCATACTTAAAAAAACAGTAAGTGCAATAGGTAAAACAGTACCTGTTGCAGCAGCATTACTCATAACCTCTGATAAAAATATTGTAAGCACTACAACAATAAAAATTACTAAATAGGGATGAACTGCAAAAGTACTGATGATATTTTGTGCAATATATTCAGCAGCCCCTGTCTCAGTAAGAGCAAAAGCAAGAGTTATGGCCCCACCATAAAGGAAAATAATTCCCCATGGAAGTTTACTTTCTACATCTTCCCAATTAAGCGTCTTTGTAACACCTAAAAGTGCTGCAATTAACACTGCAACAGTTGCCATTCCGATTATACTACCAAACACTGCCCAAAGAATAAATGCTAAAATTAAAAAGAAAAGAGCCTTTTTTTCACCTGAAGAAAAAGACCCCATATCTTGAACTTTTTTTGAGAGAAAAAATTTCATATCAATCATATTTATTTTTTCTAGAGGATAGGTTTTTTTCATTACAAAATAAACAAAAACAATCATAACAAGAACCAAAGGTATTGCTGCTAAAAACCAATTAGCAAAACTAATCGTCTCACCAGTTGCCTGATTATACAAAGAAATAGCAAGTGGGTTTCGAGCACCACCTAGTAGAGTCCCCATACTGCCTACTGAAGAGGCATAAGCAACAGATAAAAGAATCGACTTTGAAAAATTAGTATTAGTTATATCTTTTTTACTTGACCTTAAGATACTTAAAACAATTGGAATAAGTAAAGCTACAACTCCATGAGCTGGCATTGTCATAGAAAGAAATGCACTAATTAAGATGATCCCGAGTAAAAAATGGGAAGGTGATTTACCAAATCTTTTCAAAAAACTAAGTGCAATACGTTTATCCAGATCATGCTTGCTTATCGCAAAAGCAAGAATTATAGCACCAATAAGAAAAAATATCGTAGAAGATGCTATTCCTTGAAATGCAGTTTCAGGAGTAAAAACGCCAGTTGCTACTAAAAGTACAGATATAAAGAAAAATATAATTGGAAATGAAACAGGTCGTGTAACCCAAAGAATAATTGTAAAACTAAATACAGCAAGAGCTCTTTGGCCAAGAATACTCAATCCTTCAGGATTTGGTAGAAATAAAATTACTGAAAATATAATAAATGCTAATGCTAAATATATCCATCTTTTTTCCATCTCAACATGCATAATATCCTAAGTATAACCATAATTAATTTTTTCTTATTTAAAATATTTTTTGAAGAGTCTTTCAGCATCTTTTTTCCTGCAAAGTTCTGTCCCAGGCGTCATTACTGCCGCAGCTCCTGCAGCAACCCCATATCTTACTGCTTTTTCTATGTCTTCTTTTTCTGCAAGTTTCAATGTAATTCCAGCAACCATTGAGTCGCCAGCACCAATTCTACTTTTTATTGGGACTATAGGGCTTTGTACATGCTCAAAATTATTTTCAGTAATCAAAAAAGTCCCAGATGCACCCATTGAAATCACAATAACTTCACAGCGATTTTTTTTAATTAATTTCTGTGCCTCTTTTATTATATACGTTTCGTCCTTAAGTTCTTTGCCAATTAAATTTATGAATTCACCTAGATTTGGTTTTATCAAATAGACTCCTTCTTCAAGTGTTCGTTTTAAAGGCTCCCCAGATGTGTCCAAGATAAGCTTTGATCCTATCTTATTTGTAAGTTTTGCAATTTTTTTATAAAAATCATCTGGTGCACCTGGTGGAAGACTGCCACTAGCAACTATAAATTTAGGTGCTGGTACAAAATCTTGCAGAGTTTCAAAGACTTTCATCAATTCATGTTCGTATAATTCTATACCCGGCATATTAAAACGATATTGTTTATTTGTTGATTCTTCAATTATATGAATATTTACTCTTGTATAATTTTCAACTGAGATTTTTAACTTTTCAATTCCTTCTTCATCTAAAAGCTCTTCGAGTAAATCACCTGTACAGCCCCCAGCTAAAAAGAAAGCCTTTGTTTTCCCACCTAGAATTTTAATTGCACGTGATACATTAATCCCGCCTCCTCCTGGATCATAACGAAGATTTCTACATTTTAGTTTTTTTTCATCTGTTACAA
>CAZQEU010000105.1:0-2625 GCA_964592335.1 uncultured Thermoplasmatales archaeon
GTCCTTTATTCTCAAGTCTTTCAAGTCTTTTTGCAGCGGTAGAATATGCAATTTTAAACCTCGACATTACTTTCTTATAAGGAACAAGTGCATTTTTTTCATTCTGCTCATAAATAAATTTTAACATTTCATAAACAGAGTCTTCCAGGATTATTCCTTCAATTTTTTGACTTGGTAGTTTGTTTAATTCATTTTCAATAATCGCCATCTTAGTATCACCAACTGTTGAAGGATCAAATCGAACAAACATAGTTGAATGATTTTTTGCAACTATTTCATTTATCTGATATAAAGAATCAATGAATTGCTCGAATTTATGTTTTGTAATCAGATAATGAACACCGTCGAGTAAAACAACTGATTTTTTGTTTTTGCTAGTAAAATCTTTAACAAGTTTAACTAATTTATCCGGCTCTGAAATATTTTTAAAACTGCCAAGTTTTTCTTGACTAAATAAAACTGTTTCAATTTTTAAATTAGAAGGAATCATGCTTTTAATTAGTTCAGGATTCGACCTAGTGACAAACAATCCATTATAATTTGACCTGACAAGGTCTACAAAAAGATCAACTGCAGAATCAACTTTTTTATCTGGAAATATATAACTATTTCCCTCCACTAATTTTCCATGAACCTCGATATCTTTAGTTATATCTTCACCTACAAAAATTGTACCTATTTTCTGATTTGTTTTCCCTTTCAAAACAGATCCTTTGAATCTAATTATTTTAATAGCATTGTTTTTAGTGATTATTGTTAAATCTTCAAAACCAGTTTTTTTAGAATTTGAAACATTTTTTATGGAATCCATGACATTTTTAGGGTTTTTAAATAAAGGCAGTTTGCTAATTGTTCTGTTCATAACCTCTTTTCTTTTGTATCCTGTTACTTCTTCTGCGGTATTATTCCATGTAGTTATTCTATTGTTTCCATCTACTGATATAATCATTTCATATGTGCTATCGATTACATTTTCAAAATGTTCTTTTGCTTCTACTGCTTTTTTTTCTGCGTTTTTTCTTTCAGAAATCTCATTTTGAAGTTTTTTATTTGCCTTTTCAAGTTCTTCCAATGATTTTTTAAGATCTTTTTTTACCTTTTTTCTTTCTTGTCTTACTTTATAATCATTGAGTTCTCTTTTTATTGCAGGTCCAAGCCTGCTTAGATTATTTTTCATTATATAATCATCTGCACCTGCTTTCATTGATTCAACTGCTGTGTCTTCACCTATTTTTCCTGAAACAACTATAAAAGGAATATCAGATTTTGTTTTCTTAAATTGTTTTATCGCATCTATTCCACTAAAACGCGGCATAACATAATCAGAAATCACGATATCCCAACTTTTTTCTTTCAGGTTTTTTTTCATATCTTGAGAGGTCTCAACACGTTCTATATATGGTTCATATCCATTTTTTTTAAGTTCACGTTTTACTAAAACAGCATCATCTTCTGAATCTTCAACTAATAATACTTTGAGTTTTTTACTCATTTATTTATCACCTTTTAATGTAAAATAAAAAGTTGCACCTTTTCCTTCTTCTGCGTCAGCCCAGATTTCTCCACCATGCCTATGTATAATCCTTGAAACAATTCCAAGACCTATGCCTGTTCCTTCAAATTCATCATCTTTATGAAGACGTTGAAATGGTATAAACAGTTTATCTACATATTTCATATCAAAACCGGCACCATTATCTTTAACAAAAAAAGCATCTTTGCCATCTTTTTTTGTTTTACCAACTTTGATTTCTGCATTTTTTTTCTTGCCGGTAAATTTCCAGGCGTTTCCAATAAGATTTTCAAGTGCCATTTGGATAAGTTGTTTATCTCCTCTAGTTGTTAAATCAGCATCAATATTAATTTTTACTCTTCTTTTAGGATTTTGTTTTTTAAGTTTCTCTATTATTGATTTTGATAAATTTGCAATATTTACTTTTTCTTCATCTAGAGGTCTGCGTGTTATTCGAGATAACTTTAGGAGTTCATCTATTATTAACCCCATCTGTTGAGTTGCATTAATTATTCTTTTAAGATAATCTTTACCTTCTTCATCCAATTCATCTTCATAATCTTCTAGAAGCGCTTGACTAAATCCATCGATGCTCCTAAGAGGTGCTCTTAAATCATGACTTACGGAATAACTAAAAGCTTCTAATTCTTTATTTACTGTTGCAAGCTCTGCGGCATGCTTGAGTAAGTTTTCATTTAGTTTTTTAATTTTTTCGGCAGTATTTTTCCATTCTGTTATATCTTGCACTATCCCAAGCATACGAACTGGTTTACCTTTTTTATCTCGTATTACATCACCAGTTTCTTCTACCCAATGAATGGAGTCATCAGGCCAAACTATACGATGCTCGATATTATACTCCTCGCCTTTTTCTAAAGAATCATTTACGGAATCAATTACAAACTGCCTATCATCCGGATGGACACACTCTAAAAATGCTTCATATGTTTTTTTGAATTCACCTTTTTTAAAACCAAACAGCGGCTCAATTTGATCGGACCAAGTAATGATGTCTTTTGAAATATCCCAGTCCCAGCTACCAACACCTGCGGCACGCTGAGCCAATCGATAACGTTCTTCACTTATTTCAAAGGCATTTCTTGCTACAACCT
>CAZQEU010000106.1:0-2601 GCA_964592335.1 uncultured Thermoplasmatales archaeon
ATTAAAAAAGCACGTGATCAAACAAATTGCTTGATGGATAATGATTTTATCAAATTGGGGGAAGAATAAGCACATCCCTTCTATAATACATATAAAAAAGGCAAAGTATTATATTAAGTTATTAAATGTCGATTCTCGGGGCTCAAGGCTTAATTTAAGCTTTTAAAAAATAGTAAGGTGTAGTTAATGACAAAAAAAATAAAATTAATTACTGGAGAAGAACTAAAATCATTTGTAGACAAACTAATAGAGGATAAAACATTTGAAGTAGTTGGAGTAAAACCAAAAGGTAAACGTTTTGCTTTTGACATACTTGAGTCTTCAGATGAACTAAGTCTTGATTATGATATAACAATACTTCCTCCAAAAAAATATTTTTTACCTCAATACGAAAAACTCATGGATTTTAATCTTGAGGAATCTTTTGATGTAAAGGAAGACCTTGCATCTAATAAGAGGATAATTATTGGAATGCATCCTTATGATATAATTGCACTTGAACAAGCAGACAAGGTTTATCTAGATTCTCAAGAGGATGATTTTTATAAAAAAAGACGTGAAAACACAATCATAATTGGTTCAGATATAGAAAATGTCTCAGAACGCTCATTTGCAGAAAGTATGGGTACAAATGTAACTGATTCTGGTTTTGATCTTCTATTAACAAATATAGGGGACAAATATGCTATTACAATAGGCAGTAAAAAAGGAGAAAATCTTTTAGAAAAATACGCAAAAACAACTGATGCAAAAGAATCAGACGTCAAAGAAATACAAAAAGTAAGAGATGAAACTTCAAAGAAATACAAAAAGAAAGTAAAAGTACAAGGAAAAGAAAACTGGTCTAAGCTTTTATCTGCAAACTATAAAAACTCTCTTTGGGAAGAGCGATCTGATAAATGTATGGAATGCAGTAGTTGCACTATGGTATGTCCCACGTGTTATTGTTATGATGTACAAGATAATGTTAATTTAAATTTGAAGAATGGAGACCGCATCCGTACGTGGGATGGCTGCTTAATAAGAGATTTTACAGCCGTTGGAAGCGGTGAAGTCTTCAGAGATGATATCAAAAACCGATATAGACATAGGTTCTATCGTAAGGGAAATTATTTACCAGCAAGATATGGATTTATCGCATGTGTTGGATGCGGTCGTTGTGGGATTGCTTGTCTTCCTGATATTGCAGATCCTTGTGATGTAATAAATGATCTTTCTATCTTTGGCGGTGAAGATGATCCTGATAAATTCTACATTAAAAAAGATAAAAAAGTCCAAGAGAAAGGAACAATCCATGTTCCACGTAGTGCAACAATAAAGCGTGTTGAAAAATTAACTGAAAATGAAACATTCTTCGAGCTCGAACTTGACGATGGAAAACCGCTTAATCACTCTCCAGGACAATTTGTCGAAATCTCAGTATTTGGAGTTGGAGAAGCACCATTTGGTATTTCATCTGCACCTACTAAAAAACCTACTTTTGATATAGTTGTAAGAAAAGTAGGAAACGTAACATCCCGACTTATCAAAATGAAAACTGGTGAAAAACTAGGTATTCGTGGTCCACTAGGTCATGGTTTTGATATGAAATCATTTGAAGGAAAACATTTGCTCCTTGCATCTGGTGGTACTGGTGTTATCCCAATGAGAGCAGTTATTCAATATTTAACTAAATCTGAGAACCGTAAAAGATACAAGGATATCACGATTCTTAATGGATGTAAAGATCCAAGTCAGATGCTTTTTACTGAAGAATTTGAGGATTGGAAGAGTTGCCCTGATGTTGAATGCACACTTACAGTTGATCAATGCCCAGATGGTATGTGCTGGGAAGGAAACGTTGGACTTATAACTACACTATTTCCAAAGATAAAACTAGATAAATACGATTCAGAAAACACAATTGCAATTATAATAGGTCCACCTGTAATGTATAAATTTGTAATAAAATGCCTTCAAACCCTGGGTATCCCTGATAAAAACATATGGGTTTCACTTGAACGCAGGATGAAATGTGGTGTTGGAAAATGTGGACACTGCCAGATAAATGGTGTTTACTGCTGCAAAGAAGGACCGGTCTTCAATTATGAAAAAATAAAAGAATTACCGGAGGCTTTTGAATGAAAGCACGAGTAGCATTTTTTGATTTTGCAAGCTGTGAGGGTTGTCAACTTCAAATCGCAAATCTTGAAGAAGAAGTCCTTGATTTAATAGAAATCATAGATGTTGTAAGTTTCAGAGAAGTCATGAAAGAGCACTCCGACGAATACGATATAGCAGTAATCGAAGGAAGTATAATGAGGCCGATGGATGAAGAGCGGCTTAGAAAAATTAGAAGCAGATCAAAAATACTTGTCGCCTTTGGCGCATGTGCCTGTATTGGTGGAATAAACAAAATACGAAACCAGTGGAGCTCTGAAGAAGTCAAAAAAGAAGTATACAAAGATGCAGACATAAAAGACAATGAATACTTTGATGTCTATGAAACAAAAGCAGTAAATGAGGTAGTACCAGTAGAATACTACATACGAGGGTGTCCGCCTAACCGTGATGAAATTAAAAAAGTAATCACTGCACTTGCTATGGGTAAAAAACCTGAGA
>CAZQEU010000107.1:0-2505 GCA_964592335.1 uncultured Thermoplasmatales archaeon
TAAACCTGCGTTCAAAACTCGCGTCACATCTTTTGTCCAATACTTGTGACACACTCCCTCCTCACTTTTACCATATAGCTCTCTCACCATATATTTCTTTCACCATCTAGTCTATCCAATACTTGTGACACAATCCCTCCTCACTTTTACCATATAGCCCTCTCACCATATATTTTATCCAATACTTGTGTTACAAAAACATTATATGTCATCTAATGCCACTAAATCTTCTTCTTTTTTATTCTCGGCTTTTTCCATTTTTTTCATAAGAGTCATCCTGTGATACATCTTTAACATCTTCCTAAGCAGGCTATCATATGTTTCGCCTGCTTCTTTTGTCTTTCCAAGTTCTTTTTAAAGCAACTTCAGATACAGAGATATGTTTTATCATTGGCATATCAAGTATCAAAAGTATTTGTAAAATTTAGTATTTTGGTGGTAAATAGTTAAACTATTTTAAATGAACCTTGTTTGCACAAAATTCATAATAAGAATCCTTATCAAACCAAGCACAGCGAATGCTATCTAAAGGCAACTTAGCCCTATATGAAAGAGCAAGGGCATAATGATACAGTTGACCTGCAGCATTTTTATCCTTTGATGCATTTGGTTTGTAATCAAGTATGTAGACCAAATTATTTCTCACCTGTATCATATCAATATGGCCTGTGATTCCTGCATCGATCTTTTTATCCCAGTACCAAACAGGTACTTCACATGCTATTGTCGCAGCATCATTTATTATCATAAATTCTTCAACGATTTTATGCCTATGTATATTCTTCCTAGCTGCATTTACTGCAAACCTTGTCATCCTGCAGGCTAGATTCACCTGTTTTTTTGCTTCGACTTTTACATCAAATATGGGTTTTGAGCAACGCTGCCCGACCTTAAAAAACACATCAGGACATCCTTTTTCAAAATTGGTTATATATCTGGCTAACCCTGCAAAACTATTTCCTGTAAGAGCATCAAGTTTATATTTATGATAGATGAAGAGATAATCAAGGTTTTCATGTTCAAATTGTTTAGTAAATAAAACATCTTTGTACTCCTCATAACCTGCAAAATTCTGCCTCATTTTATGCACAGTTGGACAAAAATTTTTATATTCATGTACCCAACAATGGATAGTGCTTTTATTTGTTTTAACCTTGTATTTTGCATTTACCTTTTTACTGCTCTGGCAAAATGAATACCCCTTATTATAACAGTTGAGTGCATAGATGATAACCCATGGATTATAAACTTTGTTTTTCAGCTTTTGATCAGTAAATCTTTTATTGCAAGTTTTACAACGGTATAAAGTTCTAATTCTAAATTTTCCTTTTCTTTGTCCTCTTTTAACAATATTTTTACTATTGCAATTGGGACATCTAATGTTTATAGCCTCTATACCTCTTCACCTACTTTTTTTATTGTATATAGTCCTTTTTTCATTATTTTCAATTTTCATCAGGAACAGCTTTTTGAAAGTGTCTTTTTTTCTTTATCCACTTTCTTTCTCCAAGTAAATACTAGAGATTAATCAGATTATTTTGCATCAGGTCATTATGCCATAGATCCTCTTTGGAATATTTGCAAAAAAAATTGTATTTTAGTTAATTAATAGTTTATGTATCAATTTGTAGCAAAATATTAGCAAAAAATTACTAGTTTTAAAATTGTTATATATCAAAAAATCGATGATTTATGTTTAAAAAAATATGTGGGATTAAAAAACCTATTTTTTTCAGTATAAATCATTATAATTCTACTAATAAGTTTATTGTATTTAAACTCAACTAGAGGTAAATTAAAGATTTTTTTATTTTCCAGAAGAAAGTAATTTCGGGATAACGCAAATATAATTTATTAATAGAAAAATTTATTAAATTAATACTTGCTTACATATATTGGATAAATTAAATTGGGATGCCACAAAGAAGTTTTGTTGTAGAGCATCTACTAAATCCTTTAGGAGATTTGGTAAGAATGCAAAATATTAAGAGGGATGGGAAGAAAAAAGCAGAAGATATAAAGATTATTCTTGCAACAGAAATGGGTCTTTTAAACGCACTTAAAAAAATACGGTTTAACCCTAAACCCAGACAAAAAAATCAGATAAGTATCTCTTCAAATCAGACTCGGCTAGTTGATTTTCACGTGGAAATAGCAAAAAAAGTAGATGAAGTAATACAAAAAAACGAAACAGAACAAAGAATAGTAGAAACAAGGACAACCTGGACAAAAACACCGCAAACACCGGTTTTTAAAACAGATTTACAAATAGAAGAAAACAACATAAATTTTGATAATGAAACATTTGAGATAGAATTACCAACAAATAATCAAATCCTTAAAGCAGAACCGAACATAACACAGAATCAACCAGTTTTTGTTGGGCCTATAACACAAAATAATCCATCGATATTATCAGTAGGTGATCACAGTGGTGATAACGTACTTACAAGTCTTGGGAGCATCAAAATAAACAGAGATAAAATAAAAAATACTAAAAACAAA
>CAZQEU010000108.1:0-2172 GCA_964592335.1 uncultured Thermoplasmatales archaeon
CCATGTCGCTTTCAGGTATCTTAACTTGTTCCTCTTTAATTTTTATTTCTCCTGCATCAATTTCGTTCTTGAAATTTTCTAGAAACTCGACAAGTTGTTTTTTGTTGTATGAATATTTTTTTTCAATTTCTTTTTCTGGTTCTGTCATTTTTTCCTCAGCAGTTATTGTGATGATGTATTGTCTATAAATAGTTGTTTCTATGGATTAAAAAATTCTTTATTTTCTATGAGAAAAAGATGCAGGGGAAGGGAATTGAACACTTGGACTGTGTGTTTAAAAAAATTATAGTCTACAATGATATTTTTTTAAAAAAAAATGAGAGAGAAACCTCAAAAATTTAAGGTTCTTTTTCTCTCTGATACCTTCCAGAAATTAGTGTCCTAAATATGTAATTATCTAAGATCTAATAATCTAGGAGGAGCGATTGGCGGGATCATAAGATCATCAGAGTCTATTTTCAGATCTCCATCACTTTTGACTTCATCATCGCTAGAACCAGATCCTAACCTTTGATTAAAATCTGTTGCGGTTACACTAGAAACTGAAGACACAATGAATAGTGCTACAGCAACGATGCATGCTCCTATTATTAATATTCTATTTTTCCTCATTTTTTACCACCTTGTAGTAATACTTTGTAAGTTCTATTATATAAAGTTGACGCGTTAAACTGTCAAAAAATAAAAGTGCACAGGGAAAAAATTTGATACCTATAAATAATAAAAATTATTCTAAGTATTTTTTAATTTCTTTTTCTGCTTTTTTTCTTTTTTCTTGTAAATCCAGCAGCATTTCTTGCATTAGTTCTGCAGCATGTTTTTTACATTGACCGCACATCTTTTTACCTTGCCTGCATTCATTGTATATCTCATCTAGTTTCTGATCATCTTGTATTAGATGATATAAAAAGAGTTCGTATACAACGCATTCATCTGGTTTTCCACCATGTGTTTTTTGCTCTTCAAGTGTTTGTGCACCACCGGTTTTACTGCTCATGATTTTCTTTTTTGCTTCTTTTGGTGTATCTGTAAGAAATATTGCACTCTCTGGTTTTGACGAGCTCATTTTCTCCCCGGTAAGACCTGTCATAAACCTGTGAAAAGTAGCTGATGGCTGGAAAAAACCATATCCACCATATTTGGGCTCGGTTTTTACAAGTTCTTCATCTATTTTAGGTATGTCTTCTTTTGTTGCTTTGTTGATATATATTGCTTTGTATTTTGGTATTTTTTTAAGATCCTTAAAATTTATTTTATATAGTATTTTTTCTGCGTTATCTAATAGTTTTTCAATGTTTTCATCTACTTTTACAAAAACACCTATTTTTTTGTCTTTTGTAACTGTTACATTATATATTCTATGTGCTTTTGCTATGTCTCTGCATAATCTTATATGTGGATCTTGATCAACTCCAACTGGTACAAGTGTTGGTCTTCCCCCTCCATATTTTTTGAGCTGCACATGAAGTATATCTCCTGTTTGAACAAGTGGTGAGAAGACATGCGACATATTTGTTTGACCATCAAAACCATATGTCGCCTGCATTTGTGATAAGTTTATTTTTTTTCCTAGCATATATGCCATATCTTTTACATCTTCTTGCTTGGATTGAAAATATATCCTACATTTCTCAGGTTTAAGTCCTAATGCTATGTAGTTTGTTATGTATTCGTTTAGAGCGTATTCTTTGGTTTGATCCAGGGTAAATCCCCTTGTTGCAAATGATTCGATATCTGCAACAGCAATATTTATATCTGCACCAAGGCTCTGATAATATATTACTTCATCTATCACCATTTTATGACCCAGATGCATCTTACCTGAGGGCATTAGCCCTGTAAGTATAGCCCATGGTTTTTTGGATAGTATTGCATCATGTATTTGTTTGAATCCTCTATGCCCAAAGATAATTCCTCTTCTGAGAAGATGATGTTGCTTTGGTAAATCTTTGTATAAATCCTCTGAGAATTCCTCTATTCCAAATTCATCTCTTAATCTTTTGTAATCCTGATATGTTGTTGAGCTCCATGGGTCTATTTTCATATTTTATCAAATATGGATAAACACTTAGTATTTCAAAAAAGTTACCTTTTAAAATCAATGTCAAGAAAAATAAATACGCTGAGGAGGAGATTTGAACTCCTGCTTCCGGATGGAAACCGGTTTTCAAG
>CAZQEU010000109.1:0-2168 GCA_964592335.1 uncultured Thermoplasmatales archaeon
CCTGCTTTCCGCTTAGAGGCGCATTCCTCCTATCAATGCATCCCGTCCCCCACTTTTACCTAAACATATTTTACACTAAATGAATAGTATTTTGAAATAAAATTAAAAAAATGATCTTTTGTTATTCAACAGAGTGTAAAATAAGGTAAAAAGTCCTTTTTTAGACTCATCACCCTCTCTGTTGAAACAACAAAGATTTTTTGTTTTATCCGAAAAGTGCGCCGAGTCCTTCTGCCGCTTCTTCTTCTGAGACTTCTTCTTCTTTTTCTTCTTTCTTTTTGTCTTCTTTCTTTTTTTCTTCAGAAGAGTCTCCTGCAGGTGCTTCTCCGCCAGCTGATGCTGCTGGTGCAGATGCAACAGGTACTGAAGCATTTTTTATTGTTTCTTCGATGTTTACGCCGTCTAAACTTGCAGTGAGGGCTTTTATTCTTCCTTCATCTGCTTTTACACCGGCTGCTTCTAGTACTTTTTTTATGTTTGCTTCTGTTATTTTTTGTCCTGCGGAGTGAAGAAGCATTGCGCTATATACGTATTCCATTTTCTATTTTCCTCCTTAGTTATTCGTTTTATTTTTCAAAGCAAGCATTTGATTGTTTGCTTTTGATATAAGGTGTTCAATCGTTTCTTTATTTACTATACCCTGTTCAAGTGCTAGAACAAGGGCGTTATTACGCGCTTTCATAACAAGTGGCTCGATTGTTTGTTTTGTAGTCCAACCTAGCTCTATTGCTAATGTAAACGCGTTTGAGGATGCTTGTTTTATATTTCCAAGGAAAGCATCCATATCAATGTCAAGTACATCTGGTTTGAATATTGTTCCATTTTCAAATGCCCCATATAAATCCATTCCTATTTCTATTGGAAATATTTCCAGACGTGTAAGCATTTGAGCGGTTTCAGGAGCTATCTTTTCTCCCTCTGGAACAAGTACTTTATCTTTTTTGATTACTACTTTTCCTTCTTGTATTGCTGCAGGTATACCTACTTTTTGTAATTCACCTACGACGGGTCCTGGCTTAAATGGTGTATCCCCTGCTTTTACTTCGATATCATGTGCTGCGGTTTCTCCTCCTTTTGCAGGAGCCATTGTTCGTGATGATTTGAGTTTTGAAAAAAGTTTAAAGGGGTTCATATCTGTTGTGATTATCGCTGATTGACCTGAGATTATATCCTTTAAATTGGATATTCCTTTGACTTTTTTTTCAGCTTCATCAATTGCCAAGAATAAAAGATTGTTTTTTGCAGATCGGATAGTTGCAGTTCCGTGGAGGCTTTGTCTCATCTGCTGCATTTGTGGAGCCGGTATTCCGCCAACGTTTACTATTCCGATTACTTTGCTTTTTGTAAGAAGTTCTGTAAGTTTTTTTACTTCATCGTATTTCCATTTTGCAACATGAGCTGTCATAAATTTTTGCCTCCTTATATCACTCGTTCAGATGGACCCATAGTTGTTTTTATGTAAACGGATCCTATGTTCATTTTTCCTCTTTCTAGTGTTGCTTCTACACGTTTTATGATAGTATCAATGTTTTCTGCGATGTGTTCTTTTGACATATCTGCGCTACCTGCTTTTGTGTGAAATGTTTTGTTGCTTTTTGAGCGAACGGTTATGGTTTTTCTTAGGTTTTTAACTATTCCTGATACATCTGCTTGTGGTGGTACTGGTTTAGGCATTTTTCCTCTTGGACCAAGAACTGTACCAAGGGATTTACCTATTGTTGGCATTAGTGGCGCCTCTGCAATAAAGAAATCATGTTGGTCTACAATTTTTTTGAATTTCTTTTTATCATCAGAAAGATCTTCTATTTGCTCTGGTTTTATAAGTAAATCTACATGTTTTTTTGAGTTGACTGCAAGTTGTCCACTTGCAAAAATAGCGACTTTTGCTTCTTTTCCTCTACCATGTGGCAAGATAATTTCTTCATCTACACGGTTTTTAGGAACATTAAGGTCTATATTTTTTAGATTAAAGACTAAATCAATATTTTCTTTGAATTTACGGTTAAGTTTCTTGGATTCATCCAAGACCTTTCCTACAATATCAACAGTTTTTTTACTAGTCATAGATCATCATCGAGTATTTATTTTTGTATGCACATTTCCTATAGATAGAAAGAAAATGTAGTCTTCGGGAATAACGACCTTATTTATAAAAGTTTGGTTAATAG
>CAZQEU010000110.1:0-2092 GCA_964592335.1 uncultured Thermoplasmatales archaeon
AGAAAAAATATTAGATTTATCAGAAATAAATTAATAATACCTGTTTTATTAGTGATTAAAAATCAAGGGAGCAATATTAATGGCAAAAGATGAAGAACTTCAGAGGTATATGATTCAAATTGAGCAATACAAAGAACAACTAAGCAATCTAGAAATGCAGATGAATTATATTCAATCAGCGGTAGCAGAATACAACAGAGCGAAAATAACAGTTGAGAACCTGGAAAAAATAGAAAAAGAAACAGATATGATAATACCTATCGGTGGAGGAGTATTTCTTAATGCAAAACCTACAAATCCATCAAAAGTTTTAGTAGACATCGGATCAAGCTATGTCACCGAAAAAAAATATGAAGATGCATCACAAAAAATAGATGAAAGGATTAAAACACTTGAAAAAACACAAGAAAAGATAAAGTCAATGAAAGAACAAATGGAAGCAGAGGCAAACGAAATATCCCAAAAAGCCCAAAAACTTGCAAACGAACAGTAAAAAAAAACAAGGTTTTAAAAAAATGTTTAAGTTTTTAAAGAAAAAACTAAAAGGTTTTGAAGACAAACTAGAAGCAGAGTTAGAAGCAGAACTAGCAAAAGAAGAAACAAAAAAAGAACCTTCAAAAATAGAAGCAAAACCTGAACCTACTAAGAAAGAACCAATACAAAAACCCACTGTTAAAAAAGAGCATATAAAACCAGTAAAACCTGAAAAACCAAAACCAGAAACTCAAAAACCTGTAGAAAAACCAAAGCCTGTCGAAGAAAAAAAACCAATAGAAAAAACCGAGACTAAAAAAGAAGAAATAAAACCAGAGCCTGTAAAAAAAGAAAAAACAAGAAGAGAAGAACGCAGAGAAAAAATAAGAAGAGACCGGGAAAAAAGACAAAAAGAAATCGATAAACAAATAGAAAAATCAATTGAATCAGAGCTAGAACATACCCTTAAAACAAGACGCAGTATAGAAGAATCAGTTGGAATAGAAAAAAAAGCAGCTCAAGTAATAAGCGATGAAAAACTCGATGAACTATTATGGGATCTTGAAGTAGGACTGCTGGAATCAGATGTAGCATATAGTGTGATAGACTCAATTAAAAAAGATATAAAAGAAGAACTTAGACATGTACCCATACAACGAGGAAGAATAAGTGAAACTGTTGAAAAAGTTTTAAAAAACGCTATAACACATGTTTTAAAAAGCAACGAAATAGATTTTGAATCATTTATTACAAAACAGGATAAACCCATTGTCATAATGTTCATAGGAGTAAATGGCAGTGGTAAAACACTAAGCATTGCAAAAATTGCAACAATGCTTAAAAAACAAGGTTACTCCTGTGTAATGGCCGCAGGAGATACATTTAGAGCCGGGGCGATAGAACAACTTAATATACATGCTGAAAAAGTTGGTTGTAAAATAATTAAACATGGCCAGGGGGCCGATCCTGCCGCAGTTGCTTTTGATGCAATAGACCATGCCAAGGCAAAACACAAAGATGTAGTACTACTAGATACCGCAGGGCGAGTACAAACAAATATCAATCTTATGGATGAAATGGCTAAAATCAAAAAAGTCGCAAAACCAGATCTCATAATATTTGTAGGTGATGCTCTTGCTGGAAACGATGCTGTAGAGCAAGCCAAACATTTCAACGAAGTATGTGGTATAGATGGAGTAATACTTACAAAAGTAGATACAGATGCAAAAGGCGGAAGTGCCCTTTCTGTTGCATATACAATCGGCAAGCCCTTGTTGTTCATTGGTGTTGGCCAGGAATATGAGGACCAAATCCCCTTTGATGCACAATGGATGATAGAAAACATTTTTGGAAAAGAAGAATAAAAAAAACATCTATTTTTTCTTATTTTTTATTTTTAGGATAGAACTGTAAAGAACCCTGGATAGAACTGTACAACAATCCCTTTTAAACCCTTTTTACAAAACAATATTTGAGGAGCGATAAAATATGATGATAGTTGGACAAGTCTCAAACAAAAAAGAAGCAAAGGAAATGGAATTTGTAGCAAAATGTCTTGTTGTTGGTAACCGTGCCAGGGTTTTAGCATCACAAATAAAAGAAGGCATGTAAAAAATGA
>CAZQEU010000111.1:0-2078 GCA_964592335.1 uncultured Thermoplasmatales archaeon
ACAGGTGAAGATTGGCAACACATCCAACATAAAAACCTCAAAGAAATAGAAGGCAGGGCAGGAACACCTGCTGAAGAAATGCAACTTAATAAAGGACATTATGTTGGAAAAGATGAAGAAGGAAAACCACAATATATCCAGGAATCCCCATATCAGATAAAATTTGATTACAACCCAAATGATCCAGACTATTCTGTTATTAAATCAAATCTTACATCAAATATTACAGAGGTTGATAAATCAATTGGTATAAATACAGTTGTTTCTAATCTTAAAACAAATCTTCAGACAATAAAAGATAGTGCACCTGGCACAAGATGGAGCTACGATTTTGATCCAAAAAAAATACAACAGGACAGCCCTGAGACATACAACTGGATTAAGGAAAACATTGGTTTTAAAGAAAAATATAACAGTGATGAGGCTGAGAAACTTACTAATTATTTTATTGAACAGAACCAAAAAGTAATCAATCAAGGATCAACTATTCAGACTTTAAAGGAAGACCGTGAAGCATTACAGGATACATTATTTACTGTTGAGCAATATGAAAAACTAGGATATGAAGTTGATAAAACTGATGAGGGTTATAATTTTGGGTTGCCTAGTGCATCGAAGGTTCATAGTAGTATTTTTGGTGATAAAGAAGCAACAGCGCTTACATCAGCTAGTTTTATGGAATCACCTTTAGCGATTAAGACTTTTGCATCTGGTATTTATCAATGGGCAACAGGTGATGAAAAAGTAGGTGAGACAAGGCGTGAGGAACTTGCTCAGTTTAGCTTAGGATTATATGAAAGCACAGGTAAAGGTGATTACGGGGGATACATTGCTAAAGTAGGAACCTCTCCAGCTATGATACAGGGTGTGTATCTACCGCTTTTAACTATGGGTGCTGGTTATGGAATCACTGGGCTTAGCGCTGGCGCATCTGGCACGGTATCTGGTGCAACATCAACACTTGCTAAAGTTGGATCAACATGGGGTGGCAGAGCACTTACAACAGGCGCTAAGGTAGGTATGGCTGGTATTGGCGCATATGGAATTAAAACAACTGGTGAAAACCTTTATAAAACATATCAAGAAAGACCAGAGGCATTACCTGGGCAATTAGCAGAACTAGGTTTTACTTTTGGAATGGCATATGCTGGTTTTAGAACAGGTAAAACCATGTATAATTATCGTAATCCCTCTATTGGATCTCCACGTGATACACTTTTCCAGCGTATGGGTGAAACATTTAACCGTAAAATAGTTGGTAGAAACAAGTTTCTTTCAAATGTTAGCAATAAATTAGGCGTTCTGAAGGAACAAAAAAATATGGGTAAAATGTATAAATCAAACTCATTAGGTAGAATAAAAGGAAAAATAGGTAGAACTGTCTTTAAAAAACAGTATCAACAGGCTGTAAGGGATTATCCAAAGGCTCTTGCATCTGATCAAATAGCAATGGGTAAAAAACTACCGATGTATGAATATAAGGATTACCCTGATTATACTCCTTCTCGTTTAGAAAACTGGCAACAGCAAAGTGCTTTTAGTAAATATCTTAAAATTCATCAGCGACCAACTATTACAGATGTCGAAATCACAGGAGCTAGAGCGGGGGCACAGGTTGATATTCTTAAAACCGGTCAAGTTAGTTTTGAAGCAGATGTAAAAGGAATAACAAATACAGGTTCTAAAATAGATGCGGGAAAAATACGTGGTGTTGCCAAAGCAGTTGGAAGCGGTGAAGACGATGTACAGTATTCAATCTATAAAGCATTGTATTCCAGAGGGAAAAACATTCAGGGAGCTAAAACAGAGATAACCGGACTAGGTGGCAAATCATCTGGTTTTAGTAAAACAACAACTTATCCAGCACGTGAGGTTTTCAACTATCGCCAATGGCTACAGGGAGTAACAAGATCTGATAAACTAGGTGAATATAATGTACTTCAGAACATTGGTAATATTCAATATGGCGAAAAAATAATTCTTACAAGTGATACTGGTATGCATACACGTGGTCTTACATCATCTAGTATCAATAAAATCAATTTTTCAAAAGGGCTCACTCAATATCGAACAGTTGG
>CAZQEU010000112.1:0-2024 GCA_964592335.1 uncultured Thermoplasmatales archaeon
CACAACAACTTGAAACAGTTAAAGCGTTTTCAAAACCAAATTTTTTTGATACACCTTCTCCACCTCCGCCA
Source organism: uncultured Thermoplasmatales archaeon (assembly GCA_964592335.1). GTDB lineage: Archaea > Thermoplasmatota > E2 > DHVEG-1 > DHVEG-1 > CAZKUB01. Next base: position 72 of record CAZQEU010000112.1, read on the forward strand.
GAATTCATAGACACACCTTCTCCGCCTCCGCCAGAACTACCTGAAGCGCCAGTACCGCCACCACCGAAAATACTTGATAACACACCAAAACAAAGGATAAAGAGAAAAACCAAAACAAAGAAAAAAACCAGACCAAAGATTATGAAAAAAGGAGAAACTGATAAAGGATTACTATCTGATCTACTCAGCGTAACAAGAAGCCAGGCACGATATGGAAAAGCAACACATCCAACACTAAGTAAAAAAACATGGAAAGAAGGAGAAAAAACTCTCTATAGCCGTGTATTAACTAAAGAACTAAAAAAAGATAAAAAAAAGAAAAAGAAAAAACCTAAACTATTAGGGAGGAACAAAGTTGTTCTCATCTAAAAAAAACAATTTTAAATTTAAAGCCCAGTTTACGCTAGTAGCACTAATCATGGTATTTATCATGTTGATAGTATTCGCAAAAATGTATCCGCTCATCGAGCCATATATATCTGATCTTGTCACAAACTTACTAGCAGATAACTATGAAATGGCATCAGTGATAGTGGGGTTAATTCCTTTTATGATTGCAACCGCAATCATTATGAGTATTATATACTATATAGTTCCGAGGAGGGATTAAAAAAATGAGTCCACAAACTAAAAAATTATGGAAAGATACTAAAGCTAAAGTTTTACCTTTGACTGTTCTTGCTATGTTTATCATAGCAGGGTTAACCGCTGTTTTTGTGATTAGTCCAAATAGTGATAATGTTGTAATAGCATCTGGTGAGAACTGGTGGAGTAATGACTGGAATAAAAGGGTGCTTATTACTTTTAATACATCCCTTGTCAATGGTACAAATGATAATTTCCCTGTTTTGGTTTATATAAATAGCACAATTGGTTCTCTTTGTGATAGTGGAGATTCTATTCGTTTCATTGATTATTATGATAATTCTACAGAGTTTTATTATGAGATAGATGAATCTTTTAATGTTGGTGGCACGTCTTATGTATGGGTTAATTATTCATCTGATTCTGGTTTAAGCGATACTAGAAACAAGTTATGGTTATATTATAACAATACTGGTGCTTCTGATAATCAGCAACCCTGGAATGTTTGGAGTGAATACGGTTTTGTTTCTCATATGTGTAATAACACAGAGGATGCTAGTGAAGTAATTAGCTCTGTGGATAACACATCTCTTTATGAGAGTGGGGCTGGAACAATTAATGATGTATCTGCTGTTATTAACACAGGTCAAAAATATGAAAATGATATTTATCATAAAAACACAACTGCTGGTGTTATTGATAATAGTAAAAATGGTACTTTTGAGTGCTGGGGTGGTTTTGTAACTGATAATAATAGTCAGTATTTGCTTATTAGAGCAACAGATGATAATGGTAGAGTATATTTTAGCAGTTATCAAAGTGACATTGTGTCTACTTTTGGAACATCGACTTTAAAACTTGATACTGGTTATACTCATAATACTGGTAATATTTTAGACCATTATGTTTTAACATGGTCTCCTGATGGTGATTTATTTGCTTATTGTAATGCAACACTTATAGGAAGTGCTTTGAATACTGCTTCTTTAACTGGAACTGAAACCAATTTTGGGACAGGTCTTAGTGTAGATGGTACTATTGATGAGGTAAGATATATTGCAAAAAACATGTCTGAGGATTACATAGTTACTTCTTTTAACACACAGGCATATCCTGAGTCTTTTTGTTTGTATGGAAGTCAAGAAGAAAACATTGTTGTTGCTGGTACTTATGGTATAAGTGGTCTTGATGTAAATACTCGTTTTACTCATAGTGGTGAAGCAGGTGATACAAACATTAGCCTTCTTGTTATGAAGGTTTATAGCAACACCAGTGGTACAACAGATAACTGCACCGACATTTTCCTTGATTTCAGTGGTGGATACCCAAGTGGTTATTCTGCTGGTAATTTTAGTTTCCAGGTTCGTA
>CAZQEU010000113.1:0-2010 GCA_964592335.1 uncultured Thermoplasmatales archaeon
GTATTTGTTCTTCATGGGATAAGTAGTTTTTTTTATCCATATAATTCCTTATATGGGAATTATCTATATAAAAATTTCCAAAAATATTATTTTTTTATTAACTCAGGATGCATATGCTAAGATTATTACTCCTATTATTAGTCTTAAACTATCTAAATATACTATATTATATATTCTTTACAAATATATAAAAACGAATTTATCAACTCTCTAAAAATCGCGGAAACATTCTCACAAAAAGATGTAGAAGAATACCTTGATGATATAGACTTCTTTGCATTGGCATCAAAAGAAAGAGGCTATATCTGGTCAAATGATACACTATTTAAGAAACAATCCAGTATAACTGTATTTAAAACTACTGAACTGGTTAAACATTTCAGGTTAAAAAACTATAATTTATTACTTTTTAAAAAAGGTTTAAAAAAAAATAAAAAAAAGAGAAAGTACAACAAAACAGAAAGTGGAAAGCATAATCGTAACGTAACATAGTTATACTATAATATCTAGTTTTATTGTTTAAAAAAAGAAGAATTGAAAAAAAGGTTGATATGATTGAAACTCGCCACTTATATTAATACATCGAACGATAGTTTTATATATAGAACTTTAGTTCAATTAAATATGTATATTGACCAAATGTTTGAAAGATATAAAGATTGGAAATTACTAAAAATTTTCTTGAATAATCCTGACAAATCATTTTACACAAAAGAAATATCAAGAAATACAGGACTTGGATCTGGAACTGTAAACAATTTTTTAAAAAATATTTACAAAGATAACATACTTAAAAAAGAGATAGTTGGAAATGTACATTTATATCAGTTAAACAACGAATCTGAAATTGCAAAGCAAATGAAAATCTTAAACATAATAATCGAGCTTGAAAAAGCCAAGTTTGTAGAAAAATTCACAAAAGATGATGATACAATTATCTCAATTATACTATATGGTTCCTATGCTAATGGAGAATATGATTCAAAAAGCGATATCGACCTTTTAATACTTGCTGGTAAGAAAAAACAGTTTACAAATTCTATACAAAAATTAGAAAGTAAAACTAAAAAAACAATATCAATACAAATGTTAACAATTACAGATTGGCAAAAAATAAAAGAAAAAGACAAAATATTTTATGAATCAATACTTCAAAACCATATTATTTTATATGGTAGTGGACTGCCATGAAAGTTATAGATTGCTACAAAGAAGGTTTGCTAAGAAAAACAAAACCTTCAAAACAATACGCAGTAAAATCATTAGAAACAAGTCTAAAATATATTCAAAATGCTAAAGATAATTTAGAAATGAACAACAATAATCTTGTAATTTTCTGCTCTTATACTGCAATGTTTCATTGTGCAAGAGCTTTACTTTTCAAAGATGGAGTAAAAGAAAGAAGCCATCTTTGCATAGTATCCTATATAAGAGAAAAATATCATGATTTAAGAAGTCTTTCAAATCAATTAGATGCTTATAGAAGAAATAGGCATAATAGCTTATATGCATTGGATTTTCTAATTTCTGATTATGAAGCAGTGCAAGCGATAAAAGATGCAGAAAAATTTTACAAGAAGATTAAAGCTAAGATTAATGAGTAATAAGTATTGTATGTTTTTACAAAAAAAGGTTTAAAAAAAATAAAAAAAAGGAAAGAACTTCCTTATTATTTAATTCCTTAGAAATCCCAACTACCTATCAATGTAGAATTATCATAACTTACTGAAACTGTTCCAGTACAGCCGGTAATAGTATCTCCAGCAGTTACCCAGTCATCATTAGAAGGTTTTGCACCATTAGTTACTTGTATTATTCCCCAAGATGTATTTTCACTTACTTTAGAAACCTGCAAAGTTCCACCCGCTTTGTCTTGATAAAATGTTATATCTGGAGCTTTATCAGATCCTCCACCAATCATTCCGCTTACGTAGACATACACTGTAGCAGCTATTGCAACTGTGATTGCTACCATGAGAATAACACCAATAACAGCTGAAACTGCCTCAC
>CAZQEU010000114.1:0-1935 GCA_964592335.1 uncultured Thermoplasmatales archaeon
TGGTGAATTTTTTACAGCCTATACCTATAGGTATTGCTGAAACTGTAGATGGTACAACATATCTTTATGAAATAGAAGATGAAGGTGTTCCTTTATTTCAAAGAAGTTTTAGTTCTAATTATATTGGGGATACAGATGCAAGAGAAAAAACTGTAGGCAATATAACAGAAGAATTTCAAGGTAGGACAAAAGTTAGAAATAGTATAGGAACAAATTTTGATGATGAGGATATAGTTTGGGTTGAAAATACTAAAAAAGGTATAAATCAGATAGACCTAAAGCAAGAAGAAAAAAACATCCTCGTTTGTGATGAATCTGGCTCGTCTGTTTCTCCTAGTCCAGTTAGTAACCCAGTTAGCATAGATACAGTGGGTTTTTCTTTAGATCATGGAGCTATACCTACTAGCCAAGTAATTTTATATAAAAATCATGAATGGGATCTTTCAGATTATTCTATCAATTGCACGATTAATGAAACTGAGTTAGCTCATGAGGGAGAGGTCAATGAAACAGATGATAAATATAAATATTACGTTGCTCCTGATTCAGATGACAATTCTACTAATGAGTCATATATGGCAGATGGCGCTGAAACAAATGAAAGAACTTTAGGTTTTTATCCCGCAGTACCAAGTATGATAGCAACTGTACAAGATAAAACTTTACTGTATACTGCAGTTGTTTGCATGATATTTTTTGGAGTGTTATTTGCAATATCTAGCTGGAGATTTTGGGTAAATAGAAAACCAAAACTTTAAAACTAGAAATATTTTTTAAATTATAAAGTAAGAAAAAAATAGTTATTTAGTTGTTTACAAATTTCATATCATCTAATTCTTCATTTTTGTCAATGAAATCAAATAATGTTTTCTGCATCCGCATCACCAATTATTGTATACAACTTAGTAGTTATATTTTTTTCGATTGAAAATCTTTAATTTTCTACTCTTTTTCTTCCCCGATTCATTCTTATAAAACAGTTAATCTTTTCTAATCAACTCCTTTTATTTTACTCTGTCAAAGATTTCAGTATCAGTCATGCCCCCACTATTTGTAGTTAGACTTAATATATCCTCAGATATAAACTCATATTCCATATCATTACTGCTTGTCACATCATTTTGTGTAAATGTTATTTCAAGAGTAGTATCATTAACTATATCATATTCCATAGATATAATTTCATCAGTTACATAAGAAATGATTGAGCCTGTTCCATCACTTCTAAAAATCACTTCCCCACTGTTTGCACCTCTTCCCTGCCAGGTTCCTACCAGTTTATCTTTAGTACTTTCGGTACAACCCGATAATATAGTTACTATAAACAGTATTGAAATACCTAATACTATTGTTTTCTTTTTCATATTTTTTCCTCCTTATTTCACTCTATATAAGATTGTAGTGGTTGTATCACTATCTTGTGGTATTTCACAAAGTATAAGTATGTCATTTCCTTCAAACCTGTAACTATGTGTGCGTATTGTTCTTCTTCCAGAGCTATAATTATAAGATATATTTAACTCTCCATCTTTTAATTCGTAATCAAGTTCACCTGGAGACATCCAACTATCGTCTTTTATAATTGTATCTTCTGTAAATGTCCATCTCCATCCACTTTCTGTCACCCATGTTCCTACTATCTTATCTTCATCCGATTTTGGCAATAATACAACCACTAATACAATAACAAGTATAACAATAAGAATCGGAATTAACACCTTCAAATTCTTATCCATTTTTCCTCCCTTAAATCATTATTTCAAAACAACTATTCTTTTATAAAAACTATCTTAACAATTGTTTAACACTTGAACTCCAGATCTATTTGTGTTTTAATATTTTGATGGCTGATAGACACATAAGAGGCTGGTAGGTCTGGCCAAAAAAGGAGGTGCCTAGGCGTTTTTCTTCTGTAAGAAAGTATGGGCCCCCTGA
>CAZQEU010000115.1:0-1909 GCA_964592335.1 uncultured Thermoplasmatales archaeon
AGATGTAGTTGTATACTGCGACAGTGGTTTTAAAACAAGTATTGCATCAAGTTACCTACAAAAAAATGGTTTTTCAACAGTCATAAATCTTTCAGGCGGAATCCTAGCTTGGCAAAAAGCAGGATACAAACTTGAAAAAAATTAATTTGAAAAAATGGAGTAAAATAAAATATGAATAATATAAAAGAAATAATAACAAAAGAATATCCAAAAATAGAAGAAAACGACCCGATATCAAAAGCAATTTCTAAGATGAAAGATGCAGAGGCGATTGTGGTACTAAAAAATGGAAAATATAAGGGTATACTTAATAAAAGAGATCTTTCAAGAGCAAAAATATCGACAAATACCAAAGCAAAAACTTTTTTAAAAAATGTAGCCAAAATATATGCAAAAGAAACAATAGAGAACACAGCAGGTCTCATGCTAGAAAGTGACTCATATGTACTACCAGTTTTTGAAAAAGATAAAATAATAGGTGTAATTACTGCTGAAAACTTACTTAAAAAAGCAGCTGAAAATAAATTTGGTGAAGAACCTATAAAAAAATACGTTTCTACTCCTGTAATAAAAATTACTTCTGAAGAACCAGTTGGAAAAGCAATTAAAATATTCAAAGAAGAAGATATTTCAAGATTACCTGTTTTTGAAAATAATCAATTATCAGGAATAATTACTATGGATGATACAATATCTAGGTTTATTCATCCTGAGCATAGGCAGGGAGGATCTGGCCAATATGAAGACTGTTCAAAATATGGGGCGTATATGTCAGATAAAGATGAAGCTTTTGATCTACCTGTAAAAGGTTTAATGTCAACAAAGATTAAAACAATAGATTCAGAGGAAAACATTAGAACTTTGGTAAATACTATGTTCAAACACAATATGAGAGGAATGCTAATCGGTGAAAAAAAGGATTTAAAAGGTATAATCACCAAAAGAGATTTACTTGAACCATTAGCAACTTCAGTTGTAAAAGAACCCATTGTGATACAGTTTTCCGGTGAACTAGAAAAAATAAATGATTTTAACAAAAAAAGACCAAAGGAAATTATTTTTTCAAATTTTAAAAAACACTTAGAATATCTTGACAATGCATATATTTACATAAGACTGAAGAGACACACAGAGCAAAGCAAGGGAAAACATATCATTTATTGTAAAATGAGGCTTTCCTCGCCAAGGGGTATGTTTATCGCCTCAGAAGAAGGATGGGGGTTTATGGATGCTATAAATAAATCAATTGAGGCGATAGAAAAACAAATTAGAAGAAATAAAAGGAGGTGAATATATGGAATACTGGATTAGTCATGTAAAAATTAAAGATAATCGTATACAAGAAGTAAAAGCATTTTTAAATACAGTTGAAGGATTAAAAAATCCTAACATATATTCTAGAGATGAGATAGTAAAAAGTATAGATACAAAAGATAACAAATGGTACACTTGTGTATTAAAAGATAAAATTACTGGTTCAAGAGTATGGGAAAAAGGCTCAAAAATTCATACAGTAGAGATTAATGGAGAAAAATACATACGAACAGATAAAAACAAAAAAGAATCAGACAATCTTGGTGAACTACCCTCTATTATTCAAGATTATAACGAAAATATAAATTACACTCAACAAGATAGAAATATACTGGATATATAACAAAAAAATATCCGATAAATAATTTAATTATATAGTCAATCTTTTTTTAAAAAGAGTAAAATAATCTACTTAGTTTTAATAATAAAAAAATATAGTATTTCTCTATAATAAAATATAAAATACAACGAAAAGATTATCAAGCAATCAGATATGCCTAAAAAGGATAAAATCAATCCATTAAGAAATAATCATAAGATATGCGGATGTGATCTAGAGGCTATGATTAGGGCCTTCCAAGCCCTCTGCCCGGGT
>CAZQEU010000116.1:0-1852 GCA_964592335.1 uncultured Thermoplasmatales archaeon
GATAATTTAAAAACTAAAGGCGATAAACAACTTATTGGAATAGCACTTGAAAATCTTATTGGAAATGCCTGGAAATTTACGAGCAATAAAAAGAATGCAGAAATTAAAATCGGTAAAACAAAAAAAGATGGCAAAGATGCTTTTTTTGTTAAAGATAATGGCGCTGGTTTTGATATGAAATATGTAGATAAACTGTTTATACCATTTCAACGTCTTCATAAAGATGATGAATTTGAAGGAACAGGCATAGGTCTTGGAATTGTTTCAAGGATTATACATAGGCATGGTGGAGAAATCTGGGCTGACGCAGAAGAAGGAAAAGGTGCAACTTTTTATTTTACATTAAAAGGTGATAAATAAATGAGTAAAAAACTCAAAGTATTATTAGTTGAAGATTCAGAAGATGATGCTGTTTTAGTAAAACGTGAACTTAAAAAAAATGGATACGAGCCGTATATCGAACGTGTCGAGACATCTCAGGATATGAAAAAAACCCTGAAAGAAAAAAGTTGGGATATCGTAATTTCTGATTATGTAATGCCAAAATTTAGTGGAATAGATGCGATAAAACAATTTAAGAAAACAAAATCTGATATTCCATTCATAGTTGTTTCAGGTAAAATCGGTGAAGATACAGCAGTTGAATCAATGAAAGCAGGTGCTGCTGATTATATAATGAAAGATAATCTCAGTAGACTTGGACCTGCGGTAAAAAGAGAACTTAATGATTATAAAATCAGAAAAGAAAGAAAAGAAGCAAAAAAAGATCTTAAAAAATCATTGGAAGATCTTGAAGAAGCAAATAAAAAACTTCAAAGTGAGATTTCTGAAAGAAAAAATGCAGAAAAAAAAGCAGTTGAAGCAAAAGAACATTTTGAAAACGTAATCGATAGTACATATGAAATGATTGTTTCATTAGATGGCAATAATAGAATTACTACATGGAATAATACCGCAGAAGAAGTAACAGGATACAAAAGAAAAGAGGTCATGAACAGAACAATTAGTAAATTGCCTTTATTTAAGAACCCAAAAAATGTCATGGATTCTATAAAGAATGTTTCAAATTCAAAAAAAACTGGTTTTGAGGATTTAACAGTGGTTACTAAAAATAATGCTATTAAAATTATTAGATTCAAAGGATCTGTTTTGAAAGGAAAAACAAATCAGAAGATAGGTACAATTTTTGTAGGTGAAGACATAACTAAAGATATCGAGGTACATGGAAAACTAGTAGAAGGAAACAGTTATCTATTTCCAGATAAAAAAGTTGATTCAGCAGTTGATCTTTTTGTAGATCTTATCAGGTCAAAGTATAATGGATTATTTGTTACTCGGACAAATCCTGAACTAATTAAAAGCATGATTCCTTCTAATTTAAAAATTGAAACTGTTTTATTTAGTCAAGAAAAACTCGGCGGTTTTAAAAATATTTCAGAGCCGAGTAACTTAGTTAAACTTGTCAAAGATTTCACTAGTAAAAACAAAAAATCAGTTGTTTTACTCGACGGCGTTCATTATCTAATTACAAAACATAAATTCGAGCAATTCATTGATTCTTTATATCAAATAAATGAAATAGTTGCAAAAAATCATTCAACTATGTTTGTCAGATTTGATCCTTCAACAGTTGATGATACTAAGATGGCAATTATTGAAAATGAATTAAATAAACTACCAAGTCAAAAAATTGAAGGAATAACACTGGAAGACTCCGTTTATGAAATGTTAAAATTTATTTATGAACAGAACCAAAAAAATGCACTTGTTCCTTACAAAAAAGTAATGTCAAGGTTCAAAATTGCATATTCTACCGCTGCAAAAAGACTTGAAAGACTTGAGAATAAAGGAC
>CAZQEU010000117.1:0-1743 GCA_964592335.1 uncultured Thermoplasmatales archaeon
CGGGGTTCATGGCTCCCAAAGCCACGAGGATGGGCCAAGCTACCCCACGGGCCCTTATTGTTAGGATTCAGGCATTAACAATCCAATATTTAAAAACTTTTATCAAATATTAAACGTTCTAGGTTCTCTAATTATGGACTTTAACTACAAAAAACCACTACATCTTTTTGCTTTATTATTGGTTCTATCATCCATATTTATTATACTTATATCGCCAATACTTTCTTTTTTCGAGTTTTTTCCTTCAACTCAATCAGTAGAATATCAAAATATTGTTGAAAATCTTGATTTAATGGCTGAGATTTTTATGCTTATTTTTCAACTAATATTTGCTTTTGTATTTTTTATCTTATTTCCGCTCTTATGGTATCTACTAGTAAATTCTCTTTCTTTTAAAAAAACACTGACAAAAATACGTCTCACACTTAAAAATATTGATATGGCTTTTTTATGGGGTATTCTTACAGTTGGTTTAATATTTGCAATTACATTTGTTTTAGAATTTATTTTACAACAGAGTGGTGCAGATCTATCTGATTTAAGTAATATACCTGATTTGGAAGCGCTTTTTTCACCGGCTATTCTTTTTTTCCTTGTGGCAGTGATGCCTGTTGCTGAAGAGATATTTTTCCGTGGTTTTTTATTGGAAAAATTTGAGTCTTTTGCAGGTCAAAATTTTGCTATCATGCTGACTGCTGTTTTATTTGGTGTTGCTCATATGAGCTATGGAAAAATATACCCTGTTATTATGCCTATAGTTATGGGTCTTTTACTTGGATATATTGTAATTAAAACAAAGAATCTTTATGCAGCTATTATTGCACATGTGACGTTTAATGTTACAGTAATTATTTTGTATTTTGCTTTTAAATCCTTTGTTTAGTTTTGTCCGTTAGTGTTTTATATAAAAGAATTATGCAGGGTATAATATTGATTTGGTGATTAGTTATGAAAAAACAAAGAACATTTGTTATGATAAAACCTGATGGTGTACAGCGTAGTTTTATAGGTGAAATTATTAGTCGTTTTGAAAAAAAAGGTCTTAAAATTATCGCTATGAAAATGGTTTCAGTCAGCAAAGAACTTGCAGAAAAGCATTACGGCGTTCATAAGGGTAAACCATTTTTTGAGCCGACTGTAAAATATATTACGTCTTCACCGGTTGTTGCAATGGTTCTTGAGGGATTTAATGCAATTGAGCTTGTTAGAAATATGATGGGTAAAACTAATCCAGCAGAAGCAACACCAGGGAGTATCCGTGGTGATTATGGTCAGTTTATAGGTCGAAATATTGTTCACGGCTCTGATGGAGAGGATACAGCAGAGTTTGAAATTAATCTCTGGTTTAAACCTGAGGAGTTATCTGATTATACTAGAATAGATGAAAAATGGCTTAGTGAATAAAACTTTCTTTTGATCAGTTTTTCTCCTTATTTTTTATTTTTTTGAAGGCAGAAGAGCATATATAAAACAAATTATTATTAGCAAAATAAAATGGATGAAGATGACCTAGAACTTAATGAAGGAACATTAAAAGAAATTAAAAGAGCAAGAGAAGACATTAAAAATGGTAAATATCTTACGTTAGAAGAAGTAAAAAAGAGATTAAAACTCTAATTTCTCGGAAAAATATTACATTTTGTTAGATTTAATAGAAAAGTATATAAATTAGTTTAACTAATATAAAATTAGGTGAACTTAGTATGACTCAAGCATTGATAAAATTAAATGAAAATATCAATC
>CAZQEU010000118.1:0-1686 GCA_964592335.1 uncultured Thermoplasmatales archaeon
CTTAATTATTTCTACATTAAGACCATGGGAAAATAAAGTAAACATATCTTCTCTATCTCTTGGTCTTGAAGTTACTGATTTAAGTATGAAAATATCCTCGGGTGATACTAAATAGGCTTTGATGTTGTTGAATTCTTTATATTTTTGGGATCGTTTTTGCATATCCTCTGAAAATGTTAGACCACCGCATATTTTATTTACAAAAATATCCCATCTGAACCCATCTGCGTTTTCAATTATTTCACGGGTTTTCATTTGTATATAGGTGGGATCTTTTGTTTCAATTTTTTTGTATCCACTTTTGTATAATGCTTTTATTAATACAGATGCTTCTGCCTCTAAGGGCAATAAAACATCGATGTCTTTTGTAGCTGTTTTTAGGTCAAAAAAACTCATTGCACCTCCACCAAAAATATAGATATTTATCGGTTTATTTAGATATTTGTTTATATTTTTAAGTTCGAGTTCTATGTAGTTACTATCAAACATTTTCATATTATCTTACCCTATATTGTTTTGCTAATGACATGTATTCATCCAATGTCGGCATAAATTTTTTTTCTGATTCTTGTTTTTCAGTAAATGAAATTAAAGTTTGCATATGTTCTGCAAGATTGTAAATTCTTGCTTTTTTAATAATATCTGCTGGCTTTGTTTTTTCGTATAAAAGACACGCATAAGCATTATAGGTTTTACTTTGAGGATCTATTAAAATTGTATGTAAAATAATATCAGTTATTTGTAATTGTCTTTCTGTGTTATAATAATATTTTACATCCCCCATTAATGGTAAATTATATTTTGAAAAGGCTGTAACTGCTGTTTCAGGAGGTTTTGTTAATTCTTTTTTTGTTTTAAATAAAAATTCATCTCCATGTTGCCATATTATCTGGGCATCTTCTGAAATTGTTTTTAATGTTTGATGATTTTTATAATTATAATACTCTTTTGCAAAATCAAATAAAGATTGATGTGTAGGATTTAGATAATACCCCTCTGATTTTTTTAGTATGATGCCATAGCTAGCTAGGTCTTTTATTGTATTATATGTCCATTGTCGAGATAGATTTAGCTTTTGGCTAATTTCTTTTTTATTTAAAGGATACTCCAGTATTGCTATCAATTTCAATTTAGAATATGAGAGAATATTTTCTAAAGGTAGCCTGTTAAAATTTTTTATTATTACTTCAAGTTTTTGCGCATGAGATGTTTGAGCAATTTCAACAATTATTTTCATCCCTTGTCTATTTTTTTTAGCAAGTCCATTTTTTATCATTTTTTTTGTAATTTTTGAAATTGTTCCAGACGACAAGTTTATTTTCTTTACTATATCTGTTTCAGATGACGGAAGGAATTTGAAGGTTTCAATTTCTCTACTAACAATCATAATGTAAACTATATAGAAAAAACTATTTAAGCTTTTTCATTTTAATTTACATTTTGACTTTAAAAACAACTTAAACTAAATACAAAAAAGTAATCAAGATTAGTGTTATACAGACAAATGATATGTAGGTAACCTAAATGTATTTTTTCTCCTGTTAAACAGGCCTAACTCGCCAGGTCCGTTAAAATAACGATTGCGAAAAGTTAATATACTTCGCAAATATATGCACCATACTTAACAAAAATGTTAAGGTAAGTGTATAAAAATGCGAATAGACTTGTTGCAACAGCTAGCAAAAT
>CAZQEU010000119.1:0-1570 GCA_964592335.1 uncultured Thermoplasmatales archaeon
TCATTTTTTATTTCTCCTTTTATTTCATAAGTTCTTTAACTAGCTCAACCATAGCTCGGCGTGGCACAGGTATCAATCGCTCCTTAGCATTACGTTCAGCCTTTCTAATAGCCTTTGTAAGCGCAAAAGTACGAGGGTTGTGTTTACGTTGCATCTCACCAAAATCAATGATCTCCTCAGCAGATCCAATACCCTCGGTGCCAGTGACTTTATCAGTTGCTTTGACAATAGCATAATACGTCTGATACTCATCACCCGTCTCGATATTTACATGTGTCTTATTGCCTTTCTCAAGTATCTCAACAGATATATTACCCATCTGCGCCGTGATAAGATCCACAAGTTCAACAGATGGCTCAACTAGTTGAAAATCACCTATTTTTTCATCATAATATAAAATACCTTTTCCGGGGTTGTTTTTATCCTTAGATGCTTTACGTATAAGATCCAGGTTACGTGACTGTACAACATTAGTTATATCATCCTCTGTACCACGCAATACAATAGCCTCAGGGGTTTTTTTAATGGGTGTGATACTCTTAGGCTTAGTTTTTGTTTTCTGTGTCTCAGGCGCCTTATTATCAATGTTTTGGCGTACAATAATATATTCCTCTGTTTGTTTAGCTTGATCGTCAGATACAAAATCCCCGCCTATCTCAGTTATATAAAACCTTCCACGCTGGTTTTTACGAAAATCCCAAAACGCTATCTGGTTATCACCAATCTCTTTTTTAAATAATCCTTTTTTATTAGAATCCTCAACAAACCCCATACCATCTAGTGTTGTTTCAACAGCCTCAGTTTTTTTATCTATTTTTTTATCTACCATATTTTTTACAACTCCCATTTCCAACTAAATAAAAACAATGTTCCTACAATTATTAAAATAGCCCCAAGTGGTTGCAAAATCATCCATTGCTCACCCTGCCCAGTGCAACCACAGATATGCGTTGCACAATAAGGAGCAAACATATGTAGAAACACTAACATACATATACCTATAGAGAATAATACTATACCAATAATTAAATCAAACTTAGTCTTCAGTGATGCCATATTTCATACCTTTCTCTATTTCTTCTAGACCACGCCAGATAGCATCACGAATAAGATCACTTTTTTTAAGATACTTTCCAGAGCGCATAACAGCCTCTATTTTATCATTCATCTCTTTAGTTGGTCTAAAAGTAATGCGCCCATCGCTACTCATTCTACCACTCCATCAATTACGACACAACGCTGATCACCATCACAATAAAGATTGAAAAACTCAGATAGCCCATACATCTCAACAACTGTTATTTTATCAAAATCAATATGCATAAATATTATTCCTCCCAAGTATCAACTATTTCAAAAGGAAGACTAGTATGACGACTAGATAACTCCAGCTGTCGTATAAAGTTTTTACGTGCCTTACTGTTTTCAAACCATTCTTTATAAAAATGTTCCTTGCCATCAACATCTGTTTGTTTAAACTTAACATAATGTTTCTTCATTAATTATCCCTCCTGTTAAAACTCATATACCATATTTCTTGATCAACAAGTTCAAGTTTTCCAAAATCAGG